>NZ_JAPPTO010000028.1:0-74870 GCF_027587135.1 Vibrio sp. MM46
GTTTCAGAACCTCTGGATGAGGAACAGATGGCAAGGCTTAAACAAGCGTTAACCGAAAAGTACGGTAAAGCCATCACACTAGAAACACAACTGGATCCATCCCTTGTAGGTGGTGTGGTGATCACAGCAGGGCAGACCGTGTATGACGGCAGTGTCCTCACCAACCTAAGCCGATTGGCGACCAACCTACATGTGTAACGGGGTATAGAAATGCAATTAAATTCAAATGAAATCAGTGAATTAATCAGAGAGCGAATTGTTAACTTCAACCTCGAAAGTGAAGCGAGAAATGAAGGTACTATCGTCTCCGTTAGTGACGGCATCATCACAATTCACGGTCTTGCAGACGTTATGCAAGGCGAGATGCTAGAACTGCCAGATAACCGCTTTGCGTTGGCTCTGAACTTAGAGCGTCATTCAGTTGGTGCTGTTGTGATGGGCCCATATGCGGACTTGTCAGAAGGGATGAAAGTAAAAGGCACCGGTCGTATTCTCGAAGTGCCAGTTGGTAACGGTCTGCTAGGTCGTGTCGTGAACACGCTAGGTCAACCAATCGATGGTAAAGGCGCAGTGTCATTCGATCGTATGGACCCTGTAGAGGTCATTGCCCCTGGTGTTATCGACCGTAAATCTGTCGACCAACCAATCCAAACCGGTTACAAAGCGGTAGATTCCATGGTGCCAATTGGTCGTGGTCAACGTGAGTTGATCATCGGTGACCGTCAGACAGGTAAAACCGCGATGGCGATTGATGCCATCATCAACCAAAAAGAACTGGGCGTTAAATGTATTTACGTCGCAATTGGTCAAAAAGCATCGACGATTGCCAACGTGGTTCGCAAGCTTGAAGAACACGGCGCACTAGAAAACACCATTGTGGTGGTTGCGTCAGCATCAGAAGCGGCAGCACTGCAATACCTAGCGCCATACGCAGGTTGTACCATGGGCGAATACTTCCGTGACCGTGGTGAAGATGCGTTGATCGTATACGATGATCTATCAAAACAAGCGGTGGCTTACCGTCAAATCTCACTACTTCTAAAACGCCCACCAGGTCGTGAAGCCTTCCCGGGTGATGTTTTCTACCTCCACTCACGCCTACTAGAACGTGCAGCACGTGTTAACGAAGAATACGTAGAGCGATTCACTAACGGTGAAGTGAAAGGCAAAACCGGTTCTCTAACCGCACTGCCAATCATCGAAACCCAAGCGGGTGATGTATCAGCATTCGTACCAACCAACGTAATCTCGATTACCGATGGTCAAATCTTCCTACAGACTCAGCTATTCAACTCAGGCTTACGTCCAGCGGTTGACCCAGGTATTTCGGTATCTCGTGTAGGTGGTGCAGCGCAAACCAAAGTGATCAAGAAGCTGTCGGGGGGTATTCGTACCGCGTTGGCGCAATACCGTGAATTGGCAGCATTTGCTCAGTTCTCTTCTGACCTAGATGAAGCGACACGTCGTCAGCTTGACCACGGTGAGAAAGTAACGGAACTCATGAAGCAAAAGCAGTACGCACCAATGACCGTTGCTGAGCAAGCACTGGCGATCTTTGCAGCAGAGAAGGGTTACCTCACTGATGTGGCGTTAAACCAAATATCTCGCTTTGAAGATGAGTTGATGGCATTTGGTCGTACAAACGCGCAGCCGCTATTGGACAAGATCAACCAATCCGGTGATTACAACGACGAAATCGAGAGTGAGCTACACAGCTTGCTGAAAGAGTTCACTGCGCTGCAATCGTAGGACCACTAACAGGAGTCCGTTATGGCAAATACCAAAGAGATTCGCACCAAAATTGCTAGCGTGAGTAGCACGCAAAAGATTACGAGTGCGATGCAAATGGTCGCCGCCAGCAAGATGCGCAAAGTGCAGGAGAACATGCAGGCGTCCCGTCCTTACGCGGAGAACATGCGTAAGGTTATCGGTCACGTCTCGTCCGGTACGCTGGAGTACAGCCATCCTTTCCTTCAAGAACGCGAAGTGAAGCGAGTGGCTTACATCATCATCTCATCCGATCGAGGTTTGTGTGGTGGCCTGAACAGTAATTTGTTCAAAAAAGTATTGGCAGAAATGCAGGACTGGCAAGAGAAGGGCGTTGAAGTAGATACGACGCTCATTGGTTCGAAAGCAATCAGCTTTTTCCAGTCCCTAGGGAAAGTAATGGCACAGACTTCTGGGCTTGGTGATGCACCAAAACTGGAAGATATGTTGGGTGCGGTTAACGCCATGATGGAGCACTACTCCGAAGGCAAAATCGACCGCTTGTTCCTCGTTTACAACCAGTTTGTAAACACCATGGTGCAAAAACCAACGGTATTGCAGATGTTGCCGTTCCCTAAAGAAGACATTTCACGTGATAAAGAGGCTCGTTGGGATTACCTCTACGAGCAGTCTCCTCAAGACATTCTCAACCACCTGATTCAACGCTATGTGGAATCACTGGTTTATCAGGGTGTGGTTGAGAGTATCGCTTGTGAACAAGCCGCGCGGATGATGGCAATGTCTGCCGCGACGGATAACGCAGCGCAACTGATTGAAGACCTACAACTGGTTTACAACAAAGCGCGTCAAGCGGCGATTACTCAAGAGTTGAGTGAAATTGTATCCGGCGCACAAGCGGTTTAGAGAGAGAATTTGAGGTTTAAATTATGAGTATTGGCAAAATCGTCAAAGTCATCGGTGCGGTGGTCGACGTCGAGTTCGAACAAGGCAAAGGTCCGAAAGTTTACGACGCACTGAAAATCAACGATGGAAGCAACGGCTCACTGATGTTGGAAGTTCAGCAGCAGTTGGGTGGCGGTGTGGTTCGCTGTATCGCAATGGGTTCTTCGGATGGTCTGAAACGTGGTCTAGAAGTGGAATCTACGGGCAACCCAATCACGGTACCAGTGGGTGAAGAAACCCTAGGTCGTATCATGAACGTGTTGGGCCACCCAATCGATGAATGTGGTCCAATCGGTGAGCAAGTGTCTTACGAAATTCACCGTGATGCACCAAGCTACGAAGAGCAATCTAACAGCACTGCGCTACTGGAAACCGGCGTTAAAGTTATCGACTTGATTTGTCCGTTCGCGAAGGGCGGTAAGATCGGCCTGTTCGGTGGTGCGGGTGTAGGTAAGACGGTAAACATGATGGAGCTTATCAATAACATTGCTAAAGCTCACTCAGGTTTGTCGGTATTTACCGGTGTAGGTGAACGTACTCGTGAGGGTAACGATTTCTACTACGAAATGAAGGAAGCGGGCGTTCTCGACAAAGTAGCCATGGTTTACGGTCAGATGAACGAGCCACCGGGTAACCGTCTACGTGTTGCGCTAACAGGCTTGACCATCGCAGAACGTTTCCGTGATGAGGGTCGTGACGTACTGTTGTTCGTGGATAACATTTACCGTTACACATTGGCAGGTACTGAGGTATCGGCATTGCTTGGTCGTATGCCATCTGCGGTAGGTTACCAACCAACACTGGCAGAAGAGATGGGTGTGCTTCAAGAGCGTATCACGTCGACTAAAAATGGTTCTATCACGTCTATCCAAGCGGTTTACGTACCAGCGGATGACTTGACTGACCCATCGCCAGCAACCACGTTTGCGCACTTGGATGCGACGGTCGTTCTGTCTCGTAACATCGCTGCTTTGGGTCTGTACCCAGCGATTGACCCATTGGATTCGACATCACGTCAGCTTGACCCTCAAGTCGTTGGTCAAGAGCACTACGATGTGGCGCGTAAAGTTCAGCAAACGCTGCAACGTTATAAAGAGCTAAAAGACATCATCGCTATCCTGGGTATGGATGAGTTGTCTGAAGAAGATAAGCGCTTGGTATCTCGTGCTCGTAAAGTCGAACGTTTCCTAACTCAGCCTTACCACGTAGCTGAAGTGTTTACGGGCCAACCGGGTGTATTTGTTCCACTAAAAGACACCATTGCAGGCTTTAAAGCGCTGCTTGATGGTCAGTACGATGACATCCCAGAGCAGGCATTTATGTACTGCGGCAACATCGACGAAGTGCTTGAAAAAGCGAAAAAACTGTAAAGCGCGGGAGGCAATATGGCCATAGCGGTTTCACAAAATACGTTTCAACTGAATGTGGTAAGTGCGGAGGGCACTCTTTACTCAGGTCCGGCGCATGCTATCGCGGTAGCGGGTGCGGATGGTGAGTTAGGTATTCGTCCGGGTCACTCACCGCTTATCAGTAAAATCAAGCCGGGCGTTGCTCGTATTACTGGTGACTTGTCCAAGCCTGAAGAGATCCTGTATGTCTCTGGTGGTTTGGTCGAAGTCCAACCTGATGTGGTTACTGTATTAGCGGATACTGCGCTTCACGGTAAAGATATCGACAAAGCAAGGGCTGAAGAAGCTCGTAGAGCTGCGGAAGAAAACATTCGTGCTCATGTAGACGATATCAGCTTTGCACAGGCACACATGGAGTTGAACAAAGCATTGGCTCAGCTTCGTGCAGTTGAACTAACGATGAGAATTCGTTAGTCAACACTTCGGAATGCGGTCTGAAGGGTAACCAAACGGGGCAACTACGGTTTGCCCCGTTTTTTTATGGGGATTAGGTTTAGCAATGAGTCGTTTGTTGAGATAAGACGTATCAGTATTGCAAACACTTTTATATAGCGAGGAAAGCATGCTGGCGTTAGAATCCATCACCCAAATTCTGAATAACGAGTATCAAATTCAAATGAACCAACAATTTATGCTTCGTGCGTTGGAAGTATCACGCAACGCGCTGCCTGCCTGTCAGCCAAACCCGCCTGTCGGATGTGTGCTGGTCAAAAACGGTGAAATCGTATCAGAAGGGCACACACAAGCGATTGGTGGTAATCATGCAGAAGTGGAAGCCCTAAACGCATACAACGGAGACCTAAGTGACGTCACCGCGTACGTAACACTAGAGCCATGTTCATTTGTGGGTCGCACGCCAGCTTGCGCTAGAACCTTAGTGACTTGTGGTATCAGAAAAGTAGTGGTTGCTATGCTTGATCCTGATCCCCGTAATGCTGGTCGCGGTATCGAAATCCTAAAAGAAGGTGGCGTTGAAGTAGAAGTTGGCTTATGCGGTGAAGAGGCGAGTGCATTCTTGACCCCTTACCTAGGAAAATCCTGAGTGATTTTCAGAATATTCTTCGTCAATGCGAGGTTAAAACTCGCGAAAACATGCATAGACGCTCAAATCTAGAGTTCTGAGTCGTTAACTATCATACTGTTAGCTAAAATAAGGTCATGTCCTGTTTTATGTTTGCAAAATGAAGAGCACCGACTTAAACCTTATCCCCATTTTTGTGGCGATTTATGAAGAGCAGAACCTGTCTAAGGCTGCTGCTCGTCTTGATATCAGCCAACCTGCGGTGAGCAAAGCACTCGCTCGTTTGCGTGACATTTATGATGAGCCACTGTTCCACCGTAGCACATCGGGTGTCGAGCCGACCAGTTTTGCTATGGATATTTATCCTGCGATGGTCGCTGCGCTGAAAAACTTTACTTCTACCTTATCCGCTTCGAGCAGTTTTGATCCTAAAGTATCCAATCGTATTTTTTCCATCGCCTGCGTCTCAGTTGCCAGTTATGAGTTAATGCCGCAGCTCCTGCGCCAAATCCGTAAAAACGCGCCGAGTGTCGGTTTGGAAGTGCATCCTTTGTTCACGGAAGATTACGAAAGCGATCTGCGTTTACAACGATATGATTTGATTATCGATATGCCACCGCGTGGTCGTACTGTCCTCAAAGTAGAGCCTGTGTTTTCCGAGCGTTTGATGGTGGTGTGCAGTGCCGAGCATCCACGAATTCATGACTCTTGTTCTGTAGAACAATTTTTGGCGGAAGAGCACGTCGTGGTTTCGCGTTGGCATGCGCGTAAAAGTTTGATGAATGAGGAAGATATTGCAGATCTAGCGCAAAGGAATATCGTGTATCGCGCATCTGGTGCAATGGAAATGCTGCCAGTCATTAATGGTAGTGAATACATCGGTATGCTGCCGTTGTCGACCATTCAACACTTTTCAAAAACGTATAATATTAAAGCCGTCCCGCTTCCTTTTAGTGACAAAATTCATGACCTTTGTGCAATCTGGCATTCTAGTCGTCACAATGAAAGTGCGCATCAATGGTTGAGAGCTCAACTCAAGCAAGCAGGGAAAGCAATCGAAGAGTAAAGGACCAGTATGAAGACAATACGAGCCATTCTAAACGGTAAGAAAGCCGGAACGCCTGAGCTTCGCAGTGAGATCATGCGAATGCGAGAACAAGGTGTGGATCTGCAAGTTCGGGTCACTTGGGAATCACAAGACATGACTCGTTTAGTGAGTGAAGCGGTCAATCAAGGAATGAAACGTATTGTTGTTGCTGGTGGCGATGGCACCGTTAACGAAGCGGTAACAGCTTTGAATCAGATTGAGGCGAACGTTCGTCCAGAATTGGCCATTATCCCAATGGGTACGGCGAATGACTTCGCGACTGCTACGAAAATCCCAATCATGATTCGAGAAGCCATCGAACTTGCCGTCAATGGTGACGCTGTTGCGGTAGACTGCGTTCAAGCTAATGATCGCTATTTTATTAACATTGCTGCAGCTGGCTTTGGAGCAGAAATTACCGCTGAAACACCAGTTGAACTGAAAAACTTTTTGGGTGGTGGTGCCTACACATTAACCGGTCTAGTGAAGGTGCTTGGCTTTAAACCTTATGATGGCTCCCTCACAATTGAGCAGGGCAGTTATCAAGGGGAGATCTTGGTTGGGGCGTTTTGTAATAGTCGCCTTGCGGGAGGAGGTCAAGAGCTTGCGCCAAATGCATTGATAGATGATGGCTTAATGGACATTACTTTGGTGCATCCATTCTTGGCCCATGAGCTACCTCAGGTCATTGATGAAATTCAAAATCCAACTGAGACTGGGCAGTTTGTTAAGCATACTCAGGCGAGTTGGTTGGAGATCGATTTCCCTAAAGCACTGCCTTTAAATCTTGATGGTGAGCCTTATCGTTCCCGTAAAATTCGATTTGATGTTAGATCTAAAAGTATTCGCTTGGTCCTACCGCCCAATTGCCCATGCTTGAGCGTTTGTTAAGAGACGCACAAAAGCCACCCAATGCGGTGGCTTTGTACTTAACAAGAGTAAGGATCTCGTTTGAACGTGTGGCTTATAGCTTTTGAATCGTATCGACGTCGATTTGAGTCTTTGTCCATTCAGAGTCTACTTCACCACGAATGGCAACGCGATCTTGCGGTGATACGTCTTGACCCATCCAGTCTTCGTTATCGATCTCGACTTGAATCTCACCTGTGTTGTCTTTGAATAGGTAAGTCTCATTACCAAGTGCTTGAACGATGTTACCTGTCAACAGTACATAGCTATCATCAGATGCATTTTGCGCCGCTTTTACAGTGCTGATTGCTGCGGTTTCAGGACCGTTGAAGGCAGCCAATGCAGAGCCAGAAATTAGGGCTAATGTTGTCGTAATAATCAGTTTTTTCATGCTAATGGCTTCCTAAGTTAGAAGTAGTAAGTAGAGCCTACGTTGATTGATGCTGTGTTTGCGTAGCTATCAAGCTGGTATTTTGCGTTCGCGCCGATGGTCAATTGAGGGAAGATTTTGTATTCCGCACCAATAGATAGCATTGCACCGAGCTCATTATTTTTTTCAGAACGGTGGAACAAGGTGTTGTTCATTTCGACGTCGTCATTCATAACAAGCTCATGTTCTTCTGATTTGCTTGCTTTGGATTCGTACTGAGTGTAAGTCAAACCTGCTTTAACTTTTGTTGTCCACTTTTCGTTTAACGCATAGCTAAACACAGGCGCTAACGTAATTTGTTTGGCTTTGATTGAAGCGTCCCAATCCATTTCATGATGGTATTTTTGACCCTTGATATCGACAATTCCAAGATTTTTGGAACGACCATCATCAAGATCAAATTGGTTATAACCCAGTTCTACAGCCCAAGAATCATTGATAGAGTAGCCAATGAAGCCACCAAAAATACCGTCTTCCAATTCAGGGTTCAGATTCACACCGTCAGCTTGAAAAGATGGTTCAAAATCGTGATCTGTGGTGCCGAATCCGTATTCCAAACCCACGTAAGGTGCTGCTGCAACCGAAAATGAGCTTGCTGTGAGAATCGTCAGGACTGTTTTTTTCATTATATATTTACCTCTTCGTTTCGATGGGAGGCATTTTGTGTGAAGAGTCGTGAAGTGTTCGTGAAGAAAAGACTAACGTTTGAAAATTAATAAAAAAACTCCTCACTAAGGAGGAGTTTGTCAGTTGCAAAGGTATGGTTAATACACCGTGCACCACTCATTTTTCATGTCAATGAGGTGCCAGTTATCACGCTGATTGGCTTCATCCATTGCTTTATCTAAATGACCCACACTGGACTTGCGGTCGTATTTCCACTCACGCTCTTCGTCGGTATGGTGAACGATCATCGCCATAGAGTTTGGTTGACTGGTTGCCCATTGCATCATCGCGTGGTCACCGTCTGAGTTACCAATCGCGAGAACGGGTTTCTTACCGATGATGTGCTGAATGTTCTCAACTTTACCGGCTTTGTCATCAATCGTGAGGATTTCACCTAACTTGGTCACGGTTGGCTTACCGTCGTTGTAGTCGTACTTGTATTTTAGCGCGCTGCCAATGATTTGCTCTTCGGGAATACCGTACACCTCTGGTGCCCAAACGCGCATAAAGTCTACACCGCCACCTGATACGATGTAAGTCTTAAAACCATGCTCTTGCAGGTAGGTGACCATTTCGCGCATTGGTTTGTATGTAAGTTCGGTATAAGCTTTGCCAAAGCGTGGATCTTTCGCGACTTTCAGCCAATCGGCGACTTTTTGCTGATATTCCTCTACCGTCATACCACTATGAGTGACCTTGACGATCTCAAGTAGTGCTTTTTCACCGCCTTTGAAGACGCCTTCAATATCGTCATTCAGTACAGATTTAAATGGTTCTTGTGTCTTCCATTCTGGATGGTCTTTTGCCATCAGTTTCACTTCGTCTAGCGCATACGCCAGTTGGAAGTAAAACGGTTTTTCTGACCATAACGTACCATCATTGTCGAACACCGCGATGCGGTCTTGTTCTGCAATGAAGGTTTTTTTCGAAGCATCAGTAGATTGATCAACATAGTTAACAATCGCAGATTTACTTGTGCCATGTTTCCAAGAAGGTAGTAAGTTTGGATCGCAATCTAAAGCCATCGCTGAGAATGATAAACCAGATAAGACTGCAAGGGCACAGATGTGTTTCTTCATATTATTATTTACCTAAGTTTGAATGTATTGTTTGTATACATTTGAGGTTAAATGAGAACAACGTAGGTTTAGCCTCTTTCCCTAACCATTTCCCTAACCAAGAGACGTCTTAATTGGTAAGAATGCGCAAAGGGGCCGTCACGTCGTTTCTCATGCGTAATCGTGCTTAATCAGCATCTTTCGCAAGGCGAAGTCCCATGTCCGACATAATTATAGACTGGCTGGCGAAGTCTCGACGGAAATTCTCTGATTCATCAGAATCATAGGCAAAACTGCCGCCTCGTACGGATTTGTGTGCTAAGCCTGCTTTTTCGTCTTTAGCGTTGTTTGGATTTTCGGTTGGACCAAAGCGGTAGAAGGTGTCGTCATAAGCATCAATAACAAATTCACCAACGTTGCCTGTCATGTCATAAAGACCGAGTTCATTGGGTTGCTTCTGACCAACGGGGTGAGCTTGGTTTTTAGAGTTGTCGGCATACCACGCCACATCAGCAATGTTGTTTGAGCCTGCGTAAGTGAAACCTTGGCTCTTCTTACCGCCTTTCGCGGCAAACTCCCATTCCGCTTCTGTCGGCAAGCGGTAGTTTTCACCTGTGAGTTCGTTCAACTTCTCGATGAAGTAATTCGCCTGCTGCCAACTCAAGTTATTAACCGGAATGTTTGCACCTTGGAAGTAACTCATTGAAGAACCCATGACAGATTCAAACAATTCTTGAGTGACCTCGAATTTGGAAATGTAGAAGTCGTCTACCTTTACTTCGCGTGCTGGGGTTTCTGCCTTCTTGGCGGAGTCGCTGTCCGATCCCATGACAAATGAACCGCCTTCAACCAACACCATGTCTTGATCAATGTTGAGCGCGATAGGATGCGATGATTGAGTTGCACAACCACTCATTAATACGCTGAATGATAGAATAGAAAGTGCGGTTAACGATTTGCTTTTAAATGATTTCATCAATAGTTTCTCGCCAAAAAAGTCGCGATAAATATTAGCAATAAACGCTATGAAAAAAGGTTATAAACGGTATAACAAGCCTCTTGTATTAATGAGATTTATGATTAGGTCATCAAGGTGAGAATGGCACGCTTATGAGTGTTCTCAGCTGAATTTCATAACGAAAAAGGTGACGTATGCACATTACTCAAGGCCCTCAGTTCAACGGTAAAGCTTCTAAGCGTTTACATGTCATGGCAAAGCCTATTGGGGCGGCTTGTAACATTGATTGCACTTACTGCTATTACCTCAGCAAGCAGGACTTACTTGAGTATAAAAAAGGCTGCACGCCTGTGATGGATGAAGAGACTCTAGAAACCTACATTCGTCAGTACATTGAAGGGCAGAACACGCCGGAAATCATCTTCTCTTGGCAGGGTGGTGAACCAACGATGTTGGGCTTGGATTACTTTAAAAAGATTGTTGAGTTTCAATCTAAGTACAAGCCTGAAGGCGTGGCCATTTCTAACGATCTACAAACCAATGGCACCTTGCTCAACGACGATTGGTGTGCATTTCTGAAAGCAAATAACTTCTTGGTCGGTTTGAGTATCGACGGCCCAGAAATGATGCACAACGCTTACCGAACCAACCGCGCAGGTCGTGGTACCTTTAACCAAGTGATGAAGGCTGTTGAACTGCTGCACAAACACGAAGTAAAGTTCGCAACGCTGACTTGTGTAAACAATCTAACCAGCCGCAATCCTCTTGAGGTATACCGATTCCTGCGTGATGAAGTACGCTCACCGCAAATGCAGTTCATTCCCATCGTGGAACAAAAAACGTTCCGTACTACCGCACCTCAAACATGGCAGCCGCAAGAGCAGCTGAAACAAGGTGACAAGCGTCTTATTCCTGGTCACAAAGACTCTGTAGTAGAGCCTTGGTGTGTGGCAGACGAGGCGTGGGGTAACTTCCTTATCGCGATTTTTGATGAGTGGATTCAACACGACATTGGCAAAGTGTTTGTGCAGTACTTTGAAGCGAGTGTCGAGACTTGGATGGGGCGCAAAAACCCACTTTGTACACTGGGCGAGATTTGTGGCAAAGGCTTGGCAATGGAACCAAACGGTGATGTTTTTGCTTGTGACCACTACGTTTATCCAGAGTACAAGATTGGCAACATCCACCACGAAAAATTAGACAAGTTGGCCTATGGTCCTGATCAGCAAAAGTTTGGCTTTGCCAAGACTCGCTCGTTAACCAAGCAGTGCCAACAGTGTGATTACCAATTTGCTTGCTACGGTGAGTGTCCGAAAAACCGTTTCATCCGCACCAAAGACGGTGAACCCGGGTTGAACTACCTGTGTGCAGGTTGGAAAAAGTTCTTCTCTCATGCTGATAAGGCAATGGCATACATTCTTCGTGCAACGGGTAACCCTGTGGCACATGGCAAATACAGTGATGCAGTGTTACGCCAACAAGCGGTGAAGCGTCCTGTATTCGAAACCAAATTTTAAGGGGATTGATATGACATTCTCAAAAACACTGTTAGTTGTCGCTTTAGGTATCACCGCAAGCCAATCTGTCATTGCACAAGATGAAACCTTGCTCGCACCAGACCAAGTCTCATCAGCGAGCGTGACAAGCGCTCAAAAAGCAAACTCAGCGCAGATGTCGCCACAGCAAATGGTTGCGAAGCTGTCTTATCAAGCGCAGGACATCAAACAACCCGTTGAAAAGCGTATTGAAGCACTGCACGAGTTGGCGAACTACCCAAGTCAAAACGCGCTGGTAGCGGTTGCACGCAGCCTTCAAGACCAAGACCCTGCGGTTCGTGAAGCCGCGATTGTTGGAGCAGAGCCATATACGATTGAACATCGTTGGCGCATGATTGAGCCATTATTGAGTGACCAAGAAACCATGGTTCGCATTACTGCGGCGACCAACTTAGTGCGTGATTTTTCTAACGTGAGCAGCGAGCAAAAGCAAACGCTTGAAGCCCCGGTTGCTGAACTGATCAGCTATTTAGAGAACAAGCAAGATAACGGTTCCAAACTGTTATTGGCGGATGTCTATCGTTGGCATCATGAATGGGATAAAGCGGATAAAATCTATCAAGCTTTGGTGATCAATCAGCCGGAGAATTCACAGATCTGGTTAAGCTTGGCGGACAACTACCGAGCGCAGCAACGCGATGCCGATGCAGTAAAGACGCTGGATTCTGCAATTAAGCTTCATCCTGACAACGCATCTTTGCATTACTCGAAAGCGTTAACGCTTGTGCGTCTTGATGACAAGAAGAGTGCAGCTTTAGAGATTGAGAAAGCAGCCAACATGGCGAAAGATAACAGTTACTTCTGGTACCTCAATGGTGTACTGCAAGAAGAGTACAACCTAGACAAATCGGTGAAGTCTTTTGAGCAAGCGTATTTGATTTCTGGCGCGCCGGAGCAGCTTTATGCGGTTTGTGACATTTATGTTCGCTACGACAACCCGAAAACAGACGAGTGCTTGGGCGAACTAGAGAAAGTCGCACCAAGCTACGTGATTGATCAATTGAAAGAGAAGAAAGGGCAGAAGAACGCCAAAGTAAGTAGCTAAGACCATTCTGGCTCTTTTCTAAGCTTGTGCTGTTATACCCAAGTAACCTCAAGATGCTAGGTTCAGCGAGAATGACTTGGTTTGTAGACGCGGTGGCGATTTAAAGATCTAGTCACTCTAAATCAAGAATCGACAACAAAGTATACAAGCCAAGACAGCTCGCCCTTCGGGAGCGTGTCATTGCCCCGATCTCTGCGTCAAACAACTTGGAAAGAGCTGGCTATTACGCGGCGTCGTTTTCCTTGACCTCGAATCAATGACAACGCTCTGAATCCTGCATCTTGAAGTCACTTGGGTATACATAACAGACTGAGAACGGTACATTGAGGCGATTGAACTCCTTGATCCAACGCCATTGGTTATCTTGGAGTTTATCGCCTGGACCTTTCACCTCTATCCATTCAAATTTCCCTTCTTTAAATGCAATCAAATCCGGCATGCCGTTTCGATAGAGTTTCAGATCACTTAACTGCACGTTAAACAGTTCGACCAACAGGTCATTAGGGATATGTTCAAGAGCTAGGGATATCAGCTCTTCGTTCACGTACGCCCAACTGACGAAGGGATTACTGACCCCAACTTTATCTCGGTATGTATCAAACAACGCCTGCGTCTTCCCTTGTTGAACTTGCTCAAGCGCATTGTCGATAAGTTGTTTTCTTTTGTCGGCAAAATCGGCGTGATACAAATCCAATGGTCGATGTTGATAAGCGTTAATAAATGCCCCCTCTATTGGTGCAAAAATCGCATCCCACAAAGTTAAGCCTAACAAGCCGTTGAGTAGGGTATTCTCAGAATAGAAAACGGTCCAACCTAAACTTTCGAAATGTGCTTTGGTTGCCAGTTCAACACGTTGCTGTGATAGATCCAATTCGATGTGGTATTCGTTGCATTTAGGCTTGGTGGTTCTCGGGACTTTAAAGCCCTGTTTACGTTTAACGCGTTGTTCAAGCTTTTGTGCCACTTCAAGCTCGGAAACATCAATAGGGTGAGCGAGCATGTCAGTGACAATGTCACAAAATAAATCGTTTTGTTCCAGCTTGTCGTAGATGCGAGCACGACGTTCTCGACTTGGGGCGAGTGTGGTTGTTTCAAACAATGCAATTGCAATCTCAAGCTCGTTTATGCGTTCGTAATCACGCGCAATGTCGTTAATTATGTGCTCACGCTTACGGTCGACGTAGCGATGTTCTACCTGCTTTGGCATCGCTTCGACAAGAATGTCGAGATTCGCTTTTTGTTTTTTGTCACATTGCCAATAGAGATTGGAAAGTTCGTTGAGTTCAATAAGGCGATCGATTTGCTCTCTGCTCTCAAAGAATCGGCGCGCTTTACTTAACTGGTATTGTTCGAATTGGTGTAAGCCTAAATCGTCGAGCACGAACTGACTGAGGTCTTGATGGGTATTAGCAAAAAACAGCGTCAGCAAAACATCAATCATGTGCGCGGAGTTAAGCTTAATCACCGTGAAATCCAGAGCCTCAAATAGCTCAAAACGCTCTTCACTCAGGCATGCTACTAATGCTTCTTTCTTGAGGGATTTAGGATGCTCAGGATAGAGCATGACGATCTCTGGCTTGGTCAGTAGATTCGCTGCTAATTCTTGCGTTGTTAGGTCAGGGGAGAGCGAGACAAAATCATGAGTTGCCAATTCATCCAAAGCCGACTGGATGTTCTCAATTTCTTGGTAGTTGAGTTTGTCGCTGCGAAACCAACACCCTTTACGGCTGTATAGGCGTACAAGAAGGCACTGCGCAGGCTTGCTTAAGCTCTCAAACGCGGATAGCCATTGATGTTCATCTTGGCTAAGTAAATCGCTGTACCACTTGGTAGCGTGCTGTGTGAGCTTAAAGAAGTTATCGAGATAGTAATCTGGTGCGAGTTCGACGGTGTTTTCCATAACCAACTAACAATAAAAAAGGCTTAACCCATAGGTTAAGCCTTTTTCGAATCAATTTCTGCAGATCTACTAGATAAATAGAACTGGACTGGCAATTAAGCGTTTTTCAGTTGTGCTACTTTCGCTTCAGTCAGTGGCTTAGTGATGAACGCCAGTACGATACATACCGCCATCATTGCCGCTGAGATAGTGTAAGCAAGCGTGTAACCGTCACCGTTAGTCATTGAGAAACCAACAACAGCAGCACCGATTGCACCACCGATACCCCATGCTGTGTATAGCACGCCGTAGTTAGTACCGTAGTTCTTCAGACCGTAGAATTCAGCCGTTAGAGTAGGGAATACTGCTAGAAGCGTACCGTAGCCTACTGCTGCGATTGCTGTACCGATGATCAGCGTAAACTCAGTTTTGAACGTTGCGAACAGAACCATGTTGATGCCCTGTAGAACGAACGCTAGAAGAAGAGTACGAACGCCACCGATCTTGTCTGCAAGCATACCTGCTGCTACACGACCGCCTGAGTTAAATACCGCAAGGATAGACGCTAGGTAAACCGCGTTTGGTAGGTTCGCTTGAACGCTTGCAATAGTCGTGATGTTACCGATGATCATAAGACCAACAGAAGCTGCGAACGCGTACATGATCCATAGAGAGTAGAACTGTGGCGTTTTAAGCATTGCTTTCCAAGTTAGGTCGTCAGACTTCTTCACAACCTTAGGCGCTTGACCTTCTTTTACTTTAGGCTCTGCTGGCGTGTAATCCGATGGTGGGTTGCTGATTGTTGCAGCTAGAGGAACTGCGATAGCAAGGATACCAACACCAAGAACTAGGAAGCTCGTTTGGATGCCCATGCTGTCAATCAGCGCAGAAGTCACAGGAGCTAGGTAGATAGCTGCTAGACCGAAACCTGCTGCGATGATGCCGTTAACCATACCTTTCTTAGATGCGTGGAACCACTTCATTGCTGAAGGAGAAAGACACGCATAACCAAAACCGATACCTGCACCAGTGATCACACCGAAAGTGATGTTCAGCATTAGTGGTGAGTTAACAAAACCAGACGCGATCATGCCTAGACCTGTTAGAACAGTACCTAGAATAAGGATCAAACGTGGACCCATACGGTCTTGAAGAATACCTGCAACAAGAAGACAGATAGAGAAAGTAATAGTTGCAGTCGCATAAGGTGCAGATGCTTCTGCTGCGCTCCAGCCTGACTCAGTCACTAGTGCTTTGTTGAATACACTCCAAGCATACAGGATGCCAAGACAAAGGTTGATACAGAATCCTGCTAGCAGGATGCGCATAGCTTTATCAATCTTGCTCATTTTTGTTCTCAGTAATACCTCTTGGCAGATAGCAAAGAGGAGTCGGTTTAAAGATAGGGTTTACTCAAAATAAGTTTGCATTTTTCAACGCATAACGTAATGAGCGCGGATTATAACCAATAAATGTGTGATTGGAATCTCTTTTTACCCCTATTACTAAAAATAATTCGAAGCATTAAAAATGGTTGTAATGAGAGCGTTTTATATATGAAGGAAATGTTGATCTAACGTAAAGAATCGTTGGTTTGGTAGTGAGATCCTAAGTGAAACAAGGTTTATAGCTAGAGCATGGGTATTTGGCTCACAGTTTAAGCAAAAAGTTTCAAAATATTTTAGTGTTAATGTTCTGTAACAAAAGTGGGCAAAATAGAGACTGTTTTCTGTAAGTGCAGGATCTAAAGGGTTTATAAATTAGAGAATGTTAACTGCTTGTAATAACTTGATTCAAAAGGAGGGGGTGAACATAAATTGAGCAAAAAATGTGCTTGTAATTGCTAAATAGATAAGCAAAATAGGGCGCAAAATGAGTTTTCATTAATGAAAGGATGCTTTTCTCTACTCGTAGTGAGGTGACTTATGAAATTGTTCCTATTACTTATGGCTTCTGTTTCTGCAGGTGTCGCATCAGCAGATCACATCCATTCATTCATGCTAGGTCTTTCTATTGCATCGCTTGCAGTAGGTAGCTGCTACTTCTTCGCATTCCGTAGTTCGCGTTTCCCACAGCTTGCTTTGTTCTTACTGATCTGTGGCATGTTATCTAAATTGACGATTACGGTAATTGGCGTAATGTGGGGTATGTCAGCCGAGCTGATTACATCTCCAATCGTGTTTGCTTTGTCTTACTTGTTCTTCTCATTAGCGGTAACCTACTTGTGGTTCAGCTATCGTCAAAGCATCACTAAGATTCCAGAGCGCTTTAAAGCTGCTTAATCAGCGTCACTTATAGCCGAATACAAAAACGCCAGCGATCATCGCTGGCGTTTTACTTTTTGCAGTTAAAGCGTCACGGTAAGCGGCGGTTCTGGAACTTCCAAGAAACACGCTATCACGCGGTACAATTCGCCTTCCGCGACGGTGATCTTACCATCAGACTCAATTGCTAAACGACACGCTTTAACGAACTGTCGCCGTTGAAGGGGTTTAAGTTGCAACAACAGCTCCAATGCAGCGCGACTTAAACGCCAGTTGTTGTTTGGCGCTTCCAATGTCGTTTCTGCAAATCCTAGCGAGGTGAGCGAAGCGTTGAATGCGCTTTGTGCACCTTCTCGTTCTGAATGCGTGACCCACGCCAATTCACGTAGCAACCAGTGCACGCTTTCTTGGAGTTGCTTGAATGTCTTGTTTTGGCGAGTAGAGCCAAAAGGCGCAAGAAGCTGCTTTTCCAGCAAGTTAATGACGCACCATTCACCCAGTGAGTAGTGATTGTCCGTTTGAGACAACTCTCGCAACACTTGGCAAAGTCTGTTTTTCTGACCTTCACTCATTGATTTAAGTGCTGGGATGGCGAGCTCTAGCAGAGGAAGCCTTAAGTGCAGGGGCAAATCGTAATCCAGCCATGGTAACAGCTTTGCGTGCGAGACCATTGGAATATGACCTTTGATCATCTCACGTTGCACATCGCTGCCATCAAAGATCAGGAGCAATGCAATAAAGCGCGAACTGTAGGGTTCACGGGCAATGTCTACCAAGTCTTGGGGCAATTGGCTGATCAGTTGTTTTCCTGTGTCACTTAGTTCTGAGGAAGTTGGAGTGACACTTTGTGGTTCATGGTCTTGAGAGCCGAAATCGGCATCCGAAGCAAATCCGCTGACTTGTTCATGAGCAAACGTCGAAGCTTGGCTATGATTTCTGCGCGAAAAACTGCCGTCCCAGTTGGGTTCAATGCGACGGATTCGTTCTTCGAGAGGCGGGTGAGTAGCAAAGAAGCCGGTGAAGCCAGACAAACTGCTTTGTCCAAACATCATGTGGCTCATTTGGCTGCTCGCTTGTGCATCCAAGCTAGAGCCAGATGCGTGACCGCCAATCTTTTTCAACGCACCTGAAATACCTTGGTCATTACGAGTAAACTGAACTGCACTCGCGTCCGCCAAGAACTCACGTTGTCGTGAGATAGCTGCTTTGATCATTGAGCCAAATAAAGTACCAACCCAACCGAGCACCAAACACACAACCGCGATCAGCATGATGACAGCGAAGCCTTTATCGGAATCGGAAGAGCTTCTTGATGAACGGCTAGTGTAGTGTGTATTGTCGAGAACCAAGTGACCCAAGTGCGCAATACAAGTAATGCCGAACAAGACGCCAATCAAGCGCGTGTTCATGCGCATGTCGCCATTCAATACGTGGCTGAACTCGTGGGCAATGACGCCTTGCAGTTCATCACGAGAAAAGCTGTCGAGCGCACCTTGCGTGACACCTATAACGGCATCATCAATGCTCATACCTGCAGCAAAAGCGTTAATGCCTCGCTCTTCTGGCATCACATAAACAGGGGGGACAGGAATGCCAGAAGCAATCGCCATCTCCTCTACCACATTAAGTAATTGGCGGTGTTTTGTGTCCGTTGTATTTGAGGAAATAAGCTTACCTCCAATACTTTCAGCGACGCCACTACCGCCATTGGAAGAAAGTTCAGATAGGCGGAACATAGAGCTGATTGCGACGACCAGTACCACACCTGCAAAGCACAGCAAGGTGTAAGTAATAGCGGTGCGTTGATCAAATGGCTCGCCGGTTACTACGTAATAAATAGTAATGGATAGTACGCTGACCAAACTTGTGATGATTAATACTGCTAAGGAGAACAGAAACACCAAAAGCCCGGTACGCTGACGTGCGGTATCTTGATGGTCGAAAAAATCCATTAGAACTCAACCTTTGGCGCTTCTTGGATTGCTTCGCTGTCTGCAAACTCCAGCAACTTACCATCTTGGAAGCCAAACATATTGGCAAACAAGACTGGTGGGAAAGTCTGTTTGTAAGTGTTGTAGCTGGTAACAGCATCATTGAAAGCTTGGCGAGCAAAAGCGACTTTATTCTCCGTGCTGGTTAGTTCTTCTTGCAACTGAGTCATGGTTTCGTTGGCTTTCAGTTCTGGGTAAGCTTCAACGACGACGTTTAACTTACCTAGTGCATTTTGTAGCATGCCTTCTGCTTGTGCCAGTTGGCTAATTGCCGCATCGCTGTCTGGCGCGTCACTTGCTGCTTTCAAGCCCGAAATTGCCTGGTTACGCGCTTGGATGACTCGCTCGAAGGTTTCTTTTTCGTGTTCCATGTAACCTTTCGCTGTGCTGACAAGATTTGGGATCAGGTCGTAACGACGTTTTAACTGAACCTCAATCTGAGCAAAGCTGTTTTTAAAGCGATTACGCAGCGTCACTAGTTTGTTGTAAATACTGACCGCAAACACCGCGATAAGCAAAATGATGACGATGAAAACAATAAGTGAAGTCATAGTAAGTTCCATTTTGTGAATGTATTTGGACTTTATATAAGTAGTTGAGATATTAAGCAAATTAGACTTACTTATAATGTGCAATGTTTTGTAATTATGGGACGTATTGCGTATTCAGTATGAGGTGTCAAAGAGAGGAAAGGTGGTGACAAGGTCTGTGGAATAGAAATAAAAAAGCCCGACAAAACTGCCGAGCTTTTACGAACTAGTGATTGTGATTAGCGCTTACGCTGACATTGGTACAAGAACCATAGTACCGATGATCACAGTAATCAGACCCGCTAGAACTGGCACTGATGTGCGTTTTACTACCTCAAATGGGCTGATGTTTGCCATACCTGAAGTAGCAACGATTACGCCAGATACTGGCGAGATAGTACGACCTAGGTTAGAAGCTTGTAGCATTGGGATGATTAGGAACGCTGGGTTCAAACCCATTTTCGCAGCCAGTGAAGGAGCAAGTTCAACGAACGCGTAGAATGGTGCGTTACCAGAACCTGTTGCAATTGCTGCCGCCACGGTTAGACCTGTTAGGATAAGCATTAGTGCGATACCGCCTGCGCCTGCGTTATCCGCAAGGTGAAGAAGGTTGTCGATCGCACCGATAGACATAAGACCTTGAGCAAACACACCAGCAGCAACCAAAAGCATTACTACACCCTTAAACGCATCCGCCATGCCTGTGTAGCACGAGTCTAGATCTTCAAGAGATTTCTTACCGTCGAATTTATTAACAACGTAATGAATAACCGCACCTAAGAAAATCGAGCCAACCACGATCGTGTAGATATCTAGGCTTAGACCAGGGATTGTGCGACCGTTGAATAGGAAAACACCGATGATAGGTAGGAAAGGTAGCGCAGCGTAGAATGCTGGAGCATCTGCTTTGATCTCAGATACGTCGATTCTTTCCATTGGTGTGTTGTCTTTCTTATCTAGGTATTTGTTCCAGAAGAAAGCGGCTGCCGCCATTACGATGATTGCACAGATAGAAACAGGAAGTACGGTTTGAACCGCAAATACGTCAAGCGCGAGACCAGATTTTTCTGCTGCGATAACCACGTCGCCTGATGTTGGCGACAGAATGATTGCCGCTGGTGAAGCACACACTGCCACTGCTGCTGGACGAGAAATACCCATTGCCGTCATCATAGGGAATAGGGTCGCCATTAATAGCACGCCCAGACCTGTTGCTGAACTCACTGCAAGAGACATCAAACATGCCACGATGTAAGCCGCTACCAAAAGGACGTATGGAGACTTGATAACAGAAAGCGGTTTAGAGAACTGTTTTACAACAACATTGTTTGCGCCGATATGTGTCATGTAAGACGCAAAACCACAAAGTAGCATGATTTGCATACCAAGACCGCCGCCACGGTATTGAAGCATGTATTTTACGTACTCTAGTGCGTCCGTCACCATATTACCCGTTGAGGTTACTTTTGATGGCAGAACGTCATGGCCAAGAATGCCAGTCATAAGAAGCAAACTAATACCTGCGGTTAATAACACGCCAGCAGCTTTGTAGCCTTTGACAATGAAATAACCCACAGCAATGGTCACTACCAAGCCAATTAAGAGCTCTAACATAGGGTTGTCTCCAGATATTATGAAAAAAAGAAAGAAACTGTTTCAGTTTATGTCTGGGAATTTACAGAATTCTTTCCTGTGGCACGAGACTAAATTAGAGCTAGCATGATCTAAAACAAATAATAGATTAATAAATAATTGCATTGGATTATATTGTTTAAATTACGTTTTTTAGGTGTTATGTACTAGTTTTCTGGATTTTAAAGAAACGAAAATATGAACATTCAATCGAATAAAAATCGTACTAAATGATTAAAAAGTGAGAAAAGCGATAGTTCGAGCTAGATCACGTTAAAGGGGCTTGGTTGAACAAAAAAGCTCCGAATTAACGGAGCATTTGTTTTGACGTCTTTATATTGAAGCGCGAGTTACACGTTACGCGTAGCGACGCACTAAGAGATTCCAACTGCGTTGTTGACGTTCAAATTCTTCCTTAATTTGTTGGTATTTTAATTTGGAAACGGATCGCTCATACTTTTTCACTACTGTTGCCGTTTTCTCGCCAAGTACTTCTTTGCGCGCTTCGTAGTACTCCTGCATGTGATGCACTAATGCGTCGAACTCCTTCTGAAGCTGATCGCGAATCGACTGGCTGTTTGGCTTACTCTCTAGTTTTTCTTTGGCTTTCTTCAATAACTGCGTCGCGCGTGCTTTTTCTATGCGAAACGTTGACGTCGTGCGAAGCTTCGTTGTTAACCCCAGCCAAGAACAAGATTTGATCAGCCATTTGGTTGGATCGTAGTGCCACCAGTAAACGCCATTACGGTAATCGTTCTCAAAGATGTGATGGAAGTTGTGGTAGCCCTCACCAAAGGTAAAGAATGCCAAAATGCCATTGTCACGAGCTGTGTTTTTATCGGTGAAGGTTTGTTTACCCCAAACGTGCGCCAATGAGTTGATAAAGAAAGTGGTGTGATGGCTCAAGAACAGACGAGCAGCACCGACAATTAGGAACATTCCCCAGATATCACCGTATAGAAGCCCAAGAGCCAGTGGGAAACCAATGTTCGTTGCGATAGCCAAAGGGACATAATATTTGTGCTGCCACACGACGATTTTATCTCGCTTCAAATCTCGACAATTAGTGTACTCATTCTCTTTTGATTTGTTGTAATCACGAAGCATCCAACCGATATGTGAATACCAGAACCCACGTTTTGCTGAGTATGGGTCTTTGTCGTTGTCGTCGACATGTTTGTGGTGAACACGATGATCGGATGACCAATGCATTGCACTGTTTTGAAGAGAGAAAGCACCACCGATGGCAAAGATGAATCGTAAAACTGGGTGAGCTTCGTAGGTTTTGTGACTCCAAAGGCGGTGATAGCCCGCTGTAATAGAGAGGTTGGTGAAACTAAAGGCAATAATGCCCCAGATCAGATGCTCCCAGCCTAAACCGAAGTGGTATGCATACCAAGGCAGTACAATAAAGGTGAGAATAAAACTGGCGGAAAATATCAATATATTCAACCAGATAAGTGGTGGTTTATTATGCTTCACAATGTGTCCCTAACTTTGAGCTAACAACTGTACGCCAGAATATCAGCGTACACGTGTAAGTCAAACTAAAGTTCGATGACTTTGTTTCGAGTTGTGACATTTCTATCGTTAAGCGAAAACTCGCAATAATTGGGTTTCGTTGGTGGGATATTTTGCTTTTAAACGAATAATGAGTAGTATTAATCAATGAGCTGTGGCTATAGATTTGTAAAATCTGCCAATAATATGCAGTTAATGAGGTGGAAAATGCCAAAGCTCGTTAGAGAAGCAATACAAGAACATAGGAATACGTAATGGAATTACGATTAGCGGAATATAAGGATTATGAACGCATCGCGCAGTTACACGCAGACAGTTGGAAGCGCCATTACCGTGGTGTGTTGAGTGATGGCTATTTGGATAGCGAAGCCATCGACGACAAACTGTTGATATGGCAAACGCGCTTAACCAATCCACCATTCAACCAACACATTGTTTTAGCCGAAGAGGGTGGTCTTCTTCTTGGTTTTGTTTGTGTGTTTGGTAATCATGATTTTGAACGTGGCAGCTTTATTGAAGCATTGCACGTAGATGACAGTTATCGCGGAAGAGGTATAGGCAAACAGCTACTTCTTGCGGTAGCGGAATGGCACCAGCAATACTTTAAGGACAGTGGTTTGTATCTTGAAGTCGTCTCTCAGAATGAACCTGCGGTTGAGTTTTATCAACATATTGGCGGGCAAGAGTGTCAGGAGCGAAACTGGAAAACTCCGGGCGGAAATGAAGTACTCGAAAAAGTGTTTCGTTGGTCTAACGCGCAATCACTAGTGAGTGGCATTGAAGAGAATGTCATTTACTCGTAACTTAGATTGAGTTTCCTTCAAGCATACAAAGAGCAGCACGTCGCTGCTCTTTTTTGTCTGCATAGGGATACCACTTAGAAGGTGAGTCCTAGTGCTTTGAGTTCTTGTTCACATTGTTCAGCATTCTCAAATTGAATCGCAGAGATTCCAAGTTTTCGAGCGCCTTCTACGTTATAAGGCATATCATCAAGAAAAACCGTCTCAGCAGCGATAAGTTGATGAGTATCAAGCAAGCTCTGATAGATCTCAGGCTGAGGTTTTAGCAAACCAAGCTCGGCGGAAACCGTCGTTCCATCAAATAAAGGCCAAAACTCATAGGTTGTTTTTAAGTGTTCAACAATCTCAACAACATTATCGGTTAATGCATACACGGAATAACCAGCACTTTTGATGCGTGTGAGGAGTTCTACGCTGCCAAAGATCAGAAGTTGTGTTTGCTTAACATAGTAAAAGAATCGCTCACATTCGTTGTGAGACAGCTGTTTCTCTGACTGGTAACGCTCTTTCGCCTCAGCTTCTGTGATTAAGCCTTTGTTTAAATCTAACCATATATCGTTTGCGAATAGTGCTTTAGCTTTTGCCTCAGCATCAACGTGATTGCCCAATGTCAATTTGACGATTTCTAAAGGTGACCATCTCACCATGACGTTGCCGATATCAAATACGACATTCTTAATTGAGTTAGCTTGCATAGGTATCCTTGGGTTAATTTGATTAGGTACGTGTTCAAATTCCGGTAATATCTTAATTGCAATATGTTTATGTAAAAATTGTTGCGTATAATCCGGTTTTTCAAATACTTTTCGATGTTATTTGACTAATTATCACCTTTATGAATGTAACGGATTGAATTTAAAGCAGACCGTCATAAACTTTTGAACAACACCTCGCTGTTTATGTGCGATAACTAATATATAATTATAAGAAAACAATGTAATAGACAGTTAAACGTTAGGGCTGAGTTAATTAAGTAATAATATGGACGCGATTCGCAAAGTTTATCAGTACGCAGAGCCAAACCTTACCTTAGTAGGGTGGATGGGCTTTGTGGGCTTCCCAATTTATTACGTGGTATGGGAATTCATGTTCCCACAACCGTATGAAAACTTGCCACTGAGAATTCTCTGCTCTTTCTTGTTCTTTGGTATCATTTATCGTAACCGCCTACCATTCGAGTGGCGAAAGTATCTGCCGGCTTTTTATCAAGTCGCAATTACCCTTTGTTTACCTTGTTTCTTCTTCTATATGTTGTTGATGAACAACTGGTCAAATGTTTGGGTAATGTCGTTTATGTCGGCGATATTCCTTCATATTTTGTTGGTTCATATTACTTGGGTTATGTTTGCCCAGACCTTTGCTGGTATTGGCTTGGCGACGTTTTTCGCTTGGGTAGCTCAAGGCTTTCATATTGAGCTCACCATGGATTGGACGCATGTACCAATCTTCTTGTTCATTTATCTATTTGGTAACTTGTTCTACTTCCGAAATCAAGTGGAGCACGAAGCAAAAGTTTCCTTGGCTAAGTCTTTTGGTGCGGGCATCGCCCATGAAATGCGAAACCCACTCAGCGGCTTGTTGACTTCAATTGATGTGATTCAATCAGTGTTGCCCAACCCGAAAGAGGGAAGAAAAGCGCAATACGAGCTGAGTGACGAAGATGTGACCTTATTGCGTGAAGTCAGTGACGATGCAATGAAAATCATTCACTCAGGTAACGAGACCATTGATTTACTGCTAACTTCAATTGATGAAAACCGAGTGTCGCGTTCGACGTTCCAGAAACACTCGGCTCAATCTGTCGTTGAAAGTGCAATTGAAAGTTTTAGCTACAAACGAGCGACTGACCGTTTTGCCATTTCGTTGGATGTGCGTAGTGAATTTGATTTCTTGGGCAGTGATACGCTGTTGAAGTACGTCATGTACAACTTGTTTAAGAATGCATTTCATCACCGAAGTTCGGAAGATTTTCATATTCACGTCACCATGTACAGTGACGATTTCAGCAATCAAATTGTGGTTACGGATAATGGTTCAGGCATCGCGCCTGATGTGTTGCAAAGCATTTTCCAAGACTTCTACACTACAGGCAAATCGGGTAGTTACGGCTTAGGTTTGCCTTTCTGTAAAAAGGTGATGCGTTCATTTGGGGGGGACATTCGGTGTCAGTCAGAAGTGGGCGAGTGGTCGCAATTTACGATGACCTTCCCGGCGATTAACTCAAATGAAGTCAAAGAGATCAAAAGTGAGTTAACCAAGCTAAAAACCACACTCTTTGTTAGTGAGCAAAACATTCTAGTGTCTAAAATGACGGACATTGCTCGGTTTATGGGCTTTAGCCTTACGGTGTTAGACGTTGATGCTCTGCTCAAGAAGAAAGAATATGAATTTGAATACGATTTGATTTTTGTCGATATCGAAAGCCTAGACGCCCGAGGCAGTCATATGGACAAAGTGGAGTCACTATTTTCATTCACTGAAGCTCGTATTGTTTATCTGTTTGAGCACCACCCAATTCAGAGAGCCAGAAAGGCATCTTTTGCACCGATTTGGGTGGAAACACAAGCGTGGTTACTCAACACAAAAGCAACCATTGATCGTTTGCTATACGACGCCAACTATGTGGTTCCTCAGGTATCAACGAAGCCGCTAGATGCAACGAACAAACGAACGATTATGGTCGTTGATGATAACGAATCCTTGCGTAAGTTCACGGCAATGTTACTTGAGAAGCAAGGGTTTGAAGTGATCCAAACCGAAGACGGTCAGCAAGCTATAAGCGCATTAGATACAAATGACATTGATCTCATCTTAATGGACATCGAAATGCCAGTGATGGATGGGGTAGAGACATCTCGTCGAATTCGAGCGTCAAACAAACCTTATGCTTCCGTGCCTATCATTGCCCATACGGGAGACAGTTCACCAGTGACTCTCGATAAAATTGGCTCGTCTGGCATGTCAGATTTTATTGTCAAACCGGCAGATAAAAACAGACTGTTCGATAAGATAGCGAACTGGATTTAATTCCATCGCCTAACGTACTCATTGCCTAGCATCATTATTGAAGAACGGAATGACGATAGAGCTCAGCATTGTGCTGAGCTCTTTGTTTTTCGGCAGCGACAAGCTTCCATTCAATTGTGCCGTTATCGATTCGTTATGCGAATTCTAGTTCTGGATGGTTAAATGCTTCCTGACAAGCGGTAAGTACGTGGTCCACATCGCGAGAAGTCATATCTGCATTGATTGAAAATCGGATGATGTTTTTGTTCTTACCTGTTGCTGGGCGACAGAATACTGCACCAAACACATTACGTTCTTCAAGAAAGTCACGTACACGTTCCGTATTTCTCTCGCTACCGCACTCCAAAGCGACAATTTGAGATTCACTACGGATATTAAAGCCAATTTGTTTTAATCCTGTTCTTAGCTCTTTAGCTCGGTTGAACAGTAAGGTTCGTTTATCGTCAGCCCCCTTAATCACCTCAAGCGTTTTTTCTAAGCGAATCACTTCTTGCGGCAATACCGTCGAGCTAAAAATCGCTGGATACGCGACAAATGGGAGTGTCTTAGCTAGCTTTTCAGGACCAAGAATAGCCCCCGCACGGTATGCGAATGTCTTAGCCAAACTTACCGTAATGAAATCAACTTGATCGGTTAACCCCAACGCTTTTACAAGACCCGCGCCATTTGGACCGTGAGTTCCAAGTGAGTGGGATTCATCGACGACCAATGCACAATCAAATTCACGTGCCATTTCGTAGATGTCGTGAAGTGGGGCGATAGTACCAATCGTGCTATAAACTGAATCGACAACAATCACACCGGAACCATGACGTTGGATCTGTTTACGCAAGTGGTTCATATTGTTGTGCATAAATGCATGCGCGTGTGCTCCCGCTGCTCGAATACCTTCCCATAACGACATATGCGCAAAAAAGTCGATATAGACGGGCGTATTTGGTGGGCAAATCGTTTGCAACAACCCGATGTTTGCCGCCCATCCTGATTGTGAGAGCAAGCAGCTTCCCATTCCCACGTAATCGGCGAGTTGGGTTTCAAATGCAGGCTTGGAAGTATCATCTTGCAGGAAGATTGCAGACATTACTACGTTGTCGTCATGCTCGGTAATTGCATCACGATGTGCCTTTTGAATCAGTTGGTTGTGGGATAACGATAAGTAGTCGTTGCTTTGCATGACCACCGCTCCGGATTGCGGTCGCTTACCCAAAACCAAGTGCTTCTGGTTCTCGTTTTGTTCGATCAAGTCTTGAATATAAAAGTCTAGGCGTTCCTCAACAAAAGAAGGAAGAGGTTTCGTTTTCAGTTTATCACTCATAATAATTTCTCTTAGTAATACGAAAAACGCCAGCGCTGACAGTTATATAGTTTTAACTGATATGAGAGATGTGTCATTGCCAATGTTGCATAAGTTTGCGTACGCTTGCAAACTCGGTATTTAAGGGTTGGGTGCGGTTTGGAATTCCTTACCTTTCGGGAGTCTAACTATGATGGAGCTTAGAAAATAACCGTTAAAATACATAGTAAATCACTATGAATTTGTTTGGTTTTTTCTACAAAAATTAACGAATAGATGTCAAATCACAACGCCATTTTGTGGCGTTTTAGCGTGGTTCGTTCCATTTAATGTGGTTAACGAGTCCGTGGATTTTCAAGCTGATAAAAAAGATATACCCACGTGACTTCGAGATGATGTCTTCAAGGTGAGGATTTCAGAGTGTTGTCATAGATTCGAGAGCAAGTACAACAACCAAGTGGAGTATCAAGCTCTTTTCAGATTGTTATAAACCTGGAAAATAGGCGAAAAAAAGCGCGTATAAAACGCGCTTTAAAACAGTGATTGAATAGGAACTATCGTTTGTTTCGTAGGTAACGCTTACGACGTTCTTCTTTGCGTTTTGCTTTCTCTTCTTCTTTACGAGCGGTTTCGATTTCTACTTCGATCAGCTCTTGAGTAATCATCTCTGGCAACTCAAGGGTGATTTGCCCTAAGGTGCCCTGACGAAGTTCGTGTAGAAGGATTTCAGATACCTTGTGTAGGTCTACACGACCACCCGCACGAAGTGCTCCACGACGACGACCAATTTCTTCCATGATTTCGATATCAGACTCTGGAAGCTCTTCGATTTGATAACGCTCTTTAAGCTTCTCTGGGTAATGAGCAGCTAGGTATTCGACCGTGTAAAATGCCACTTCATCGTATTCCATTGCGGTATCTTTCACCGCACCTGTTGCTGCGAGTCGGAAACCACTGTGCGGGTTTTCAACTTTTGGCCACAAAATTCCTGGGGTATCTGAAAGTACGATGCCATTTTGTAGGTTAATACGCTGCTGACGACGAGTGACCGCTGGTTGGTTGCCTGTTACGGCAATCGTGCGACCGGCAAGAGTATTGATAATGGTCGATTTACCAACGTTTGGAATACCCATGATCATGGTACGAATGTTCTTACCAATTTCTTCACGGTGAGGCGCTAGCTTGCGGCAAAGCTCCATAATCTTATGTACTTCACTCGTCTCTGACGTAGTGATTGCCATTGCTTTTACGTTTTGCTCTTTCTCAAGGTGATCAATCCACACTTGAGTTAACTCCGGATCAGCAAGGTCGCGTTTATTCAGTACCTTTACTACTGGTTTATCACCGCGAATTTGGGAGATCATCGGGTTTTCACTACTGAAAGGAATACGAGCATCCAGTACTTCGATGATCACATCCACTTGCGGGATTGCTTCTTCGATTTCTTTACGCGCTTTGTGCATGTGGCCAGGAAACCACTGGATAGAGTTGTTAACCATCTGAAAAATCGCCTTATTGTTTCATGGTTATGCTGGTGGGTTAATCAATTTACCTACATCACTAACGAGGATGTTAAGGGGAGCGGGGTATGTTTCCCCACTCAATACCACTACAGCGAGTCATGTGAGGATCTTAACACTTTATTGGATGGGCGGAAATGTTAGAGCAAGCTGACATCGCGATATTTAAGGGCTTGAGCGTTGCTTTGGCTTCGCTTTGGTTAGTTTCGAATCGAATATCAATGCCTCGGTAATGATGTGCCTTATCACGATAAAGAAAATGACATCCGGGTGATTCGAGCGTCAGACCAACAAGGTGCGTTATGAGGCATGTTTGTTTAATTCTTCGATCAGCTCTGCGCGTTCAGTTCTTGCTGCTAACATCATTTGCATGTTCACCAGAGGAGAGGGTGCTTTTCTGATGTATTGTGCGTAATCAACAGGAACGCCATCAACGATCAACTCTATGTGCAGGTGAGGTCCGGTTGTTCTGCCTGTGTTACCTGAGCGACCAATAGCTTGTCCTTTCGTTACGTGGTCACCTACGCGAACGTTGCTGCGTGATAAGTGCAAGTAGCGGGATATAGAGCCATTTGTGTGACGGATGTTTATATAGTTGCCTGCAAAACGATTGTAGCGTGATTTGATGACGACACCGTCTGCAATACTTTTTATCGGCGTTCCAATTGGGACTGCATAATCTGTCCCTAAATGAGGAACAATCAAACCGGTTACTGGATGTCTTCTCTTTAAATTAAAGCCGGAGCTAATTTTGTAAGCTTTCGCTAGTGGAAATGAATAATAAGGCTTTTGAATTAGCTTATTTCCATATTCATCGTAAGCATTGTCTTTACCATCATTAATAATGAAAAAGTCTCTTTTACTACCTGAGTAGTAAAAAGAACTAATGTATCTTTCATTATAACTATTGGTTTTGATTTTTACTGAAAATCGGTCGCCTTTCTGTGCTGAACCAATAATGTTGAACTCATCTTCGATTAACCTGAACAAAGATTTGATCTCATGCGGGGATAATCCGGAATTAATTAAAGAGGCAACAAAGGAGTAATCAATAATGCCTGTGGTGATCTTGGTGCGTTGAAAGTGTGCTTCATAAGTCTGCTCGATACTATTACTATTTATCTTATTGTAACTTTCTGTTTTTGCAGTTGATTTTGTGGGAGTAGTCTGAAGTTCTGGGGTGAGAAAGTAATGAGTCAAAGATACGCCAGCAATGATAACGAGTGCAATAAGAACAAGGGGTAAAGCAATATGCTGAGTCTGCTGTCTTAATATTAAACTTGTCATTAAATCGAAATTATGCTTATAGGCGAAAAATTGAGGGGAGTATAATATTTAAAATAAAATCTTACACGCCGTTAAGGGCAATTCCTGTGTTTTTACTAATTAAATAACGATAGATGTGAAGTGGCGCTGCTAAAGAGATTGAAAACTGCCTATTTCCTTAGCGTTTATGTTTGATTTTATGGTTATTTTGTCACGTTGAGAAAATTCTAGACAATAATATAATCGCGGCAAAATATACTCTGCCAAATTACTATGATCACTAAAAATACGCTAAAACCAACGTTAGGTCTCATGGCTGCTTCACTATTATTGAGTGCATGTGGCGGTGGGGGTGGGGGTGACAGCACGCCGCCAGCTAGGAAGACAGGAAGTATCTCAGGAAACGTTTTTGACGCTCCCGTCAATGGTGCGAAGATCGAGGTGTTTGAATACAAGAACGGAAAAGTTGGCAGGTTGCTTGCCAACACGACTTCTAACGCCTTCGGTGATTACAAGCTTGAATTCGAATCTTCATCGATGCCTTTGTATGTAGTTGCGCAACAAGGAAGCTATACCGATCCGCTTACGAAAGAGATCGTATCGTCAAGTGCAGGTAAGACTTTGCGCCTAGAAGGTGTCGTCAACTTTAGTGAAGGCAGCAACCAGACATTAATGCTGACGCCTTTAACTAATATTGTTTCTGGTTTGGCAAAGTACAAAATTGCAGAAGGGGCATCTGGGGCGGATGCTATTTCTAAAGCATTGAGTAGTATCAATGGTATGTATGGGTTCAATGTCAATGAAACCACACCGATTGACATAACTAAAGGCGGTCAGAGTAGCTTTGCTACACCCGGACATCAGTACGGTGCGTTGCTAACGGCTTATTCTTCTTACTCTTATGATTTGATAGAGAAATACGGTCAGTCTAAAGACAATATATATACCTCAATGCATCTTGCAGACATTCAATTCCGCGATGTTATTGCAGACGGTCTTTTAGATGGCTTAGAAATTAGTGAGTCTACAGGTGCTGTTACTCCACTTACGTTTGGTCAGCAGAAAGTCACCAGTGACGTTTATACGCAAGATCTTTCGCAGCAAATTTTAATTGTGGTGAACGATCCCAAGCTCAATGTTTCTGGAACCGATGCTGATGATTACGTGGCGTTTAGCCAACAAGTCAATGATTTGGGGACTCATGGTCAGGCTGATGGCGTTATTCCGCCTCGCGACGAGACGGAAATTGACACAATTCCGCCAACTGTTACTCGCACAGATAGTGACGTTTTAGCTGGCACAGATAACGTCGATCTCAGAATCAACGACGATATTGGCGTTCAATCTATTTCTGCTTATGTTGAATACAAACTAAACGGCATTTGGTCAGGAGAATTTAAATGTAGTGACCAGCAAACTTCCGGTAGTGAGTTCTGTTCGGTAGATGCTAGCGGCTTTGAAGTTGGTGTTCGTGAAACAAACATCAAAGTAAGCATTGATACCAATGCGATTGATGCTGTAGAGCGTGATTCGGATACTGGTCTTTCTAATGTATCGGATGCTCGTTTGGTCTTTTACACTGCAGACGTTTTAGGTAATGAACTTGTTCCTGGCAGTAACAAAGGTCACTACGTTAATTTTTATTGGGATAATGACGCGCCTGTTATTACGGTGAGTTCAGCGAGCGCGATCAACAAGCAGCTTCCCGAATATGTGTTAAAAGGGACTGTTAAAGAGGCATCTCAAGACATTAAATCGGTTAACGTCTCCTTCAAAAACGGTTTACCAGAAGAGCTCAGTTGTACTCCGGTTATCACTGAGTCAGGCAGTGCTTGTGAATTCACCAGTAAACCTTATTCGACAGAAGAATTCTTATCTACGACTACGTTTGATATTACGGCGAAGGACACAAAAGATAATGTCGGTAAGCTAACATTTACCGTCAGTCGCGATGACCAAGCTCCAGCTCAGATCGTTGCTTACCCTGAAGGGGCGTCGATGAACTACGTCAATGTAAACCTTGATGGGGAGCGATCGACATACGAGGGGGTTTACACACAAGATACTTATACTTCTGATAACGTGCAGTCGAGTCGTGACTACTTGAAGATCGACTACGTCTACGCAAGCTCAGGTTTGAAATCTCTTGATGGTGTCGACTTCGCAAACTTTAACGTTAACTTATTAAAAGAAAAGAAAATTCCTTATGTAAAGGTTCGAGTTTCCGATGTGAGTTCAGACACTGTCTTGGGAACGAGTGCTGACAAACTGAAGCTAGTGGTCAAGTACTATGTAAGCCCAAACAATGATGGTCAATATGCCTTCCAAGAGAGAACACAAACAGTAGCCTCAACAGAAGACGTTACCGCAAATATTCCTCACGAAACGATCATGGACAGCAACGGTCGAGTCAGCGAAGTTATCTATTATGTTCCTTTCGTAAGAGAAATCCTTGGTGAAGGCTTTAAGAACGTTTCTGAAAATGCGAGCCAAAAGCTGGAAATCCAAACCATCGATGAATCTGAAAACGTGAGTGCTGCGCAAGTCGTTTACTTCAGAAGCAGTTTTGACTTGCCGACAATGACTGTCGTGACGCCTTTTATTGGTGCGCGAGTGCAATTAGAAGGGTTGAACCCCAATGGCGAATTCACATCTTTAGCTAGTTGTACCACCATCCAGCAACCTGAAAGTGATCAGACAACCGCGCTTGACGTCGCGGTGTGTGAAACCACAACTGATGTGGTGAATTACGAATTCATGCGCGTACGTTTAATCGGTGTAGAAGGGACGGATCCTCATTACTACCAATGGAAAGATGATGAGGGTAAAAAGGCGAGTGTAAACTTAAATAACGCCAATATAGGTGCATATTTTGAGCTTGATGGCTCAAACACTTATTACATCACTGAGCTTGCAACCTACCAAACGGGTTTGTTTGATTATCGTTGGAACCAAGTAGAAGCAGGAGATAAAACGTCAGAACGTGCATCGCAAATTCTTACTGATGTGAAATACGCTTTATCGGGTGCCAACAGTAACAACAGCTCATTCTTTGGCTTTGACCCGACCGTGACGGCTTATGCCACGAACGAGATGTTAGAGAAACCAATACCTAATGTTTTGACCAATGACTACTTACATCGATTCCTTGCTGAGGCCATCGATGGTTTGGCGCAAAACCTGCCGAGGAACAACTCTTCTGATTTTGCCTCTGCTATCTATGATGATCTTAGCTACGATGGTAAAGCAAATGGTCTTGGAGCTGGTGGTAACAAAATCAAACTAGATGATTATGAGTTCAGTTCTGACACTTACAGGAAAGACCTTGCTCAGTCGTATTACAACATCATGACGGGTAAGTATCAGATTCCTGATAATATTGCTCAGCTATATGCTGATGATATTTCACAGGCAAACCCAAAACTTGGCAGTGACAGTATCTTTGATAGTGAAGGTGGAAGTATTGATGTATATCCACCGGAGAAAACGTTGAAGATAGTAACTGGTCGCCAAACGATGGTTGGTAACAAACGTTATGTCGCGGGGGAAGTGGTTTCCCAAGTCGTTTTGGAAGACCCATCAGGTATTGTCGAAAAGGGCGATAATGCACCTAAATTCAAAAGTATGTGGTATGCGGGAAGCAATCCAAATACGGCTATTCCACTGGATCTAAACATAGAAGAGTCAGGCGAGAGTGGGAAGTTCAAAAAAGAGTACTTCTTTACGCTTAACTCAGAGTCATCAGACTTAAAGGATATTATTGAATTTGCACTGGAGATAAGTGCGTTTGATACCAAAGGCAATGGTTATTCTGAGTCCAACCCACATTTAGAACGCCTTTATGTAGATAACGATTATCCGAAGGCGAGTTATGAGCCTCCCAAAGACATCAATGATGAAGAAATCAAAGATGGTGTTTACCTAAGCGTTAAGAGTAACATTCACGATCTGACTTTTATCTTAGATGATGTCGTTGGTGATAAGCTCGATAAGCGTAGTCTTCTACTTTACAAAAGTTCAGGCGAAAAATATCCAGTTTCGTATGAGCAGTTTTATAAGAATGAAACAAAACGATTTGTAGTACGACTATGCAGCCAGAAAGACTGTTCGGGTCAAGGAGTCACCATCAACCCAGGGGATGGTAACTGGTTCGCAGTCGCTAGCGCAGAAGATAATTTGGGCAATGCCGTATCTGATGCCGATAGCGGTGCGCCAAGGTTCCGCATCTACATCGATTCTGAAGCTCCAGTTGTTAATGATGCGAATATTGTTGAACGATTGGGTGGCAACAGTGTTTGGACACCGATCATTGATTGGGGCGAACTCAGTCAGGGAAGTAACGTAAAGATTGAGTTGAGCAAAGGTTCGGGTCAGACCCAGACATTAGAGGCGTGTGACCCTGTAGCAAGTAGTTGTGATGAACCGTACCTTATTGGCGAGCAGCCAGATATTAAAGTTCAGTTGGTTGCAAATGCCTTTAGTTATGATGCTACCAATGAATTCTACGTGACGGCGACAGATACAGCGTATCCGAAAAACGAAAGTAGAAAAGGTACGTTTACCTTCAAAGTTGATAACGAAGGGCCAACTATTTTACTTTCTACCCCTTGGGTTGAAGACGCTTTAACAAAGGAAAATGCAGTCGTTGGTCGTAATTTCAACGTGCTTTTTGATGGAGTGACAGATGATTCGAAAATCACGGAGGTCTCGTTATTCCAAGTTGGACAAGCAGATGCGCTGAAAACATTCAAACCCGCAGAACCAAGCCAAAAGTTTCCCATGCCACTTGTCGAGAGTGATACTGACAAAATTGATATGCCGGGTGAAGGGAACAGTGTCAGCCTTTACGTCAAAGCGAAAGATATTCATGGCTTTGAGAGTCAATCCAACACAAATAGCGTCATTTTTGACAATCAAGGTCCAGATTTTAACTTGGTTGGTCACGATGAAAGTAGCTATTACGTCAACGATTATGTGTTTGAGCTGAGAGCCGTTGACTTGGGCGCAAGCGGCAATGTTTCTGTTGAAGGTGTTGATAGAGAAAATCTAGAGTTCTGGATATTTGAGGATGCAGAGCCGCCTTTTGGTACGCAAGGTACGGACATAGTTAATGCCGAAACTCTAAAGGTTCCTTTAGGTGGTTTGAGTGATGGTGAGCATACTATTAGGATCAAAGGTCTTGATGTTCGTGGTAACTCTTCCCAAAAAGATTTCCGGTTTAATGTAAGTAACAAGGTTCCTCAACTGGATTTAAAAATCACTAACATTGCGAACGGTGAAACAATAGATCGCGTCGTATATGACGAAGGTGACATCAAGCTGACGTTAAAAGTAACGGATGTGAGTGGTGTAAAGAACATTGTTTCTACTTATAAATACTCCGGTGAGAGCAAAGCTACGGACTTTCAGTTCGATGAAGTTGTGGGTGAAGAGGGTACGTGGACTGCTACCTTGAAAGAGTCTGAGTTAAAAGCTGATGGTAACTATGAACTCAGTATTAGTGTTTACAACAATGTCCAGCATAACAGCGACGATAATCCATTAGTCAGCAAGATAAACCACACGCTTAGTGTTCAGCGTAATGGTGTTGCTCTTGATGTATTAAAACCAACTCAAGACTTTCAAAACTATGTCTCTAATGGTGTGCTGGATGTCACATTCATAACGCTAAGTGAAGTTAAAGCGCAGCAAATTCAGTGCTGGGTTCGTCAAGAGTACGATGGTAATGAAGTCCCTGATGAGAACGAAAAGCCAACTTCTGGCAAGAAGAATATATCTCCAGGACAAGAACCTAGTTGTACCGTTGACTCTGAAAGTACCTCATTGTCACCGGCAATATTGATTGTTCAAACTAAGGGCACGAATGGCGCGGTAGCGGTTCAGAAATTTGACTTTAAAATGATGGACTCAGACTCCCCAGTAGTCACTCAACCAGCTACTGATACTTATCAATTCTCTGGTGGTGAAGTAACCCACAACCCTGGTGATGACACGAAGTTTCTAGCGTTCGAGCTTATGTTTAAAGATGAATTATCAGGAGTGAACATCACCAATGAAGACAACTACCCTAAAATAATTCGGAAAGCGGGAGCGATTCCTTTTAGCGCAGAAAGTTGTGTATTAAATGCGGATGGTCAGGTTGTGTGTCGCTACAAGGAAAAGTACTCCGACATTATCCAAAAGACCGCAGTTACACATGATTACAAAGTAACAAACATTAAAGACAATGCAGGTAATTTAGCCCTAGATCATGAGTTTGAATTTTTGTTACCGACTGAAGATCCAATCGTTGAAATTATCAGCCCAAGTGAAGGCAACGTTCTAAATGGTAAAACTCTTGATGTAGAGTTTAGAGTGAAACTGAGTAAAAATTCAGAACTAGAAAACGTAGAAGTCACCTTTGGTGACGAGTCCTACAATCTCAAAACGGATGATAACTTTGAAAAGTTCAAGCCTTGTGGTGTTGATGGAGAATATCGTTGTTCTATTTTCCATAGTGACCAATTAGAAAGCTCTCTAGAAAACAAAGCACTGACTGTAAATGTGACTGCCACAGATGTTTGGGATAACCGTGGAAGTGCAGCAGTTAAAGACATTCGATTCGATAATACTGCCCCAATTATTGGGGATGTGATCACGGTTTCAGAGCAACCAAACGATAAGGTTAGGTTCACTTTTGATGAGATGAGAGATGAAGTCAGTGGACTCGCTACGGTTAAATACACAGTGCGTGTGCTCAACTTTGAAGAAGAAAAAACGGAGAATGTGACCTATTTCGAGTTGCCTAAAGATCAGATCGCAGGTCGTGATGAAATCAGAGTTGAGGTTATCGCGACTGATGCTGTCGAAAACTTTGAGTCCGCAACAAAAACTGTTTATTTAAAAGCGCCAACAGTAACACTTGCTTTTGATGGCATTGCTGGCTTGCAAGGAAACAAGCTAGCGTTTGTAGATGAGAATCAATCATTTACGATTACCTCTAAAGATAGTGAGCACGTCAAGGCTTCTAGCTACTCTGTAGATATGATTCCGAAGGTTGGGGATACGCTTAATTTCAAGGGAAATATAACGTCATCAACGGCGTCAGGCACTATGGTGTTTGATGCCGATGACCAGGCTGAGTACACGTACAAAGTCACTGTCATAGATTCCATAGGACGTTCGATTACAGACTTTGAGCTTTTCGATAAATCTTATGATGCCAAAGGTCTCGACTCTGTTGTTGACCATGAGATACCAGTTATCACGGGTGTTCGCGCTGATCAAGTTTCTATGACTCCGACAGGTGATAAATACAATTTGGATGTAACCGCTTATGTTTCAGATAAAAACTTAAGTTCAGTCACATCAACGGCTGATAATGGGGCAGGGGTAATTGTTGGTCCACAATCAATCACACAGCCTGCCAACGATAGCGACCCGTATGTAATGCACTACCTATTATCAAAAGGAGACTACACGATAAAAGTAGTGGCGTCGGACCTCGTCAACCATAAGGCTGAAGAAACGATAACGCCGACAGTGGAAGCTGCAAGTGTCCCAGAACTCACAATATCGAGCTCTGGGAGTGCTCCATTAGCTGGTGGTGTTGAAGTTCAGCTTACGTTTAAGTTTACGGAAGACGTCAAAAACTTTGAGTTCTCTGATGTAAAACTCGAAGCAAGTGATGGAAGTGATGTTGGAGAGCTGAAGCTTCTATCTTGGAACAAAACTGATGACAAAACATGGACTGTCAACTACTTAACTCCAGAAAGGGCGGATAAAGATATAACCATACGGGTCGATGATGGTAGCTATGAGAGCGTCAATACTATCCCCGGAATTGGGGATAGTTTGCTTCTAGGGGTTGAAGGTGTGTTGCCAACACTGACTAAGGTGACGTTTGACCCGATACATCAGGAAATCGGCAAATCTGTCAACATCCAGCTTGAGTTCGACAAAGAGTTGCAAGAAGCGACTGCATCACTAGGAAGTAATAACGTTACATCACTAGCGGTGACCGCAAATAAGAAGGTGTGGACAGGCACAGTTGAGGTTCCGAATGTACCGGAAGCTAGCGTTGGTCTTGTTGTCAGTCAATATAAAGACTTAGTGGGTAATGTGGGCGAAAACAATGCCTCAAACGCATTGCCAATAACTCCAACCTTAACGGTTGAGAATATCCGTGATGTCAATTCAACTGACGCTGCGACAGTAGCAGTCAGTGGCGGTAGCACGCGCTTCGAGACCACCGACACATTAACCATCAAAGCGGTTGATACGGACGGTAAAGAAGTCACGAAAACCACCACTGCGAATGCTCTAGGTCAATGGAATACATCCTTGGATGTCACGAGTCTAAAAGATGGCAGTATTACAGTGACTGTTAATGGCACGAACGATTTGAAAGCCGTGGCGAAAGAGGTGTCTACAGCGTTCACTCTGACGCAAACCAAACCAACGGTTGATGATAGCCAAACGTCTATTTCACCGCAGTACGCAGCGGCGGGTGAGGCCGTCACAGTGACAGCTACATTCGATAAAGAAGTGACGACTCCAACAGGTTCAACTCTAGGTACTGCGGCGATCAACTGGACGCCACAGGTTGGCACTCACACCCAATGGGAAGGTTTAGTTCAAGTGGCAGCGGTAGCCGATTCAGTGAAGAGCGTAGAGTTAACGCTGCAAGGCTTTGAGGATGCAACTGGCAATGCTGGTGAGCCGTTCACATTGATTAAGGCGTTAGCTATGACACCAACTTTAACGGTTGAGAATATCCGTGATGTGAATTCAACTGGCGCTGCGACAGTAGCAGTCAGTGGCGGTAGCACGCGCTTCGTAACCACCGACACATTAACCATCAAAGCGGTTGATACGGACGGTAAAGAAGTCACGAAAACCACCACTGCGAATGCTCTAGGTCAATGGAGCACATCCTTGGATGTCACGAGTCTAAAAGACGGCACCATTACCGTGACTGTTAATGGCACGAACGATTTGAAAGCCGTGGCGAAAGAGGTGTCTACAGCGTTCACTCTGACGCAAACCAAACCAACGGTTGATGATAGCCAAACGACTATTTCACCGGAGTACGCTGCGGCGGGTGAGACCGTCACAGTGACAGCTACATTCGATAAAGAAGTGACGACACCAACAGGTTCAACTTTAGGTACTGCGGCGATCAATTGGACGCCACAGGTTGGCACTCACACCCAATGGGAAGGTTTAGTTCAAGTGGCAGCGGTAGCCGATTCAGCGAAGAGCGTAGAGTTAACGCTGCAAGGCTTTGAGGATGCAGCTGGCAATGCTGGTGAATCGTTTACTTCAAGCAAAGTGTTAGCTATCACGCCAACCTTAACGGTTGAGAATATCCGTGATGTCAATTCAACTGACGCTGCGACAGTAACAATCAATGGCGGTAGCACGCGCTTCGTAACCACCGACACATTAACCATCAAAGCGGTTGATACGGACAGTAAAGAAGTCACGAAAACCACCACTGCGAATGCTCTAGGCCAATGGAATACATCCTTGGATGTCACGAGTCTAAAAGATGGCAGCATTACCGTGACTGTTAATGGCACGAACGATTTGAAAGCTGTGGCGAAAGAGGTGTCTACAACGTTCACTTTGACGCAAACCAAACCAACGGTTGATGATAGCCAAACGACTATTTCACCGGAGTACGCTGCGGCGGGTGAGACCGTCACAGTGACAGCTACATTCGATAAAGAAGTGACGACACCAACAGGTTCAACTTTAGGTACTGCGGCGATCAATTGGACACCACAGGTTGGCTCTCACACCCAATGGGTAGGCTCTGCCCAAGTGGCAGCAGTAGCCGATTCAGTGAAGAGCGTGTCGTTAACGCTGCAAGGTTTTGAGGATGCAACTGGCAATGCTGGTGAATCGTTCACATCAAGCAAAGCGTTAGCTATCACGCCAACTATTATGCTCGAAACCATCAATGATGTATCAGGTGCGACAACGGTAACCGTCAATGGTACCAGTACTCGTTTTGAGGTAGATGACACAATCGAAATCAAAGCTGTTGATAGTGTTGGCGTAGAAGTAACAGGGAATACACTTGTGCTTGTCGGCGGAGCATGGACGATCGATTTAGACCTTTCAACCCTAAAAGATGGTGTCATTACTGTCTCCGCAAAAGGCACTAACGCGTTATCTGCGACAGCTGATGAGGAGAGCACAACATTCAATTACGACAGTACGACGGCTCTTGTTATTCCAAAGTCTTGGGATAAACATCATGGTGATATCCCCTTGCTTAATGCAGCCTAATTGAAAGCGAGCTCTTAGCTCGCTTTTTTTACCTAGATTTAAGTGATCTAAATCAAACGATTCGCTTTTTATAATAATTTAACCGGATGATTCAATGGTCTTTCTACAAGGTGAATTATCTAGAATACCTATAAGTATTTTGTTTTTAGATGGTGTTGGTGTGATTGTGGTGGTCAATTTAGATATGTAATGGTGAATATGCCACGTTGAGAATATGTCGCAATATTATATAGTTACGGCTGATTGCTATACCCCAAGTATAGAGTTCTGCAAACGATAGGGTACAACCTATCACTTGTGTAATCGTATTGAAGTGACACCAACCTAGCATCACGTCAAAACGGTTATGCGTTTTTGTGGGTGTGATAAGCACTCACCTTTTTATTCACGCTTTCTCAGTAGTAATTAACCAACGTATTGTTACTGGGGAAGCTGCTCCCTTTAGAGCCTTGGCTTGCCGCTATATTTTGGTCTATTGAAATTGTTAACTTCTGCCCAAAAACGAAAAAAAAACGATTTCTGAAAATATAACTTTTGAAAGGTTTGGGTGGTTATTGTGCCTTTATTGCTAGTGATAATTACCAATAAGCCTGTCTTTTTGTTGTTTTTAATGGTTTTAACCTTTTCGTCGTTTTCTCTATCTGATTGAATGTTATAAATTTAATTAGTAGCATTGAGCCACCAAATCGTACTTGTAAGCCTTATCAGCTTAAATGTCACCGCAACCATATTTACGATGTTGGTTGTGGAGAATCCAAATGCATTTAGTTTGCAAATTTATACCTAGCTCGAAGCTATCCTCCAACGAGCTATCTTATGTTCTTACGCCAGACGAGTGTATAGGGCAGCTTTCGCGTTTGCGAAATTCAGATGATATTCTTAGAAACCTCCCTAAAGAGTTTGCACAAAAGATTTCTCTCTCTGCCAAGAAAACGACCAGCGGATTGTTAGCTGCGATCAGAATCGAATTGGGCAAAGGTAGCTGGGTTCCATTATCTTCCTTCGCTCGTAGGTCGCCATTAACGGATTCTCAGTTGCAAAGTTTCCCTAGGCTTAAAACACTCGTTGACTCTGTTTCTGCTTCGAATGAAAGCAAAGTTTTCAAAGCGGGTTATAAGCAGGTTACTGATGATGTTGCTCTAGTTCGCAGTTACACGCATGTACCTTCTGAGCCAAGCCCAGATCAAAAAATCGTTGTCGAGTTTGCGGGGCAGTGGTCTAGCAATGCAGCATGTTTGATGTTGGGAAAAACCGAAGCTCAAAAAGAAAAAGTGACTGTAGGCAAGGCCGATACCGAAAACAAACACCGCAGCCTCGCGACGTTTAAAGATCTCGATGCTGAAGGTAAAACGCTTTATATCAAAATTCCTTGCTCCGACCAGCCTCAGCCAATCTTGCTTAAACTCGCCGAAGACCTTCAGCCCGTTGATAAAGAAACTCAGATGGATGAGTGGGATAACGTGTTGGTGCCTGTGGTTGCAGTTCATAAAAGTGATTCAGGGTATGTATCTATTGAAAGCGGTTATATTTATGTCGTTTGGCAATCAGAAGTTTGGCGAGAAATCCAAGTTCAAAACGACGGACGCTTTTCTGATGTCGATCTATCACTCTACCAAAGCACTAAGTCCTCGCCTCAAAGATCAGTCGATATTAGCTTATATGACGAAGACTCCGAAGCATTTCTGTCAGGGGAAGCGTTTCAGTTGTACCAATACGGTAAAAAAGTCTATGAGGGTGTGTTGGACGAATATGCTTGCGCCCGTGTTTTTGGTCTTACTGCAGAAGAAGTTGAGGTAGTGGTCGCTGATTGGCCTAACGAAGGCGAAACATACACAGAATTACTTCAAACCGAGTTGAGTCCATTTAAGGCTGGAAGTAAAACTAAGAGAGAGCCGCTTGGTGTTCCTTTGCCTCATATTTGGCTTCCATACAAAATAAACGGCAGCGTACAAAGTGATGTTGCTCTTTATTATTCTCGGGCTCAACTCAATACTCAGCAACTCAATGAATTAAAGAGCGGGAATAACGAGAAAGCGATTAAAGTAGACCTCAGTGATTATTCTTCTGCTCATAACTTTGATGCGAGCTCCGAACCTGTGATTTCGCTGCCGAATCTAGATACTCAAGTGCTAAGCAAATCAGATTACAATGTCGTCAGTCAAAAAGAGCAGGGTGTTGCTGCTGCTGTTGTTAATTCCCCAAGTGAAGGCATTGTAATCACGTATAAAAGCAACCCTCAGTGCGATCAACCGGATGATTATTTCCAACTGACGTGTGTTGATGAAACATGGAGCCAAAAGATTTTTTTGCGCGAGGCTGAGTTTGTGGATCAGTATTGTAAAGAAGTCGTGTTTAGTGGTTGGTTACCAGAAGTTAAAAGGGCCAATCTAACCCGTCATTGTAGATCTCATAACTCAGATAAAACGGTCTTAATGTCAGTAATTTATCAAGACATTGAACTCACGGAACTATTATAAAATGAAACGAACAACGTTAAGTATCACACTTCTTTCGACAGTTATGTTATTAGCAGGCTGTGGTGACGAAAGTAATCAAGCTTCGAATGTTGCAACTACACAATCCGTAGAAAAAGAACCTACTCAGAAGGCTTGTTACGATGTCGGTGAAACAACGTCACTCGATCGCAAAGATGTAACCGGACCACGCTGCCAATGGCAAAGTGAGCACAACTTTATTGTTTACTCTGAAGATCTGTCCAAGCCTGAATACCCAGGTACACTTCCCGTAAAACCAGGCTATGCTGTTCGCAGAGCAAAAGAGTGGCCTCGTGAAGACTTGTCTGATGCGAGCTCTTATGACAAACCTCGAATTCAGTTTTGGTGGAATAATGTCAGCTCACGAGACCCTCTCGTAAACGATTACGAAAATGGCTACAAAATTTGGAGCGTGAAAATTGATGGGACAGATTTACGTTTAGTTACGGATGATATGCCAAGTATGGCGTCACCTCAGACCTTTGTGACGAGCCGTTCCCCTAATAATCGTTATGTGGCATACGCATACAGTTATGGCGAGCCTCTGATAAAAGCGATCTTTGACTTAAAAACGCAACAGACCATTCAGTTGGGCAGTGCGCGCACCAAGCCATATTTGGTCTGGGCGGATGACTCTAGCTACATCTATTTCTCAGACGGTTTTAAGCGCTATAAATACACACTCGCGACAGGAATCAAAGAAGAGGTAGACGTACCGTTGTCTGAAAATACGGTCATTGTAGACGGCAAATTAATCAATGCCGCGGGCTTGGGGGTTGGGGTTTATGACGCCAAGACACTCAAACGCTTATACACTATTTTACCTGAAAAAGAGTTTGAAGACTCCGTCGATATTGAAAAGCGTATCTACCGCCAAATTGCGATCAGCCCTAATGGTAAGTATGTATGGGGAATAAACTCGTATCGTAAGGTGCTGATCAACGTTGAAGAAAAAACGTGGCTTGCGTTTTCTAAGGAAGGCGATGAAAAGAACGTTTATGCTAAAGTGGGCAATATCAGTAACAACGGTAATGAAACACAAAGAGGAGCAGCAATAATAACCATAAGACGTTATGGGCCAGATCTCCGTTATGAAATGAATGGAAATGGTGCTCAGTCATGGAAGGTGATTCAATCTGGTCAAAACACGATAACACCAGTGTTATATAATGCCGATGCTAATTATGGACGCTTTCTGGAGGTAGATAACGATGAGTAATAACTTTAAGTATTTACCAACAGATGTCTATTTGTTCGGTGTCGATTTTCCTAATATTGGGGATGCACAGAACCCTCAATATAGAGCGATTAATATCGAAAAAGATCTGACCTCATTAGAAGAGTTGAAAAATATCCGCCCTATGTCACGTATTCCTATTGCCATAAATTTAGGTGAGGAAAGCGCTGCTCTTTGGGCGACAGACGATTTAGGCCGTTTACATGTACTCGGTGATTCAACGCAGAAAAACCCAAAAACCAACGTCAATCAGGTTTTGGCACTGCGTTCGCCCGTACATGAACTAACACAGAAGACGTATAAGCTGTCTTTTCCTGAATGGTCAATGCTTACAGAGTTGGCGATTGGTGCGCAGAGTAAGGCTCGCCCAATCAAAAAGGCGTGCGCAGACCTCGCTTCTATCTTAGAAAAGCTAAAGGGGTATGGCGGTGATCAAACGCTTAACTCGCTAGAAAAAAAAGTGGAATATGCTGTTACAGAAGTAAAGCGTTCACAGCTCGCACCAAAATATGAAGTAGGTACTCAAGCGCTAACTGATGAGCAAGTTACATATAACAAATGGTATGACTCTGTACCTGAAGATAAGCCCATTCGTGGTTTTATCGTGCCAACTTTTTCATTTCTCGCTGTAGCGTTTTCAACCGATGATTATGACCTCGCTATTGTTGATGTAAAGCGTTTCGACGAGACAACGAGTACACATAAAAGCTTACAAGAAGAGGACACTGTAACGCAGGCTAAACTTGATAAAATCAGCGGTTCGCATCGTCCAATCGCGTTGTTTCCGTTGGCGTCAGAGGATTTTACTGATGGCATGTACACCATTGAAGTGGTTTTCGACCGAGAGTCTGCAGGTAAAATTCCCGAATTTGCCCAGAATGCCACTAATGTAACCAAAGAGTATGATGAGTTTGGACTTATCTCCAGAGTCACCTACGAGCTACGAGAGTACATCACGCTTAGCCAAACGACACCGTTTGGTAAGATCGCGGTTGTTGCGGGCGACATGATCTCACTTGAAGAGTCTTTGATATACCAATTTCCTACGCAGTTTAAAGCTCTACAAGCCTTCCGGATGGGGGAGCTTGAAAACCTAGAGAATAGCGGAACGACTGCCAGTATGAGTGCAGCGCTGTGGGAGATTGGAACAAAAGTTACACCAAGTTTGGTTAATGCTGGCATTAATATTCATCAAAATCCCTCAAGTAAACACGACGTGATTGGAAGTTTAGCAAATACGTTTTGGGGGCAAGTAGACAAGGGCGCTTTACCCCCAGCCATGATTTCGGCATTGGAGTTTTCATTTGGGGTATCGGCGACTGCAGCAGCTTACCAAACTCTTCAAGATTTACGCCAAGCAGCATCGGAATCTGAGCGTGCAGCTCAAGTGGGCTTAAAAACGCTTCTCAAAGAGAAAGGGTTTGATAAAAGTAAGTTCTTTACCAAGGTTATTGAACCTGCGAGAAATGGTAATGCCCACGTTGTGGCGGGGAGTGCTGCTAGAACGTGGTTGACAGGTAACGGCAGTGTCAAAAGCTTTTTGTCGCCCTTTGCTGGTGCCGGGCTCAATGCAATTAACACCTTCTATGAGATAAAAGAGATCACTGACAAAACCGAGCAATTACGCTTAGCAGAAGAGAAAGCTAAACTCAGGAAAAGTTATTTTGAGCAGGTATCACGTGATTATCTGAACTGGGTACCAGTCTGGAAAGAAAGTCTGAAGAGCGGGGAATTACTACTTAAGCAAATCATAGATAAGTTAGGCGACAATGTAACGTTTACTGACAGCATTCCGAATGACGTTGCTGAAGACAGTGCAATGTTTGTTCAAGACCATAAAGGTGCCGGTTTACGCTTGGTTTTTCCTTTTGATAACAATCAGGTTCAAGCCCCTCACTTGTCATATTTGGCTGCTGTTGATAAAGAATTATCCAAGATTCCAAATGCCGTTGTTGAAATCGAAGGGCATGCCTGTCAAAACGGTGATTCAGAATATAACCAAAACCTTTCGCAACAGCGAGCGCAGCATGTTGCTGAGTTCTTTTCTTCAGTCAGTGACATTCGATTTTTTGGCGAACGTCGACCGATAGTCGAGGTACCAAACAACGAAATCAAACGCGAAAACGCTCAACTTAATATTAACCGACGTGTTGAGGTTCGAATCTACCTACAAGAGTTTGCGGCGAGAATTCCACCGAGTCGACTCGGCTTTAAGGCTATGGAGCAAGCGCGTTTAGCTCAGTTAAATGCGAACTTGGGAGAAGAAGCAATTGCAAAAGAGCTCAAGCTAGCTATCTTCGAGATGATCGTTGGTATGGCTTGCTATGTTCCGATAATAGGACAGGCAGCAAGAGGCTTTTTCGTTGTCAAAGAAGGCGGGAAAATGCTGATGAGTGGCGCCCAGTTGCTAGACTCTGCGCTCTTCGATTATTACTTGTCTTCCTACAACGAAGTTAGAAAAAGCATATCTGCGATTGAACAACTTAGCCATGAAACCACAGAGATTATTGATTCATTGGCTGAAATTAATACTCAATTGACCGAGATGTATTTTACGTCTTCAGAGGCGTTAGTTGAGCACCTAGGAAAAGCAACGGGTGCAAAGGAGTTGATTAAGCGCTATCAACGCCGTGCACTTGCTATTAATGGTTTGGTGCTTTTGATTCAAAGAGCTTGTGCTGAGGGCGAACAAGAGTTCACAAAGCAGTGGCGAGTATTAGCCATTGATGAATACATTCAGCGATATATTGAAACCGATGGCTGGATATTAAACACAGAGTTAAAAGAAAACTTGTGTAACTTGTGGCTCCAAGAACTCATGCGTCGTGAGGGACACAAGCAATTAGTTGAAAGTTACGGTGAAGAAATAGCGGAACAAATCATCACTCGTAACAAAGCCAACTATATTGCTCCAAAAAGGAAAGACGTTTCTGGGGCGTTTAATGTCGCGTTTCCAGTGCAAGACAAGCTCTATAATCGTGATCAACAACGAGGCTTAGTGGAGTTTGCGACACAGTTTAATGTTGAGTCTAAAAAATTATCAGAAGAGGACCTAGGGTTCGTTAGGTTATTAGTCTCTGAGCCTCATGACAACTCTAAATGGGTCACCTTTGATGAGTGGGAGAAGGCACGATTAAAAGCAAATAAAAAGGTGCGATTATCGCCTTTCCACCGTTTGAAGTGGCAAATGGTGTTAGGTAAACAAAGTCTAAAACAGATGACGTCAAATGTGTTTCAGTGTGAGATGTCTTATCAGCGCACTGACGGTTTACTTAATACCAGTGGGCCTAAGTTTAATTTGATGTTCAAACCGATGAAACACGAGGAATTTAGTGTAGACCCCAAAGGTGAGTTGGCCGAATTTTTTGAGGCGGAAAAAGCAGATAGCAAAGTCCTTATTGGTTGTGAGTTTGAGCCGTATTTTTACTTTGGTGATGATGTCTTCTCTGGAGTGAAGCCTTTGATCGCCAAGCATGATTTAGTCGATTATAGCGGCTACTTATCTAAAGTTGCTCTCGGTCCGATTTTTGGGCCGGTGATAAAAATTGACTCCCAACAAGATGTACTCAAAGAATATGTAAACAGCGGTGGCTTCAAAAATATGACCTATGAGTTCACTCTCTCTGGAAGCAACTATAAGCTACCAGTACGAGTGGACAAGACAGTCGGACGATTTATTACGTCACCTAGACAGATTCCTGTAGGGGTTGATACAAACCATAACTATACACTCTCTGCTAAATCGGGCTTTTTGGCGAACGGAAATAGTGTGTCAGAGAAAGATTTGTTAACGCTAGATTTTGTCTTACATAGTAAAGTTCATAAAGGCCCGACAAAGCCTGTTATCGATGACATTAAGCACAGTGCGATTGCGGTCAACTACGGGAATAAACGACAGTTTATGAACGAGGACAGTATGTTCACTACTGCAGATGAGCTAAAAGGCTTTGATTGGACTTCGAATAAGTCATTCGCTATGGAAGTTATGCTCATTGGTGGCAAGCACAGAAAAGAGTCGTATCAGGGTCAAAATCTTGAATGGCAGAGTGTTCCAGTTTCACTAAAGCTCTCAACCACTTTTGATAATGAAGCCGTATTTGGATCTGAAACTACCTCTGGTCCTGAGCATCTAAGTAACCTTACTTATATTGGGATACTAAAGAAGGACGGTTCTAAATGGATGCTAGATGACAGCGATGTGATTAACAAAAATATAAGCGCAGATTTTGTCTCTGAGGCTCTATCCAACATAGACATGGAAGAAGATTTCGGTGGTAAGGTCGTCTACGCGTCTCGATTCGAGTTCGCATTTAAAGCGCTGAACGGGCAAGAAATCAAGGGACTTCGACCATTTGGCCCCGTTGTTTCGACATCTGGTAGATTCCAAGAAGCAGTTCTAAAGGTGTCCTCTCTAACACAACGCAATACAGCGGAAAAGACGCCGTTCAAACTTGGAAGCTTTGAGATGTCGTTAGGCAGGCAGTACAAAAATGTAGATGAATTATCTTATTTTTCTGATTGTGAAGACCCAAGCTATAAAGTTGATAAAGATATGTACATCAACTGGGCAAAACTGAAACCAGACGAGCGTACAGAACGTTTGGTAACTTGGATTAGAGACCCATACTTGGCAACCATAATTGAAGCGTCGATTCTCAACAAATAAAAAACCGCCTTCGGGCGGTTTTTCTTTTCTTATCAATGAAAACTGAAGTAGGAGTTTTCGCTTCTCCAATCAACCCGCTGCAGAAATATCGTATTTTTTCATTTTGTGGTTGAGGGTACTCATTGGTAGAGCCAACTGTTCGGCGGCTTTCTTGGTGTGCCAGTTGCAGGCATTTAAGCAGTCGATGATCACTGTGCGCTCGTACTGACTGACCACTTCCTTAAGACCCATCAAGCCATCGTCAGAATCAGAACGCCTTGGTTCTTGAACTGGCTGTCCAGGTTGCTCGGTAACAGGGGAGACAGCATTAACTTCGAAGCTTGGCACATCTTCTAGTATTTGTTCACCAAACTCAATGTGAGTGATGGTTTCAAAATCTGACAGTAGCACTGAGCGTTCGATGATGTTTTTAAGCTCGCGCACGTTACCCGGGTATGGGTACGCAAGAAGCTGTTTACGGACGTTGGCACTTAAGCCTGGTGCCTGTGGTAAACCTAACGTGTTAGTCGTGTGCTGAACAAAATGTTCCGCAAGTGGAATAATGTCCGACTGACGTGCTCTCAGTGCTGGTAAGGTAATCGGGAATACATTCAAACGATAGAACAAATCGGCACGGAAGCCACCATCTTTGATTCGCTGCATGAGATTACAGTGGGTGGCCGCGATTACGCGAACGTCTACCTCAATCTCTTTGCTAGCACCGATAGGGCGAACCTTACGCTCTTGTAGCACACGCAAAAGCTTTGCTTGCAGTAGCATTGGCATATCGCCGATCTCATCTAAGAAAAGCGTACCACCATTGGCTGCTTCAAACAGACCGACTTTGTCTTTATCTGCACCAGTGAATGAGCCTTTCTTATGACCGAAGAGTTCCGATTCTAATAATTGCTCTGGGATTGCGGCACAGTTCTGAACGATCAAAGGCTGCTCTGCTCGGTTAGAGTTTTCGTGAATGTATTTCGCGATCACTTCTTTACCAGCGCCCGTTTCACCACGCAATAACACATCGACAGGAAGGGATAACACCTTATCAAGTCGATTCAAGACATTGAGCATTTCTTCGCTCTCTGCAATAGGACCCTGATAGGTTTTTTGGGTACGCTTTTTGAGTTGAGTGTTCTCACGAAGCAGTGCTTGGTTATCGGCACTCAGGCTTTTGATCACTTGCCCATATTGCTCTAACCAAACCGCTTGGCGAATATTGCTTGCGGCCATGCGACAGAACTCGGTGAGTGCGGCTTCGTTGTCGATAACGCTCAAATCGAGCAAGACCAAGAGTCCAATGGTCTTACTTGCGCTGTCGATCAGCGGCCAAGCCAGTAAATTCTCGCTTTTTAATCCCAGCGTCTGCTCAGTTTGATAGATACTGTCACAGTCATAGCCGTTGTACTTATACAACTCGTTAATCAACACCACCTCACCATTGCGAATGGCAAAGTTAAATGGGTCGTTCTCACTAGCGGAATCTATCTGCAATGCCTCCCAAGGGTGGGAAACAATCGTTTTATCGTTATGGTGAGCGGTACTTGGAATTAACGCCTGGCCAGTCTGATCCAAAACAAAAATGATGCCGTGCTTTGCGAGGGTCATTTGTCTCGCAGCAGTCAACACGGCATCTAAGGTTTGGGTAAGCTGGCTGCGATCAGCCAAAGATTGACTGATCGCAAGTAGGGCGCTGCTAAGTTCGCTATGGTTAGCTGAACGCATAGGTTAGTGTTCCTTGCTCATCGACAGACACTTCGATTTGCGTATGTGAATCATCCTTGTCATGCACTAGTAGCTGAGTCGATAGCTGAGGCAGTAGTTGACGGTTGATGACCGCATCAATGTTACGCGCGCCTGTTTCAGCAAGACGACAGTTACCAAGTACGAACTCAACCAAGTTATCTTCGTAGCTCAAAGACAACTTATGATGACTCTGTAGACGCTGAGAGACTTTGTTGAGTTTGTGGTGGATGATTTCTGTCATTGCCTCGTCAGACAGAGGCACAAACGGGAGTACCGACATACGTGCCAATAGCGCTGGTTTGAAATGCTGGTTCAAAGTAGGGCGAATAGCCTCTGCGATGATGTTGGCATCAATGTCTTTTGATTGATGAACCAAAGATTCAATCTCATGCGTTGCAAGGTTGCTAGTCATGATGATTAGCGTGTTCTTGAAGTCGATAGTACGACCTTCACCGTCGTTCAGTGTGCCTTTATCGAACACTTGGTAGAACAGGTTCAATACTTCTGGATCGGCTTTTTCAACTTCATCAAGCAGTACAACTGAGTATGGACGTTGACGAACGGCTTCTGTGAGCATGCCTCCTTCACCGTAGCCTACATAACCCGGAGGTGAACCGATTAGGCGAGATACCGTGTGCTTCTCTTGAAACTCAGACATGTTGATGGTCGTCATGAAGCGCTCACCACCAAACATTTGGTCGGCAATTGCACGAGCGGTTTCGGTTTTACCCACACCGCTTGGACCAACGAGCAGGAATACACCTGTCGGTGCGTCTGGGTTTCCTAGACCGGCTTTTGCAGTTTGGATACCTTCAGACAGTGCATCGATAGCGTATTCTTGACCTTTGATGCTTTGTGTTAGGCTTTCTTTTAGTTTAAGAGTGGTTTCTGCTTCGTCTTGAAGCATCTTACCCATTGGGATACCAGTCCAGTCCGAGATCACGTGGCTGACTTCATCTGGACCCACTTCAAAGTGAACCAGTGGGTTGTCATTGCGGATTGCGTCTAGCTGTTCTTGGCAGGCTGAAATTGCAATGCGAACCGCTTCTTCATCCATTTCTGCGCATGGAGAAATGTCTTGCTCATGTTCTGATTCTTCATCAGTAATCTGCTGTTCTTCGTCGGTTTCACCAGACACTAACTCATGTAAACGAGAACGTAGTGCAATCATTTCTTCGATTTGCTCTTTCTCTTTGTGCCATTGTGCTTCTTGTTCTGCTAATTCTTCTTTTGTTGCTTCCATTGCCAGTTTTAGGTCTGGAATATTAGCAAGACTGTGTTTATCGCCTGTTTGTTGTAGCGCATCTCGCTCAAGGGCTTCGAGCTCGCGCTGTTGTGCAGCAAGCTCTTGTTGAAGTGTTTCTACAGACGCAGGAATGGCATTTAGACTGATGTTCACACGCGCGCATGCTGTATCTAGAACATCAATGGCTTTATCTGGCAGTTGGCGACCCGAAATGTAACGAGCTGAGAGCGCTGCAGCTGCGGTGATGGCATCATCGCGAACATATACATTGTGTGATTTTTCGTAAGCAGGGCGCAAACCACGGATGATCAATGCCGCTTGTTCCGGAGAAGGCTCGTCGAGTTTCACAAGTTGGAAACGACGCGCAAGGGCAGGATCTTTCTCGAAGTACTTTTTGTATTCCGACCAGGTTGTTGCTGCGATTGTCTTGACTTCACCACGGGCTAGTGCAGGCTTTAGCAAGTTTGCAGCATCGCTGCCGCCTGCTTGGTTACCACCACCAACAAGTGTGTGTGCTTCATCGATGAAAAGAATGATAGGGGTTGGCGAGTTTTTCACTTCATCCAATACAGCGTTTAGGCGTTTCTCGAATTCACCTTTTACGCTTGCCCCGGCTTGTAGAAGTCCCATATCCAAGCCATAAAGCTCGACACCTTTTAGGTTGTCAGGCACATCGCCTTGCACGATCTTAAGTGCTAGTCCTTCAACGACGGCTGTTTTACCAACGCCAGGCTCACCAACCGCAATAGGGTTGTTTTTGCGACGACGGGCAAGAATGTCCACAATTTGGCGGATCTCTTGGTCACGGCAGAATACTGGATCGATTTCGCCTTTGCGTGCTTTACCAGTGAAGTCGGTCGTGAACTTGCTCAGTGCTGAGCCATCTTCACGAGCTTGAGTGTTTTCTGACGTGGCGACTTGCGCTTCGATAGAGTGGCTCGTTAGCTCTGCAAAGTTGCGTTTGAGACTATCAGGATTTAGGGCTTCAAGGATAGAGGCGTAACCGTGTTGACCGTAACGTAGAGGGTTGCTAACAAGAGTAAGGAGCAGAGCACCGGAGCGGATTTGTGTTTCAGACAGATCTAAAGAAGAAACCAGCCAGCTTTCTTGTAACCATTCAATTAATAAAGCAGAAAAAACGGGTTTGCTGCCATTCCCTTTGGCGTTGGTATCGAGAGTAGATAGAACCGATTGTCTTAATAAGTTCTCTGAACAATCAAAATGACTTAATAAGACGTCAAAATCACTATTTGGTCTTTCTAATAGACTCAATAAATAGTGCTCAATTTGAACTTCGTTTGCTTTTTCAGAAACTGCAAGTGCAGCTGCGTCTTCTAGTGCAACTTTTGCTATCGGGTGTAGACGCTGAATTAATGAAGAAAGGTTTATATTTATCATGACCATTTAATTCTTTAGAGGAAAAGATGTAATGGCTATTATACTAAAAGTGACAATGCTCTTTTTTTATCAAGATGTTTTAACTAGCGTTTATTGGTGATTTTAATGAGAGTATTAGTGGTAATATTTATCGTGGCGAATCATACTTTGTTATTTTGAATTAATTAATAGTGAATATAACCAAAAGGCTAGGTTTATTAACTTTATTGTCTTGTTGTTATATGGTTATTTCCACTTTTTATATTCGAAACAATTTATTATTATTTGAATCCAATTTTTTGGTTTTTCAACCAATAAATTGTACTTAACAAATAGGTAAATAATGGCTGATTTCTTGTAAGTTATTGTATTTTATTGTTTATTTTAGTTGGCATGGAGTTTGAATATACCAAGTAGTCGCGGTGATAAGCGATTTGGTGATTAAACAAAACAGATTTTAGAAAAGGAAATAGCGATGCCAACTCCAGCATATATGTCTATCAACGGTGAAACTCAAGGTCACATTACAAAAGATACTTACTCTGCGGACTCTGTAGGTAACACATGGCAAGAAGCTCACGTTGATGAGTTCCTAGTGCAAGAGCTTGATCACGTGCTAACTGTTCCACGTGACCCACAAAGCGGTCAGCCAACTGGTCAGCGTGTACACCGCCCACTTGTTGTAACTAAAGTTCAAGACCGTTCTTCTCCACTACTATTCAACGCACTAGTATCTGGTGAAAAACTTCCTGAATGTGTGATTCGTTTCTACCGCACTTCAGTTCAAGGTAAGCAAGAGCACTACTACTCAATCAAACTGATTGATGCGCTACTTGTAGATATCCAAACTCGTATGAACCACTGTCAAGACGCAGCAACCGCAGACCGTGTGACAGAAGAAGTACTTAAGTTCACTTACCGTGCAATTGAAGTGACTCACGAAAACTGTGGTACAGCGGGTAACGACGACTGGCGTGCTCCACGCGAAGCTTAATTGCTCTTTGCGTAAAGATTCAGGGCCAACAATTGTTGGCCCTAATCCGATTATTTGTATCAGGTAAAAGATATGGTGAATGACGTAGAATTTAAATTTGAAGTGCCTGGATGTGGGCATGAATTTCGAGTAGAAAGTTTTCAAGTGAATGAAGAGCTTTCGAAACCTTTTCACATCAGTCTCTCATTACTTTCACTTGATCCAGATATCTCTTTTGATGCGTTAATACGAAAAGCGGGCACATTAACCCTTTATGGACAAGGTGTTGGTGCTGCACGTGTATTTAACGGTGTCGTGAATGAAGTTCGCTATTTGGGGACTGGGCGCCGTTTCTCTCGATACCAATTGGTTTTGGTGCCGCAAGCTTGGTTTTTATCTCAGCGTCAAGATTGTCGAATTTTCCAGCAGAAGTCTGCGCAAGATATTATTACTGAAGTGCTGGATGATGGGGCTGTCACCGATTATCGCTTCGAGCTTTCAGGCATATATCCTCCCAAAGAATACGTTCTTCAATATCGTGAATCGGACTTGCATTTCGTTCAGCGCATGATGGCTGAGCACGGTATGTGGTACTACTTCGACCATACTGATGCAAATCACACCATGGTAATAGTGGATAGTAATGATGCGATTGCACCTTTGGTGACTTCGCCAATCAATGCTTCTTACATTGGACCGATTGTTTATCATGCTGATGGTGGTGGCGTTGCCGATCGTGAGCACATCTCCGATCTAGAGTTAGTTAACCGGGTGCGAACGGGTCAGGTTACGTACACGGATTATAACTATGAGCAACCAAAGATCCCGCAAGAGATGACGCATGCGGGCGATCTTGACCAAGACTTGAAGCAGTTTGATTACCCAGGTCGTTACGTGGACCCTGCGATGGGGCAGGTAAGAACGACGGAATGGATGTCTGAACATATTGTTGATAATCAACAGGTTGAAGCGAGCAGTGATGTGATGCGTTTAGCATCTGGTTACAGCTTTAATGTCAGTGAACATCCTCGCGCTGAAATCAACCGTGACTACCTCATGTTATCTGTCATGCACACAGGGCAAGATCCACAGGTGCATGAAGACGAAACGAGTGGTATGCCAACCACTTACTACAACCAGTTCTCTTGTATTCCACGCGATGTGGTATTTAGAGCGCCTAAATTGGCTGCACCTGTTGTTGATGGTCCACAAACCGCTGTTGTGGTTGGTCCTGCTGGTGAGGAGATCTACACCGATAAACTCGGACGAATTAAAGTTCAGTTCCATTGGGATCGCTATGGTGATAACGATGAGCACTCAAGCTGTTGGATTCGTGTAAGTCAATCGATGGCAGCGCCAACTTGGGGGGCTGTGTATTTGCCGCGTATTGGTCATGAAGTGGTCGTCACGTTCCTTGAGGGTGACCCAGATCGTCCGTTAGTGACTGGGGCTGTGTACAACGGTCTGCATTTCCCTCCTTATGCGCTACCTGAGAACAAAACGCGTACTACGTTCCGTACCCAAACACACAAGGGGACAGGCTACAACGAGCTGAGTTTTGAAGACGAAGCAAACCAAGAAGAAGTCTACATTCATGCTCAAAAAGATATGTCGACTAAAGTACTCAACAACCGTTACCGCGATATCGGTCAGGATGAGTTCTTAAAGGTAGCGCGTCATCAAACCAACGAAGTGCATGGTGACCACAAAGAAACCATTGATGGTCATAAGACTACGCAAGTAAACAGCACATTTACCGAGACCGTAGAGCAAGATGTAACCGTCACTTACAACGCCAACGAAACTCAGTATGTAAAGAATAACTCTGATTTAGAAATTGGCGATAACCGCACAACTAAGATCGGTAAAAACGACGATTTGGACGTGGGTGAAAACAGTAACCTGACGGTAGGGGCGTCTAAGAGTTCGGACATCGGTGCCGATGACAATCAAACCGTAGGCGGCAATTTAACGGTATCGGTCAAAGGTAACACATCATACAAAGCCGACGGTGCGACGCAAATCATCAGTGGTGACAAGATTGTGTTGAAAACAGGCGGCTCTTCATTAGTGATGAACAGTGATGGCTCAATCAAGCTGTCTGGCTCTTCAATCACCATTGAGGGCAGCGATAAAGTCGTCGTGAAGGGTGGTAACGTAGCGATTAACTAATGATGGAAAAACAACCACTTACTACAGAAACTATCACGAAACAGCAAGCCGATACTCCGGCTTGCTTTTCGCGCTTTGGAACCATAGTCGCCATCAACGAATCCACAGGCAGTGTTCGAGTTAATTTTGATGGAAATCCATTTAACCAGCCACTTACCGCAAGGTTAGGGCGTGGCTTTCGTCGTTCTGAGTTACAAATGGCCATCGATAACCAGTTAAGTTGTCGAATTGAATTCCTGAACGAAGACTTAAGCTTGCCATTTGTGACGGACATATTCTTTTCCATTTTGGATGATTCTGACGAATTTGTATTAAGAGCCAAAAAGATGGTGATTGAGACAGAACAGGAGCTGATCGTTAAAAGCGGAGAGACAGAAACTCGCTATAGCGGGCGCGATGGTCGTATCACCACAAAGGCTAAGTACGTCACCTCTCAAGCAGAAAAAGCACAAAAAATTCAAGGTGGAACGATAGCAATTAACTGAGCACAACGAGCTGATTGTTAATAACTAATCATTACTAACTAATTGCTACTAGCTGACTGCTATCGCGTTCTCGTACGCTAACAATGGATAAGTAGATGCGACAAAGAATCGGTGTCGAGCACCTAAAGGCACCTATAACCAATCAAGACGTTGAAGGTGCGTTGGCGAAAGCCGAACGTGCAGTGAGCGACCTTTCCCAACTGCCAGCAACATGGCTGACCTTTTGCAACGAAAAGCTTTCTATCGCCTCAGAGAGCCTCGGATTCTTAATTAGGCAAAGAGTCCAAATTCATAAACGTGGTTATCCAAGTCGTGAATTGGAGTATCTCAAGCTCATTGAGCGCCAAATTGCTGAGCTCAAGCAGGTTTACTTATCGTTTTATCGATTAGCACCGGGGTTGATTCATCAATTAAGAAACCAAGAGCCAGAAATCTATACCTGGATCATGCTTCAAGGAGAGTTAGGCTCAGAGCTTGATAACCTTTTGTGTGGTCTGAGTTTACTCGAAGAGCTAGACAGGCATACCGCTATGGTGATTGTTACGCAATCGCCAGTAGAGCATATCGATAGTGTGATGTCTGAACTTATCGAAGGTAAAGTGAAAGCCAGCGCGTATTATTTTGAGTGCCTACGTGTCCGCCAAGCATTGAGTGTTGCGTTGATTAAACGTTGGCACAAAGCGGAAATCATCCTTTCCAATATCGCTTTGCCATTACTGGCGTTGCAGGATGTGGAAGAGGGTATTGAATGGATCAACGACAATGCTAATGGCGAACAGTATCTGTTTGAACGTTTGATTACTAAACGCGACCGAGGCACTTGGTTCCGTCAGTATTTTGGTACTGAACGGAGTCAGTTGCCTTCTGATCAAATACTCACTTTTGCAAAATTATTGGAGCTTAGAGAGTTTGAAGTGTTTGATATTTCTTCTTCGTTAGCTCCTGTCGATTTTGCACTGAGTGGGGATCACAGGCTAGTACCTAGAATCATCGATCACTTGCAAAGTTTAGAAGAAGATGAAGGCGAAGTTTGGATTCAAGCATTGTATGTGGTCTACGGAAAACTTCTTCCCCTGACTCCGCAAGACATTGGCGTTGAGCATGAGTGGGGAGAGATTATCGATTTGCTTAACGAGTGGGTGGAAGATGAAAAGTATGTCCAAAACCTACCCAGTCGTATGGGTTATGCATTGAGCTTCGAATCTACTTTAGCGGCGATGCAAGATGCCAATGTTGATGTCATGTTCCGCGATTGGTTATGGCGTCAAATCTGTATTCAATCAAGAGCTTATGTGCCATGGGATATGGCTATGCCGATCCATCAGCAAGACTGGAACTTTAACAATTTAAAAGCCGCACCTTCGGCGATCGAACGATTCAACTTAAGGAATGGCAATGCAGTTATGGGATATTGAAGCGCACCCAGAGCTATCACTTAAAGGGCGTTTTCAACGTGATGAAAACGGCGATGAGGTGTGGGTTGTTGTCGCTAAACGTACTTGGCAATTCGATGGAGTGGTTTGGCACGAATTAGGTGAAAGTGAAATCTTCGATGATCCCCAATATTTGGGCGAAGAAGGCTTCTCTGCGATGAAAGTTGACCACGAGTTTGCGTATACCAAAGACAACACAGATGTACTTGTTTACGGCAAAGCGCGCAGCTACGCGAAAAAGCCAGTGACATACCAAGAGTGCCGAGTTCTGATTGATGGTCATATCGATAAGACTCTCGCTATCCACGGAGAGCGCGTGTGGGTTGAACACGGGGGGAGTATCACACTCAGTAAACCGACGCCCTTTATAGAAAGAGATATTGATTACACCTGCGCGATCGGTGGTGACTTACGTAACCGAATTGGCGGTGGTGTCGCTGATTCCAATAAAGCGTTACTTGAGCAGAAAGTGCCCTCGGTTTTCTACCCGAGAGAAGAGTGGAGTGCTACTTCAAAAAATCTGCGAGTGGCGGGCTTTGGACCTATTCCCCCATTTTTTGAGTCTCGCCAAAAACTGGCTGGCACGTTTGATGAAGATTGGATTGAAAATCGCAAACCAATGCTACCGCTGGACTTCGATAGGCGCTTTTTTCAAAGCGCGCCCACCGACCAACAATGCAAAGGTTTTCTTCATGGAGGCGAGCGTTTAATGATGAGCGGCTTTTGTCATGATGACACGCTTTCATTTCGCATTCCTAAAGAGAAGTATCGTGCAACCGCCACTTTCAAAGACGGCAGCTACCAGGTCGATATGGCGATGTATACCTTGTTCGTTGATACTGAAAAGAAAGCCGTATCAATCAGTTATACAGCCGCGTTTCCTTGTCAGAACAAAGAACATTTGTTGGTCTCTACGTCTATCACCCAATTAGAAGAGGTAAGCGAGCATGCCTAACTCAACCGGTCGTTACGTGTTAGGCATGGAAGTCATGACGCCTACAGGAATGAACCTGGACGTTGCTACTAGCGTGGCTAAGGCGGACTTAGCTAGGTTTGATCAAATGGTCGGTAAAGACGGTATTGAACGATTTACGTTTGCCACAATCGAATACACGAAAGAGAGCGAATTATTTGGAAAAACCTGTGAGCTAACGGCTCACTTACTGGATTCCCTTTTGGTCCAACTACCTCGCTCCTTGAAGCCGATTCCGTTACTTATTTCTGTGCCAACGACAATTTCATTAGCGAAGATACAAGAGTGGCTCGGTGAAAGTGACTATTCTGACTTTCTTTCTGTGGTTGAAGCCGTGCATGCAAGCGGTCCTAGCTTCGTGCTACAGGCAATGAAGTCTATGGATAAATACGACGCCATGATGTGCATTAGCGTGGACTCTACGGTGAGTTCGATGCAAGAGCTTATTGACGATGCGATGGTAATGAGTACGAATAACCCATGGGGTGTTATTCCGAGTGAGGGGGGAGCGGGGTTAATTCTTTGCAGAAGAAATACTTTAGAAACATTGAAACTTAAGCCTCAAGCACAGCTTGGTTATATCGACACAGAATTGAATACCGCAGACCGAAGAGGCATGTTTAGACTTGTGCAGCGAGTGAGTAAAAAACTTGATTCGTTTGGTGAAGTTTATTCAGACATGACAAACCTACGCGCGCATACGGAAGATTATGGTTTTGCTCTAGGTGCTAAAGCAGAACGCTTCATTGATCCAGAACAACCTAATCTTATCAATGAGTTATGGGGAATGATGGGCAGTTGTTCGTCACTTGCGCTTATCGCGTTTACGGTTAAGAATCATCACTTTAACCAACCGGCATCGTTATTAATGTTTGATTTTAATGGCGACAAAGGGATGCTTCAATTATTGGCATGCTAGTGTGATTCTTAAAGTAATATCCTTGAAGTCTTTTCAAGAACCTTTACTCGATAAAAACAACATAATTGATGTAGTGAAAGCGTAAGTTAATGAGTCTAATAACTTAGTAATTATCACTAAAGTAATAGGTTTACCGTTCGTTTTAAATACCAGCCTTGAAACAAGGATGTTTCAGCAAATATTATTTCGGCCTAATAATATTTGTTCGATAAAAGAGTGCAAAGTGTCAGATAAGCAGGGAGCAGCCAAAGGTTATATTGATCAATTGGTTGTTAAAGCCATTGAGAAAAAGAAACAGAACGAGCAAAGATTGGCGCAAAAAAATAAGCCAAAGCTTGAGTATGTACTTTTTTCACAATTTGATGTGCTAGACACACTGTTATCGAAAAATGGTAGGACGACCGTCTATCATCTCGCCAAAAAGGGTCAACCAGAAAAACAAATCTGCTGTAAAGTCGTCAATGAAGACGCCCCAGATATTGCCAATAAAATGTTGGTCAATGAAGCAAGCAGATTAGAGCTCTCTCAGCACCCAAGCGTCGCTGATTTTATTAAGATCGGTAACGAATTCGAACGCCCATATTTAATGTACGAGTGGATTCAAGGTGAATCACTGGCAGAGAAGATGGAACGCCATTCCTCTAAAGGTTTTCGCCACGACCACATTGCTTGGTTAGTGTACCAACTTGCGGGTGCGCTGGAGTTTATGCACACCCGAGGTATTTGCCATCTTGATATTAAGCCGTCAAATGTTCTTGTTAGTGAGGGCGACTACGTTAAGTTGATCGACTTTGGTGCCGCGCGCTACATCGGTGAAAACGAGTCTCATGCTGAAGCGAGTTTGAGTTATGCGTCCCCCCTGTATCTCGAGACAGGTACGACAGAACCACAAGACGATGTATATTCGCTCGCGCTATTAACTGGCCATCTATTTATTGGTTCGATCTTTGGTGATGCTTGGCACAAACAGTTAAAAGATCGCAAACGTCCGGCATTAATTCCAAACCATATTTGGAAACTGCTTAAGCAGGTGATTAATAACCCAAGAGGGCACGGCTACACGGCAATTTCCTTTGCCCAGCAACTTGCACGTATTGACACTCAATCTATTGATTCACAATCGAATGCTCCTATTTTTAGCAGTTTACGCAATGCCGATTTATTACTGACACACTGTAAACCTCAAGATAAAGCGAGTTACGGTCGCTTTAAAGTGCTAGAAGCGAGTTTGGTATTGAGTGTGGTGGCAGTAACGGGTCACTACTTGTACCAGCAGAATCAGCCAGAGTGGAAAACGATCGTTAAGTCGCAGCCTATCTCGCAAACGGAAACACCACTGGTGAGCACCATCAAACCAGCGCAAACGGCTTCTTTTTTGGCTCAACCCCCTTGGGCGATTGAAACTGCACTTAACGATATGGAAAAAGACGTGATTTCGACTGCGCCTTATCGTGAAGCTTACCAAGTACAACAAATGAAACTGTCTAAGTTGTACAAAAAGAATCAGACTCAATTGACGTCTTATCAAGCTTTGGCGGATGAGTTACCAAAAACGCTGGTGGATTTACGCAAAGAGCTGGTCACGCTGCGAGAAAAACTCGTTGATGATGGAGCATTATTCCCATACGCAGACAAAACCTTGACCAAAGTGATGGCTGGTTTGAATGTTGCTTCGATAGATTCAATGAAGATCTCTGCTGTTGCAGGAAGTAAAGACGAACAGATTGCGAACTTAATCCTCGATGGCGAAGCAAAGCTTGCAGACGAAGAAATGAAAGCTGCTTGGTTATTAAATCAATCTGAAGCTTATTTCTATAGCCAAGTCTTGCCAAATAAAGTGATGGAAAATATCAATGCGTCTATCGATTCACACGCAAAAGATCACTTCTATACCAAAGCCATTGAAGAGGCTAAAGCCGCTAAAGCTTACTTTGGTAATACGCCAGAGCTCAACAAAAAGGTGACGGATCTCATTGTTGCTCGAAGCGAGTTCATTTTGTTTAGTACAGTCACTGAGCAATCCGTATTTGATAAGCAAAAGCTGCACGATTCACTATCCGACCTTGAGCGAAATGCCCCAAAGAAATTTGGCGAAATTACCGACCTGCTTGAGAGCATGGCTAGAGACTCCATTGATAAAAGTCATCAACTTTCTCGTCCTGCGCGTGGTGCAATCGCGGTTGAACGCGCTCTGAGAGACTACTTAGTAGAGGGGAGAAGTTAATGTCAGTCATTGAAATTGAACGCTTGCTCGCTCCCATCTCTGATTCCGCACCTGTAGGTGAGGATGCTCGCTACGAATTTTGCTATGAAATGATGGAATCCGAAGTAAAGAAATTCGGCTCATTGTTTGGTGAAACGGTAGATTGGAGCGTCGTAAAAACACATGCCACTGAAGTTCTAGAGCATCACAGCAAAGATTTAAAAGCAATTTGTTACCTCGTTCGCGCTCTAACAGAAGAGTTTGGACTGCAAGGCTTTGAACAAGGTCTGAAGCTGCTTAGTGAGGCGTTAAATCGTTTTGGTGTTGAACTGTATCCGTCGCGAAAGCGAGGTCGAGATGGCGCAGTGGAGTGGCTGAACCATCAATTTAAGTTGGTGAGCAGCAAGTTGGCTGAAAGCCCTCAGTCTTGGGAATTAGTTTCAAGTTGTATTTCAACCATCGAAGATGTGCAGCGTCAGTACGACGACGTCTACCAAGACTCGGAAGCGGACTTCTTCGAGATTCGTACGCAGTTAAATGTGTTGTCTCAACAAGTTGCTGTCGACAATCAGAGCGACGATGCAACAGCAGCTATAGAACAAGCGACACCAGCGGCACAGCCTGCCAAAGCCGAAGTGGTAGAAACGCCAGTGCAGAGTGATGTGCAAACTACGGCATCTAACACGGTTTTGCAGACTTCTAAACCTGCACCAGTTAAGAAAGCCGTCACAAAAGAAGTCGATATCGATACGGACTTCTCGTCGCCAACCGCTTCGAAACGCACCTTGAAGAAAGTCGCGGAAGTGATGCTTCATGCCAACCCAAGTGATCCTCTGGCTTACCGAATTTATCGTCATCTAACGTGGGATGACATTGACGGTCTGCCTGATCATCAAAACAATCAAACGCCTTTGAGTTTGGCGGTATCGTCCGATCAACAAACGGAATACCGAGATAAAGCCAATCAAGAAAGCGATATCGACACCATCAAACGCTTGGAGCGCACATTAACTGATGCGCCGTTTTGGCTGACGGGTCACTACTTGGTGTCTTTGATGCTCAATAACTTGGGTTTTGATGACGCAGCAATTGCTGTGAAACAGGAAGTGAAGCGTTTTGTTGATTCGCTAGAGGGCATCGAGTACCTCACATTTAAGAATTCTTTGCCATTTGCAGATGAAGCTACCTTGAGCTGGTTATCGACTCAAGATGCAACTTCTTCGTCTTCTCAACCCGTTGTTCAAACGGTTGTGATTTCTGAAGAAGATTCGCTGCCGATGGAGGATATCACTCTAGAAAATCTAGGGGAATATGCCGCTGAACTTGCCCGCAAACTTGAGCTGGATAGCTCGGGACGTGGACAGTTCATGCTGTATTTACAATTGATAGCAGCTTACCAGTCTGTTGGATTATACCCGTTGTGTCTGCCTTATCTTGAGAAGGGTTGGGAAGTACAAAAAGCGTTTAATCTCGCGAGCTGGGAACCCCACTTATCGTCACAGTTAGAAGACCTGATTCGAAAAACACTCCATCAGTTATTCAGAAGTAAGGACCTTTTGCCTGAGAAGTATGAAGAGTGGAAAGCAATTTATGACTAATTAAAGAGTTAAATAAGGAACTAATTATGTCACGTGACGGCTCGGTGGCTCCTAAAGAGCGAATTAATATCCGTTATGTTCCAGCAACTGGTGATACGCAAGATGACGTAGAGCTGCCGCTGAGCATGATGGTTGTTGGTGATTTTACTGCACGTGCAGATGAGACGCCAATCGAAGAACGTACTCCAATCAATATCGATAAAGACAACTTTAACGAAGTGCTAGAAGGCATGTCTCCAAACGTTAAAGTTAACGTTGAAAACCGTCTTTCTGATGAAGAAGGTGGTCAAATCGGCGTTGATTTGACGTTCCAAAACATGAAGGACTTCTCTCCTGAAGCGATCGCGAAAAGCGTACCTGAGCTAAACAGCCTGCTTGAGCTTCGCGAGGCCTTAGTTGCACTTAAAGGTCCTCTAGGTAACGTTCCTGCGTTCCGTAAGAAGATCGCATCGGTTCTTCAAGATGAAGAAGCGAGAAAGAAACTGTTGGATGAACTAAGCATTGGCGATGACCAAGAAGCGAAAGAAGAGTAAGGGATACCATGTCTGCAGAAGCACAAGCGCCAGAACAAGAAGCAGCCTTAGTTGAATCAGGCTCACTTCTGGATAGCATTCTTAACGAAACTCGTTTAAAGCCAAGTGATGAAGGTTTTGACGTTGCGAAACGCGGCGTAGAAGCATTCATCAGTGAGCTACTAAGCAGCTCGAACACAGAGAAAGTAGATCAATCTTTAGTTGATTTGATGATCTCTGAAATCGACCAAAAATTGTCTAAGCAGGTTGATGCGATTCTTCACAGCGAAGAAGTTCAAGCGATTGAATCAACGTGGCGTGGTCTTAAGTACCTTGTTGACCACACCGACTTCCGTGAGAACATTCAAATTGAACTGATCTCAGCGAAGAAAGATGAAGTTCTTGATGACTTCGAAGACGCACCAGAAGTGGTGAAGTCTGGTCTTTACAAACAAATCTACACGCGTGAATACGGTCAATTCGGTGGTAAACCTGTTGGTGCGGTAATCTGTGACTACGACATGTCAGCGTCGTCGCCAGACATCAAACTGATGGAATACATGGCGAACGTAGGTGCAATGTCTCATGCTCCATTTATCACGTCAGCATCGGCTAAATTCTTCGGTTTAGACAGCTACGAAGAATTACCAAACCTAAAAGATCTTAAATCTGTATTCGAAGGACCACAGTACGCGAAATGGCGTGGTCTGCGTGAGCACGAAGATGCGCGTTATCTAGGTCTATGTACGTCTCGCTTTATGCTACGTACGCCTTACTCTGTAGAAGATAACCCAATTAAGGCGTTTGACTACGATGAGCAAGTGACAGATAGCCACGACAACTACCTATGGGGTAATTCAGCGTACGCAATGGCGTCTAAGATCAGTGAATCTTTTGCTAAGTACCGTTGGTGTCCTAACATCATTGGTCCTCAAAGTGGTGGTGCAGTTCAAGACCTACCGGTTTACAACTTTGAAGCAATGGGTCAAATCGAAACCAAGATCCCAACCGAGATCCTTGTTTCTGACCGTCGTGAGTATGAGCTAGCAGAAGAGGGCTTTATTGCGCTAACCATGCGTAAAGGTTCTGATAATGCAGCATTCTTCTCTGCAAACTCAGTTCAAAAACCAAAAGTGTTTGCGAATACGCCAGAAGGCAAACAAGCAGAGATGAACTACAAGCTGGGAACTCAGCTTCCTTACATGTTCATCATCAACCGTCTAGCACACTACATCAAAGTGCTACAACGCGAGCAAATCGGTTCTTGGAAAGAGCGTTCTGACCTAGAAATCGAACTGAACAAATGGATTCGTCAATACGTTTCTGACCAGGAGAACCCGCCAGCGGAAGTTCGTGGTCGTCGTCCACTGCGTGCTGCTAAGGTTGAAGTATCAGACGTAGAAGGGGACCCTGGCTGGTATAAAGTATCAATGTCTGTGCGCCCTCACTTTAAGTACATGGGCGCAAGCTTCGACTTGTCTCTAGTTGGTAAACTAGACCAATAGCCCTTTGCTTAAACCAACAAGCAGCCAGTGAAGACTGGCTGCTTTTTTCGTAGGACCGAACATGGAAAAAGGTTATCGTCTTTTAGAGCGGATCGAGCTAGGTGAACCAAAGAATTGCTACGAGAAAGTGATGTCTCACAAGCATTTGATCGAGTCCATTCATTCTCATCTTGCTGATTTGCTGAACACGCATTCTGGTAACGCGATGATAGACAGTGATTATGGGCTGCCAGATTTTAACGACGTGCTTTCCAACAATACGAACCTCGTTCGTCATATTCAAAAGAACATCACATCAACCATAGAACGCTTTGAGCCGAGGCTTCTGAATGTCGAGGTTCATTACCGTGAAGATCACCATAACCCACTACAACTCGGTTTTGGTATTCACGGCGAAGTTTCCCATAACGGCGGTAAAGTCCCAATGTCGATCGATGTCTACATGGGAACCGACGGTCAATTTAACGTTTAGTAGGTGCCACTTGAGTAACAGTAAATACTTTCAAGATGAACTCACGTATTTGCGTGAGTCGGGGAGTGAGTTTGCCAAATATCACCCGAAGTTAACTCACTTTCTCTCTGAAGGAACCTTCGATCCAGATGTCGAGCGACTGCTTGAAGGTTTTGCTTTTCTGACCGGGCGTATTCGAGAAAAGATAGACGATGAGCTACCAGAGTTAACACAATCGTTAATGACGTTGCTTTGGCCCCACTACATGCGCTCGATTCCGTCTTTGTGTATCAGTGAACTCAAACCACATACGGGCAGTGTTACTGAGAAAACCCTAGTAAAACGTGGCGCAGAGATGGCAAGCGAACAGGTGGAAGGTACTCAGTGCCTTTTCCGCACTTGTTACGATGTAAATCTATACCCAATCACGATTGCCAACATTGAACAAACCAACAGTCGCACCAGCTCGGCGATTGATGTCACGGTGTCAACCGAGCATGGGCTTGAACTGTCTCGCATCAGTTTGGATACGTTGCGCCTACACCTGCATGGTGAGATTCATATCACTCGCACGGTGTTTTTATGGCTATTCCGTTATTTGGATTACGTTGAACTGGATGTCGGTGGCGGCTACAAACATCGTCTTGGTCCAGAATACGTTACGCCAGTAGGGCATGAAGAAGATGAGGCGCTGCTGCCTTATAGCAAAAACTCATTTGCGGGTTATCGTTTGCTGCAAGAGTTCTTTTCTTTGCCAGATAAGTTTATGTTCTTCGATATAAAAGGACTCGAGTGGCTAAAAGGCATCCCACAGCGCAGTACGGTGAAAATCAAATTCCACTTTAAGCGCGCATTGCCATCAGAAGTCGTGCTTAAAGATAAACATTTAAGGCTGCATTGCACACCCGCCGTAAACTTGTTCCAAAAGGATGGGGATCCAATTCGTTTAGAGCACCGCCGGAATGAATACAAAGTTCGCCCGCAGAGCAGCACCCAAGAACACTATGAAGTGTATTCGATTGAGCAAGTAGAGAGCTGGAGTAAAGATGAGCGCCGTCGCAAACCGCTTATCGAATTCGAGTCTTTTGAGCACCAAATCAACCAACGTGATAAACGAGAGTTCTACAAATCGAAGGTAGGCGAGCGAGTAAGCGGAAGGGGTTTAGAGCGCTATATCTCGTTCCATACTCACAATGGTGACATTGCGGATTTAGGTACCGAAACAGTATTGATGAAACTGCAATGCAGTAACGCGGACCTAGCCGAACGTCTGTCGGTAGGTGACATCACTTATGCAACCCATAAATCACCAACGTATGCGACGTTTAGAAACATCACAAAACCGACCCAATCGGTCAGCCCTCAGGTAAACGGCGAGCTTCAATGGCAGCTGATCGCCAATATGTCGCTCAACTATTTGTCTTTAGCGAATATCGATGTGTTGAAAGTTCTGCTCTCTACTTACGACTTTCATTCTCGTGTAGACAGGCAAGCACATCGCGCGTCGATTCATCGACTTGATGGCATTATTTCTTCAGAGATGAAACCAATCGACCGTGTGTTCAGAGGCGTTTCAGTACGTGGTAATCAATTTAAGTTGGTTACTAACTCTCAATTCTTCGTAAACGAAGGCGATATGTTTCTCATGGCAACGGTACTGAACGAGTTCATTCGTCTGTATTCGAGTGTGAACTCTTTTACCGAGCTGGAAGTGTTTGATGAAGCAACCGGGGAAGTTTACAACTGGGCAAGCCTCATTGGGCAGCAGACGATTCTATGATTAATACACTTTCTGATAAGTCGAATGAGTTTAGCTTCTACCAAGCGGTGTTGCTGCTTGAGAAGCATTACCAGCTTGAACCAAATTCTAAGTTTATCGCAGTCGGTGAGAACAAATACTTTCATCAAGAACGTATCGAGTTCAGTGTGTCGTCAAACCTTTGCTTTCCAAAGAGCGATATGGAATTTATCACTCATATGGAAAGAAACGGGCAGCAGTATTCACGCGTAGAAACGAACTTTCTTGGATTGCATGGTTCTAGCTCACCACTGCCAGCTTCTTATACTGAGAAACTTGCAGGGCGAGACCCAGATGACAATCCGGTAAAAGACTTTTTTGATTTCTTCCATAATCGCTATACCAGTTTGCTGTATCGCGTATGGAAGAAATACCGTTACCATGTACAGTATCAAAGTGGTGCGAACGACGCTTTTTCCGGGCGTATACTGCATTTGGCTGGTCTATCCGGCGTAATGCAAGATTGCGACGTCGCTGAGTTAGATCGAGCGAAAATTCTCTCTTACGTGAATCAACTGTCCACACGCACACGTTCTCCTAAGTTGATTTCAGGTATAGTTTCACACTACTTTTCGTTACCTAGTGTCCGTATCGAAGAGTGGGTATATAGGCGTGTTGAAATTGCTGAGAGTCAGCGAAACAAATTAAACCGTTCCAATTGTGTGTTGGGTCAAAGCTTACATTTAGGGCAAAGCATTGCAGACTTAAACGGTAAGTTTAATTTGTGCATCGACAACATTGATTTTGAAACTTTTAAGCAGTTTTCTTACGATGGTGAGTTACATAAAACCTTAGTAGGTTTGATGCGTTTTATTTTGCGTGACCCGATGTCTTGGGATCTTAAGTTAACGGTTAACCTCGATACTATCCCTGAAAACCAACTGGGGAATGGGGAAGGGAACCAGTTAGGGCAAACATTTTGGCTTGGTAATCCGGGTGACAAAGACGCTAAGATTCGCCTGATTGGCAGCATCTAATGCTTATCATATGATGGGGAAAACGCCAGTTACAATAAAGCCGCGAGTTGTTCGCGGCTTTTTCGTCTGTATAGAATATTTGGCGGGAACCAAAAACTTATCGGCTGATTGGTTGATGAAGAACAACCGTCGTGTCGAGCTTCTGAATACCGCTAAAAGATTCAATCTCATTACATAGATGGTGAATAGACTGAAGGTCTGGTGCTTCTATAAGCGCGATAATATCGAAGCTACCACCTACAACGCTTGTCAGTCGTACCTCTGGAATTTCTTTAAGGGCATTTGTTACGTCGTTTTTTTTGCCCTTTTCGCAAGAAATCAGCAGGTAGCTGGCAGCTTTGCGACCTTCATTTTCAACGCGGATTTGTGCAGTGTAGCCTTTTATAATCCCCGTTTTTTCCAATCTATTAATTCTTTCTGCAACAGCAGTACGAGACAAACCGATATTTCGAGATAGATTCGCAATCGACTCTCGCCCGTTAGATAACAGACTGGAAAGTATTTTACGATCTAACTTGTCTAAGCCTTGTAAAGTCATGTTTGAAATCATGTGTTCTGCCTATTCTGGTTTTTATATTGTTATTAAATCGACTCTGGGAGTGTAAAGTTATACAGCTCAGCTAGAGTGAATGGGTTTTTCTGTGTCAAAGGGGTGATACGAAGGCTCAAATCCCTTCCTGACACTTTTATGTCACTGACGAAGCTACCGTTATGAGTGTTTGTCAGGGTCGAATCACCTAGCAATCTGTATATCGCCCACTGACCACTCTTATTTAGAACGTGTTGTTTGCCTTCGTCTGTCACATCTTGGATCGTGATTCTTATATTGAAGTCACCGTTCTGCGGCGGCCACTCCATTTCACGAATTCGGCTCGGACCATGATAGTAGTTGATATCAGTGTCTGAAATTTTCAGACTGGCTCTGATAGCACTCGAATCAAGGTCTAGTACTTTCGCACTGAACGGGATGTAAACTCGGTTTGTGCTCTTATTGATTAACGTATCGCGGATAACGTTGTAGTTGCGCAATTGCACCAATAGGGCAGGAGAAAGAGGCATGGTTTCGCCATCTACCTGTTTTGGTGTCCACAAGTTAGTATCGTAGAACGGTGCGAAGTTCTTCTGAATAAACGTGTCTAATAAACCACCTGATGCGAACAACAGCTCGAAGTCTTCAATTGAGATCTCTTCTGTCGCGTTCAGATCAAATGGGTATTTACCAAGCCCTAGCTCTTTAAACTTGGTGTAAATCTCGCTGTACCATTGGGTTTGAATGCCTTTTGCTGATTCTTTGATCATCACTGACCAGCTTTGCTGAACGACATCAAGTAACCAACTGCGCACTGGCTCTGGCGATTTCTGAGCAATCTGCTTAAGTTTAATCAATGGATCGGCTTCAGTGCTGTTCATTCGGTGCTGGGCTGCAGCAAGTGCGGCCATTTGCGGGTCTGGCGCATCAGCGATGTCTTTCATGTAAGTACGAACACGGCTTAATGCTGCAATCGTTTCATCCCACGGAGTAGGGGAGTTAGGTGTTTCACTGACTTGAAGTTGGTTCAACAGGTGGAAGGCTTGTTCGACACGCTTCATTAACAAGTAGTCAGGCTTCACTGCTTCTTCTACTGCTTCTGATGCCGAATCTGCTGCTTCTGCCAGTTTCGGGTTTACTTTAGCAATCAATGCATTCTTCTCGCCGACAGGGGAGAACTGAGTGTTGGCGTAGACTTGCTTTAACACTGTGGTCATCGGCGAAGATGGACCTGAAATTAAGTCGATAGCATTGGTTAGATCACCGACATTGTTGTAATGGTGGACTTTCAGTTCACTCAGCGCATTACGCCAGTAGTTGATGTAGTCATCGGTGTACTTCTTACGGACTTGAGTTTTGAACGCTTCTTGTTCTTGTTTCGTAGGGATCACATGGTTAGATAAACCAAGAACCCAGTTGTCACTGATCACTTGTTGTGACATCAAATCCACACGAGGGCGATAGAAGGTACTAAAGCCTGTTGAAGTGTAAACCTTATCGATGACCAAGCGGTTATCGTCGAGTGGTTCGTTGAAAACGTTATTGAATTCGAAGCCAACCGCGCGTTGAAGATCGAGCGTGCCAAGGTCGATGGCATCTGCTTGGTTCAATATACCAGCATAAACAAGATCTACGTTAGAGTGAGCAAGCAATGAGCGTCGAGTAGCGCGAACAATGTCCATGTTGATGTCGACAGGGGCGAACTGGGTACGGAAATAAGCATCCAGGTAACGCATTGCCTGATTCACAACATCTGGTTTGTCACTCAAATCGTTTAATGTTTGTAGCGTCTGACGACGTAGGAATTGAATATCGCGCTTGGATGGATCATTCAGCATTAAGTAGCCTTTGAGTAAAGGCAGTGTCGCAGTAATGTCGTGCTGATTATGAGTCAGTTCCAGACGGTAGCCTTTCTCAACAACTGGCATGAGCTGTTGTGAGACTTCTTTGAGCAGTGCTTCGTAGGCCAGTCTTGTCGTTTGGTCCAAGCGGCTGATGTTCAAAGGTAGTACTTCTTCATCAAGCGCACGAGAACCTTCTAACCATGCGCTGTATGAAGGTTGAATTGCACGAGTCGCACTCACTAATAGCTGATTAAAGCTTGCTTCTTGTTCTACCTGCCCTTTGTCGTCAATGCCGAGCAGTTGGTTAATCACACGCAAGTTGCTATCTAGTGTTGTGACAAAGAAATAGCCGCCGCCAGCTAATAGAATAACTGATGCCAGCATAGCTAAATGGCTTTGGCGCTGAATCAAGCGCAGATACGTTTTGTTTTCTCCCGCAAAGTCGCTCTCCGGTAAGATCTGAGAATCAATCAAGAAACGAGAGAAGTAAGGGGTTTCTGTAAGTTGTGTGTGCTCAGAAGCAATGATCGGCAAATTGAAGTAATTGCTGCAGCTTTTCGCCAACAAGTTGTACTTACGACCGCCTTGCAAGCTAGAACAGAAGAAGATCTCACGAATATCGAGAGAGTAAACACCACTGTTTGCATCACAAAGGCGTTCAAGTACATAACTAATTTCTGCTTGGCAAAGTTCAAACTGTTTTGGGAAAGCAAGAATGGCTTGTTTTTCGTCGATATCCGCTGAGTTTGCGGATGCGTCTAACGCATTTGTTTCCAGCACTTTCACTAAGTTACGGAATCCGTCACGATAGTACTCAGTGATTACGCCTTTCGCTTCTTTTAAAGGAATGGAAAGAAACTCTACACGAGTCTTAAGAGAACTGAAATGAACGTATTCTTTGAAACCATCTAGCTTATCAAGCTTAGACATCATCATGTAAACAGGCAGTGCTGAAGACGTTTTCTCGCTGATAGAGCTTAGTCTCTGCAACAGGGCAGTAATCGTGTAGTCTTTTTGCTCTGATTCTGAAACGATCATGAATTCAAAGTCTGTAAAGAATAGACATCCAGAAAATGGTTTTCTTGGGCGATGACGAATAACTTCATCAACGAATGTATTCCACAATGATGCGTCGCTACTGGATACCTCTTGAAATACGAGGCGTTGGTCTGGTTTGACATAAACGGCACTGTCAGACTCATACCATTCAAAGAAGTCATTTTTTGCCGTACGAGAACGGTCCATCGGTTTAATCGCACTGGAGTTAAACAAAAATTGGCGTCGTCCAGAACCTTTATTACCAATCATTAGATAAATTGGCTTTTTTCCAGCGTTAGAAAGAAGAGGGCGAATCACCATTGAAAGCGCCTCTTCTTCGGTTTCTAAACGTTGTGCTTTTGAGTTGTTCTTTTTCTTAAGCCACAATGAAAACTGGAATATAAGATAAAAGGTAGCAATGACTCCTAGACCAATCCATAGATAAAGCTTATCTGCATCTTCGAGTAAGAATAAATATACTGCTGCAAATATTACAGCCAAGATTAAAGCCACTATGGTAGAAACCACGATCGGGTTTCTTAGTATTTTTTGTTTGAACATAAGCCTATAACTTCTTTACTTGTATTGTTACTTATTGTCGTTTGACGCAGTTTTTAACTGATTAATCTTATATAGGTAGGTGTTCAGTAAAAGGAGGGAGCGCTCAATTTCCTTTTGCTGCGCATTTTTTTCTGCAAACTCTATTCGACCCAGAAGGGGAAATAGTGAATTGCTATACTCATACGCCTTCTTAGAGTCTTTATCTGAATTCTGATTAGCGACATTAGCGAATACCGTCCTAGCATAGGTAAAGCGTTTGTATATGACATCGAATTCATTTTCGAAACGAGAACGTTGATCTAAAAAATTCTCACGAAGTTGTTGAGCTGAAGATGAGTCAGGGTAGATTTCCGTCAATTCATGAGTGAGCTCATCAATCGTATTTACTCTGCTTACTTTTACAGGATCGAGCGTCCAATCCGTCATCAACGTATCTAATCGTTCTATCGTTGCTGAACGTAAAGAGAGGGAGTGATCTTTGTTTTCAACGCTAAATGAGCCGACGATGTTCGTCAGCTCTGTCAAAGAGGCATGCTCAATCTCAACTTTTAGTGTCTGAAACTGATGTTGCTTATAAATAAAGTGAGAAGCCAAAGCCGCACCCAGTAGTCCAACCACGGAGAGCAGCACAACGCGGCTTGATTTGGATGTTTCAGGCTCTTGAGCTGGTGGTATATGTTTCGCATTGGTCTTCGGTGGTGGTGCGATATCAACTTTAATTCCAGTGACTGGTTTAGGCGGCTCTGGCTTAGTTTGCTTCGCTTCTAATGCCATGACTTCTTTGGCTTTCGCTTCTTTAATCTCTTCAATCCATTGATTCAAGATACGACGAATACGACCAAAAGATGGAGCCTTAATGCCATAGTGAAGACGCAACTCTTCCTCGATGCGTAAACATAATTGATGTGCCGCTTCGATGAGAGGAAGCTCTTCTGGTAAAACTCGTTGTTTTTTGATTCGTTTCTCGGTGTATTCAACCATCCATTCGATGGCACTGATACGAGCATTAGCCTTTGCGTGTTCAGGGTAGGCGGTGTACCAATACACGACACACAAATCAAGCAACGAGTTCAAACCCTCAACTAAGCCTTTTAAGCCATCGTTGTGGGTGGCGGCTACCGTAAAGTAACAGCTACATCGAAAGTCTTTACCTTGAGTGCTAAGAATCTTCTTTGACAGAGTCTGAACAGTCTTCCATGAGACTCTTCCGGTTACTTTATTTAAGTTATTTATTTGACGCTTTATTTCGTCAAAATCATCTAAGCCATTAGGATTTGATCCACTAGGGGTACTTTCATCGATCGGTCTTCGAGTGAAGTCGCTGAAAAACATATTTTTT
>NZ_JAPPTO010000029.1:0-73319 GCF_027587135.1 Vibrio sp. MM46
GCTGCGCAGATAAGGTTTTTTGTAGCATCTACATTGGATTGATAAAATGCTTCCCACTTACCCCAAGGGCTTGAGAGTGCAGCGCAATGGATGATCCCATCCATACCTTGGCATACTTCATGAACCGCTGATTTATCCTCTAAATTGATTAAATGCGGTGTGACATTGAGTTGGTCTGTGAGTTGTTTTGCGATGACAGTATTTCGCGCAGTAAAGTGCAGTTCATGTTGCTGGTGAAACATTCGTAGAATCGCACTGCCCAGCATACCACTGCCACCTGTGACTAATATTCTCATAATTTAAGTACGCCCATCCCCAACGAGAGCCCAGCAGCAGTGCCCGCCAATAACACATGTTTCCCTTGTGTGCCTGGTTGGTTGCGTAGCCAGTGCAAATTTATCGGCAGTGACGCAGCGACTTGGTTACCCAAAGTAGAAAAGTGATTAACGGTTTTCTCTTTCGGTAAACCTACAAGTGAGGGTAACTTCTTTAAACCGTGAGCACTTGCTTGGTGTGGAAGAAAGTAGTCAATATCGCGAAGAGTGACTGGAGAGGAGCCAAAGCCTTTTTCAAGAAACGCTGGCAAAGTTTTGCGCACATGTTTAAACAGTGCTTTGCCTTCCATCTCAAATTGGCAGTTTTTCAAATAGGCTTGATGCTCTGAAGTATGCGGGTTGATATGACTGCCTCCCCCCTTAATTTGACAGAATGAATACCCAGCGTGATGCGTTTCAAAGTGGCTTGTGATCAGCCCTTCATTCTCTGTTTGCTCTAGTAAAAACGCTGCTGCACCATCGGCAAATAAGGTCGCAACTTCAGGTTTGAGTGTGAAGCTGCGATTCAGTGTGATGCCCGTAGCGAGCTCACTGGTGACAATAATAATACGTTGGTAGCGTTTTGCTATGAAAAGGTTCTGAGCAAGATTGAGAGCTGAGAGAAAAGACAAACAGGTACTGTTTAAATCAAAACTTTCTAGCGATGTCGGGGCGTCTAATGCAGCTAAAACTGCTGAAGCATCATAAGGTAAAGCCTGATGATGTGTGCCACTGGCATAAATAAGGAGGTCAACAGAACTTAGCGAGTGTGTGTTGCCGAGACATTGCATTATCGCTTGCATTGCCATATATACAGCGGTTTCTTTCGTGCTGGCTACATGACGATATTCAACATCAAATTTGTTTCGACAAGTCCCTGAGGGTAATTTTAGGAAGCGATCCATCTCCCGATCTGACCATTGATTGACTGGCAGATAGCTTCCACTGGAAAGGATATTAAAGCCCATTATTTTCTACAAAGTTATTAAAAACGCCGTTCAAAATAATTTAAGTTGCATATTGGGTCTATATCGAAAAGGTTAAAAAAATAAGTGAGACAATGCGAATGGGAGCGATAACACGCTTTGTTTGCAAGACTGAGTACAAAATATTCACTAATGAGCCAGGTGTTGATCAACTGGCTCAATTTAAAAGGTGAGAGTTTTACTTCTTAAATTTGGCTAAAATACGATCCAAATGGTTAGCAAACTCTCTGCGTTCAGTTTGAGACAGAGCCGCAGGACCGCCTGTTTGAATACCGCTTGAGCGCATGGTGTCCATAAAATCACGAATGTTCAAACGCGCTTTGATGGTGTCTTTAGTATATAACTCGCCTCGTGAACTTAATGCTTGAGCTCCTTTGCTGATCACTTCGTCTGCCAATGGAATATCAGAGGTAATCACTAAGTCATTGGCTTCTACACGACGAACGATTTCATTGTCGGCAATATCAAAGCCCGCCGGTACTTGCAAAGAGTGAATATTGGCACGCTTGGGTACTGGCACTACATGGTTTGCCACAAATGTACATTCAACACCAGTACGTTCAGCCGCGCGTACGATTGTTTCGCGAATAACTTTCGGACAGGCATCCGCATCTACCCATAATTTCATGACGTTTTCTCACTCAATTTCGCTTCGAGTTCTTCAACACGAGCAGTCAATTTGGCTACTGTCTCTTCAAGTGCAGCAATGCGATTCTCTTCTTTTGGTTTTTGGACCGCGACTTCAACTTTCGGAATGCGGTTTGCGCTCTTCCAACTTTTAATAGTCGCAATCAGTGCTGGCATAGGCACAGGTGTTTTCATGCGAGCTTTTACCAGAGCCACAGTGGGTTCTTTACCCTGCTGTTGCAGTTGCTCCATCACGGCTTCCAGCTCTTTAGTGACGTCTTGAGTTAACATAATTTATCCATACTAAAATGACTTCTATCATCATACTTTGCACGGTCGATTTTAGCGAATAGCAATTTCGGCAGAGCCTTGTGCGAGATCTCTCACAGTGGTTGTGAGAGAAAACGATTTCGTCATCAGTTAAATAGAAAATATTTAAGCTAAGCTATTGAAAAGTTTGATTTTAACATGTTTTTAACTAAGTTTTTTGCCAAAAGATTTTCTAGGGTAGATTGTGATTTAAAGGGAAAAGCGTAAATTAAACCTTGTCGGCAGGAAGCAGACATGGAACAGGAAAGCACCAAGGATTTGGTTATCGTCAGGAAGACGATTTGGTTATTCAGGATGAATGATCAAGCAAGGAGCGTAGGACATTGTAAGGACACAATCATCAATAGGATGTTGATGACTAAGGATAGACAATGGACCCCTCATAGGATTGAGGTAGGGACAGCATCAGGATGATGCAAGGGACACCGCTCAAGGAACAAGTGATGTGCGCTAACGGGGAATGTTAGCTATCAGGATGATAAGGACACCGCTAGGACGGCGACGTAAGGACTAAGCTGACGGAATCAGCCACTATTATGGATGATGCATGGAGCACTAATTAGTAGCCGGACTGCTGCGAGTAAGACTATGACCCCGATACGCTTGTGTCGGGGTCTTTCTTATTTAAGCCCTTTCATATTTTGGGATGATTGAAAGTGGCAATATCACATTATTTATAAATTCCTCATAACACTGAATAAAAAACAATCCAGATCAATATCCTTTCCAATCAGTTGGTTTAACTTTCGGCTTCTCAAAAAGGCGTTATGTGCCGCATAACATGTTCAAAGCTATTGAACTTTTGTTATGTGGATAAATTAAGTTTGCTGTAATCAAGGAACAGATGTGACCATAGTAACCAGAAGAATGCTTCTTCTACCCTACAATGAGTCGTTGCAACTAGAGTTCGTGATGTTGAATTGCTGTGCTAAAAATCGCGCAGAGATGAATGGACCTCATACGGTGTCTTCTGCCAAACAACTGTTTGAGAAGATTCTGGATGATGAGAATGTCCACAGTATGGCGGTGCTTGAAAGTACCAGCCGTGATTATATGGGACACGTGTTCATTTCAAACCTAGATCATGAACCTGAGCTAGGGTTTATCTTTGATAAAGCTTATTGGGGTAAAGGGTTAGCGACAGAAGCGCTAAAGGCGTTTTTCCCGAAAGCATGCCGTGAGCTTGGGCTACACAAAGTCAAAGCAAATGTGAATAGCCATCACAAAGCATCCATGGCAGTACTGGAAAAACTAGGATTTATAAAGACGAGAGAGAGCAAGGACCTTTACGGCCCTTACTTTGAAATGGAATTTACAAGCGATGTGGCGGTAGGTGAAAGTTCAGCGGCCTAAACCCGATCATCGTCAATTCACCTTGGTAGCAATCATCACCAAGAGATGAAAACTCAAATTGATACACTGTATGCCAACGCCAGATTCCGTCTGGCGTTTTCAGTTTATGGGCACCAAAAGCGATGCTTACCAGTTGAAGATCTAACTGCTCACATTTACGCGTAATCGCCGCTTTTGCCAACTCTGATTGACGTCGTTGTTGCCAAAACAAAAAGCAGAAAAAGCACAGTCCTAAAATAGCCAATAGGTCACCGATCATCCCTAATCCTTCATTATCCCTTTGTTGCTTGCTGCAGTTTCACCAATGCAGTCGCTAGCTCTTCCGATGGGCTAGAGTGCAGCAAAGGCAGCAATACCATTCTTAGCTCTGGCAGCATAACTAAATCGGCAAATAGCTGATTAAATAAAGCCTGATTACCAGTTTGTGCGAGGCGCAATAAAAATTGTTCAGCAATGCTAGCATCAGCCAGTAGGTGCCACGTACGACCTGCAATACCGATTAGTACTTCTTGGTGGCTTAAGCGTGGGCTTTGTAAAATTGCCTTCAAGATTGGCAAGGAAATCTCGGTTGGTGCGCCTGCTAGAGAGCGGATTAAAGCTGAGAGTAAGAACAGATCGGGCTCGTTACTTTCGATCTCTTGCTGCGCTTTCTCTGCAATGCGCTTAGCCAAACGTTCTTGCAAATCAACATGCTCTAACGCACCAAGTAGGGCGTATAGCGGTTCATTGGGTAAGTAGTTAAGGGCTTTACGCAAAGTCACGGCATTTTGTTCTTTACCCAGACGAGCCGCCATATCAGTAATACCTTGCAGACCAACTGTTTGCCAGTTTTCCCAGCCTAAACCGCCCGTAAAGTAGTGCTGAGTATGCTCGTAGTATTGGCTGGTGGGTAAGTCCAAGTTTGCGCGAACTTGGCTATGGAAGACTGCCATCTTTTCTTCTGCGGGTTTGAAGGTGTATGGGTTGTTAGAGAGCTTTTGTTGCTGCTCTTCTGTCATTTCTTCACTTAGGCGAGTACCCATCGCTTCTACGACGTATTTAATGAAGTTGCCGATATCCGCTTGCTTTAGCAGACCTCGCTCATCCAGCTCGAACTTTAAGAACCAAATCCAAGGTTGCTTTTGCTCATTCCAGTATGCGATCGCCAAGTGTGCTTTTCTCTGCATTGGGAATGGGTATGGGCATTGACCTTTTTCCACGTCAGCAAATACTTGTGGCTCGATGGTCTTGATACGACGACCAAGGTCGAAGATTTGATACTCACACTGACTGTTGCTTAGCAACTGAGTGAGGGTTTGAATGTTTTCCATTAAATACGACATCCTAATGTTCTTTTCACAAGAAATGGTATCATTCTTGGCTAATTCAAGGTTCGAGACGGAATTAATGGCAACAAACATCCAATTGGTCGACTTACTTCAACAACTTGAGGCACAACTGCAGCATCATGAGTTGTGGCAACAAACTACGCCCTCTGCAGAAGCGCTACAGAGTACAGAACCTTTCGCGATTGACACGCTGCATCCACATGAGTGGTTACAATGGATCTTTATTGCCCGTATGCGTGCGTTAGTTGAAGATAATCAACCTTTACCTCGAGGCTTTTCTATCGAGCCGTATTTTGCAGAAGTATGGAAACAAGAGCCGCATTACGCCGAGCTACTGGTAACCATTCGAACCATCGACGAACTATGTAAGTAACCTCAATGTCAGAACAAGAAACATCACCATCGGTTGAGCCAGTGGTACTAGAGATCGTTTATCAGGACGAGTATTTTGTCGCGGTTAATAAACCTGCGGGTATGTTGGTACACCGAAGTTGGTTGGATAAGCACGAAACTCAGTTTGTGATGCAAACATTGCGCGATCAAATTGGTCAGCATGTTTTTCCATTGCACCGGTTGGACCGCCCAACTTCAGGTGTACTGGTTTTTGCTTTATCCAGTGAAGTCGCATCGCAAGTGATGCCTATGTTTGCTGAGCATAAGATGGAGAAAACCTATCATGCAATTGTTCGAGGCTGGATTGAAGAAGAAGGTGTTCTTGATTACGCCTTGAAAGTTGAGCTTGATAAGATCGCTGATAAGTTCGCTTCACAAGAGAAAGAAGCGCAAGACGCCGTAACGGCATACAAACCGTTAGCGAAAGTGGAAGTGCCATACTCTACGGGTAAGTTTCCAACTACACGCTACTGTTTGATGGAGATGAAGCCAAAGACAGGGCGTAAGCATCAATTGCGTCGCCACATGGCGCACCTGCGTCATCCAATTGTTGGGGATACGACGCATGGTGACGGTAAACACAACAAACTTTATCGCACGGAATTTGATTCCCATCGCTTATTGTTGCATGCATCAGTGCTGCGCTTTGTGCATCCGTTCACTGATGAAGAAATCGTGATGAAAGCCAATATCGATGAGACTTGGCAGCAGTTGTTTGCTCGATTTGCATGGGATGAATCGTTGGTAAGATAAACGGCTATCTTTATTAAGTCGAAAGATAGGAGGGGTGGTATATACCCAAGTAACCTCAAGATGCTAGGTTCAGCGAGACTGACTTGGTTTGTAGACGCGGCGGCGATTTAAAGGTTTAGTGGGTCTAAATCAAGAATCGGCAACAAAGTATACAAGCCAAGGCAGCTCGCCCTTTGGGAGCGTGTCATTGACCCGATTGCTGCGTCAAACAACTTGGAAAGAGCTGGCTATTACACTGCATTGTTTTCCTTGCTCTCGAATCAATGACAACACTCTGAATCCTGCATCTTGAAGTCACTTGGGTATATGTATCACCCCCTTTTTTATTCTTGAGGAATTGAGCGGACTACTTGAGTTTTTCCAGATCCGCTTCGATCTCGGCGATCTTGCTTGAAACCACCTTTTCTAGATGACGAAGATCAGAAAGTATCTTCTCTTTCACATCCACTTCAGCCACTTTCACAGGCTTGGTTATCTTGTTCAGCTCATCGATCACAAGCGTCAGGTTGCGGTTGATCTCCGTGACCTCTTTGTACTTGTGACTGCCACTGTCGACCAGTACATTTTTAACTTGGCGCGGGTATTTGAACTTAACACTTTTCGCGAAGAACTCGCCTTTCTGTTTGTGAAAGTAGATCTTTAGGACGTCTTTGTGTGCTTCTTGTCGCAGGGAGTAACGTTCAATCTGTTTCGGGTCATGGATGCCCAAACCAGTGAGGTGTGGATACATAGGCTACCTCTATCTAATAACTAGAATTAGTTTCCGTATAACTGTAGCAGCCCATTAATGAGCTAGATAGCTGATATTTAGCCAAATTGCTCAACTTGTGGGCAAGATCGCTATCGTTCTTGCCCACGTTAGTTATTGATGAAAGGAAGGTTTCTCTTAAGCTGAGACTGGCTCAGACAAGTTCTCAATCAACTTCTCACGCAGTTCTGCTTGCTGTTCCTCGCTTAGCCTACCACCCGCTTCACTGGTTAGAATGAACAAGTCTTCTGCTCGTTCACCAATGGTGGTGATTTTCGCAGCGTGGAGGTTAATTCCCAAGTCAGCAAATGTACGACCAACTTTTGCCAGAAGCCCCGGAGTATCTAGAGCGACAAACTCCATCAAAGTGCGTTTCTTACTCTTGGTTGGCAGGAAGTCGACTTTGGTTTTTACATTAAAATGCTGAAGTTTATTCGGTGTGCGACGTGTTTTGATCTTGGTTGGGCGACCATCTTCCAATACATGAGTAATGTGCTTAGTAACGGCTCCGTGGCGACCTTCTTCAATCGCTTTGCCATGTTGGTCAAGTACCATAAAAGTATCGAGTACATAGCCATCTTTACTGGTCATGATTTGTGCGTCGTGCACGTTGAAGTTACGACGGTCTAACTCAGCAACAACGGTAGCAAACAACGCGGGCTGGTCAGGGCTGTAAACGAATACTTCGGTACCACCTCGTGTCGCTTTTTTACTGATAAGTACCAGTGGCTTTGCTGGGTCTTCCATACGCAGCAAATTCTCGCAATGCCACGCAATTTGCTTATGGGTGTGACGCAAGAAGTAATCAGCTTTAAAGCGCTGCCACAGCACCTCAATTTCTCGTGCCGAGAAGCCCTCTTTACGTAGTAGGGCAGACGCCATTTGTTGATTATGGCGAATACGTTCACGCACATCGACGGGATTTTCTAAGCCGCGACGCAGTGCACGTTGGGTGGAATAGAACAATTCCGCGAGCAAGGTGCGTTTCCAACTATTCCAAAGCTCTGGGTTAGTTGCGCAGATATCGGCTACCGTTAGACAAACAAGATACTCAAGGTACTCTTCATCACGTACTTGCTTGGCGAATTCTGTGATCACATCTGGATCGTAAATATCACGGCGTTGTGCAGTCACCGACATTAATAGGTGATGCCTTACCAGCCAGCTTACTAATTTCGCCTCTGGTTTAGACAAACCGTGTTCAATACAGAAGTCGTACGCTTCACCTTCGCCTATCACCGAATGGTCACCACCTCTGCCTTTGCCAATATCATGGAAAATCGCGGCTAGGATAAGCAGCTCTTTCTTTTGAATGCGAGGGTAAACCTCACAGCAAATCGGATGCTTACTGTGGTTCTCTGCGTAGCTGAAGGTATTAATGTGTTTGAGCAGGCGAATACTGTGCTCATCTACGGTATACACATGGAATAGGTCGAACTGCATCTGACCGACAATTTGGCTCCATTGTGGAAGGTATGCCGCGAGGACACCAAGCTTGTGCATCAGACTGAACGCTTTATGTAGGGCGTTCGGGTGGCGACACAATGCCATAAACTTTTCACGCGCTTCTGGCATGGTGTGTAAGAATTTATTCAATCGACGACGCGCAGTACGCAACTGACGCAATGTTGGTGGGCTAACCCCTTCGATGCTTGAATCATTGGCAATATGCAGAAACATATCCAGAATCGTCTCTGGGCGAGCTTGGAACAAAGCGGGCTTACGTGCCTCAATTAGGGCGCCACGACGTTGGAAGTCTTCATCAATGATTTCTGCATCTTCTGTTGCACCACCATTGATGATGGCTTGATCGAACAGCTTGAGTAGCATCTTATTGAGCTCTGCCACACGTCGAAGGGTACGGTAGAACTCTTTCATCATCATTTCGACGCCGCGATTACCTTCACCCACATAGCCAAGGTGCTCCGCGACCTGCGCTTGGTGGGCAAAGGTCAAACGGTTGTCGTAACGTCGTAGTTCAATATGCAGCGCAAAACGCACGCGCCACAGGAAATCCTGACATTCAACCAACTCACGGTATTCGGCATCTGTTAAGAATCCGTAGCGGCTCATCTCCAACAATGAAGTCGCGCCGAAGTGACGGCGTGCCACCCAACTTAATGTATGAATGTCACGTAGACCACCTGGTGTGGATTTGATGTCTGGTTCAAGATTGTAGGTCGTGTCATGGTACCGAGCATGGCGTTCGCGCTGTTCTTGAATTTTGGCTCGATAAAAGGTCTCGCTTGGCCAGAAAGAATCAGATAGCACCACTTTCTTCAGCGCTTGGAAGGTGTCTTCACTGCCACAGAGCAAACGAGCTTCTTGTAAATTGGTGGCGACAGTTAAATCTGAACGCCCAATTTCAGCACACTCCTCGACAGTACGAACCGCATGACCTACTTCAAGGCGTAAATCCCACAGTAGCGTAATGAACTCACTGATTTTGGCTTCCAGTGCATTAGGCAGTTTGTTGTTCGACAGAATCAAAATGTCGATGTCGGAAAGGGGGTGCAATTCACCACGACCATAACCACCTACCGCGACCAGAGAAATATTATGGATGTCTTTAAAACCAAAGTGTTGCCACAAACGATTGAGGAGTAAGTCCATGTACTCGGCTCGTGACAAAACAAGGTTGGTCACAGGGTGGTGCTGTAGAAATTCTTCTTTTTGGTATGAACTGAATTTTTCAAGTTCTTGCTTAAGTTCTCCGATATTGATTTGTTCATCGGTAAACGTAAGAGGAGACTGAAGGGTCATATTTGCTATCCGTGCAAGCTAAACTATTAGCAATCTAACAAATTTGAAGCAGATAAAAAATATCCCCGCATGAGCGGGGATAGGGAAAGTGATGGGCGATTAAACGTTTTTCATCATACGTGGAATGGTATCGTCGCTACGAAGTGTAAGCACTTCACAACCTTCTTTAGTTACCACGATAGTGTGTTCCCACTGCGCTGAGTTTTTACCGTCGCCGGTGTAAACTGTCCAATCGTCTTGCGCGTCAACAGTACAGCCAAATTTACCCGCGTTGATCATTGGTTCAATCGTAAAGCACATGCCTTCTTTTAGTACACGGCGGTCTTTGTTCTTGTAGTGAACCACTTGTGGCTCTTCGTGGAACTCATCACCGATGCCGTGACCACAGAAGTCCTTAACAATAGAGAACTTGTTACGTGGGTTGTTCTTGTTGTTTTCTTTAATGTACTTCTCGATTGCAGTACCGATGTCACCAACAGTTGCACCAGGCTTAACTTGACGCATACCGATGTAAAGTGACTCTTGTGCAACCATACATAGACGCTTGTTTGCTGGTGAAACATCACCAACTAGGAACATCTTAGACGTATCACCGTGGTAGCCTTGTGGACGAACGCTTAGGTCTGCGTTTTCATCGTTTGGAACAATCACTGTGATATCAACGTTGATGATGTCACCGTCTTTTAGGACCGCAGGTTTCATTTGACCGTTAGCACCCTTTTCATCTTGGGTTGCCGGTATACCGTGACAAACGATGTGGTTGATCGACGTACAGATTGATTTAGGGAATCCATGGTAATCAAGCGGTGCAGAGTAAGCGCCTCTCTCTAGAGCGTAATCGTGACAGATTTGGTTTAGCTCTTCTGTTGTCACACCTGCTTTGATGTGCGGTTCGATCATTTCTAGAACTTCTGCGGCTAGCTTGCCCGCAATGCGCATGCGTTCGATTTCTTCAGCAGTTTTAATCTTGATTGACATTGGCTTTCTCTACTTATTCGTAAGCACGCAAACGTGCGAATGCGCGCATTCTATCAGATATCGAGTGGCTAACCCAAGCCAGTTAAGAATATGAGTCATTCTTACTTGTAGTTTAGTTATGTAATTAAAGAGAGAGTAGGGGGGACTGTGATAGGTAAATTAGAATGGTAAGAAACAATTTTTACTAGCCATGTTGGGCTAAAATATGGTATAAAGCGCGCCGGAATCGAGGACTGTTCTCTTTACTTTTCGTTAGAGAAGTGGCGAAGCAGGCTTCTTCCGATTAACTTTTTATCTTTAAATCACACACATTCCGTCACATGTTCCGGGGTGCTGAGCAGAAGCTTGGTCGGAATTATGGGGGATGTGGAGGCCTAACCCCATAGAGGATTTTAAAATGGCAACTGTATCAATGCGCGATATGCTGAAAGCTGGTGTTCACTTCGGTCACCAAACTCGTTACTGGAACCCAAAAATGAAGCCATTCATCTTTGGTGCTCGTAACCGCGTTCACATCATCAACCTAGAAAAAACTGTACCAATGTTCAATGAAGCTCTAGCTGAGCTTGCTAAAATTGGCGAGAAAAAAGGTAAAGTTCTTTTCGTAGGTACTAAGCGCGCTGCATCTGAAGCTGTTAAAGAAGCTGCAATCGCAAGCAACCAATACTACGTAAACAACCGTTGGTTGGGCGGCATGCTAACGAACTACAAAACAGTTCGTCAGTCTATCAAGCGTCTAAAAGATTTCGAAGCACAGTCTCAAGACGGTACTTTCGACAAGCTAACTAAGAAAGAAGCTCTAATGCGCACTCGTGAAATGGAGAAGCTAGAGAAATCTCTTGGTGGTATCAAAGATATGGGCGGTCTACCAGACGCTCTATTCGTAATCGACGCTGATCACGAGCACATTGCAATTAAAGAAGCTAACAACCTAGGTATTCCAGTATACGCTGTGGTAGATACTAACTCTAACCCAGACGGCGTTGACTACATCATCCCAGGTAACGACGACGCGATCCGCGCAGTTCAACTATACCTAAACGCTGCTGCATCTGCAGTAACTGAAGGTCGCAACAAAGACGTTGCAGCAGTTGCTGAAAAAGACGGTTTCGTAGAAGCTGAATAATAGCGGCTCTGTGTCACACTTAGTCTATGTGAAACCTTGTTGTAGCATAGACTGAGTTATAGTTAGCAATGGGGGCCGACAATGTAGGCCCCTGTTTTTTACCTTATTTCGAATCAAACGAGGAATAGAGAATGGCAACTGTAACTGCTGCTCTAGTTAAAGAACTTCGCGAGCGCACTGGCGCTGGCATGATGGAATGTAAGAAAGCGCTTGTAGAAGCAAACGCTGACATCGAACTAGCAATTGAAAACATGCGTAAATCAGGCGCAGCGAAAGCAGCTAAAAAAGCTGGTAACGTTGCAGCTGAAGGCGCAATCATCATCAAAGAAGAAAACGGCGTTGCTGTTCTTCTTGAAGTTAACTGCCAAACTGACTTCGTTGCTAAAGACGGTAACTTCACTGCATTCGCAGACAAAGTAGCACTTGACGCTCTAGCGACTAAAGCTACTGCTGAAGAGCTAGTTGCTAAGTTCGAAGAAGAGCGCGTAGCTCTAGTTGCTAAAATCGGCGAAAACATCAACATCCGTCGCGTTGCATACGTAGAAGGTACTGCTATCGCTTCTTACCGTCACGGTGAGAAAATCGGTGTTGTTGTTGCTGGTGAAGGCGACGCAGAAACTCTTAAGCACGTTGCAATGCACGTTGCTGCTTCTAAGCCAGAGTTCGTTAACCCAGAAGACGTTCCAGCTGACGTAGTTGCTAAAGAGAAAGAAGTTCAAGTTGAAATCGCTATGAACGAAGGCAAGCCACAAGAGATCGCTGAGAAAATGGTTATCGGCCGCATGAAGAAATTCACTGGCGAAATCTCTCTAACTGGTCAAGCTTTCATCATGGAACCTAAGAAATCTGTTGGCGAAATGCTAAAAGAGAAAGGTGCATCAGTATCGACTTTCGTTCGTCTAGAAGTAGGTGAAGGCATCGAGAAAGCGGCTGAAATGAGCTTCGCTGAAGAAGTAGCACTAGCTCAAAAAGGTTAATCCTTAGAGATTTGTGCAAAGATTAGACCGTGGCCTTGGCTGCGGTCTTTTTACGAAAAGAGCGGCAAAAAATTAGCCGTGATGAATAGTCATCAGCAAACTTGTGTCTATTCATGACTGTTAATCGACAACTCTCTTTTGGAAGGTAAACTCCATGACTACGAACCCTAAACCAGCATATCAACGTATTCTATTAAAACTGAGTGGTGAAGCTCTTCAAGGCGAAGAAGGTTTCGGTATTGACCCAGCGGTTCTTGACCGTATGGCTCAAGAGGTTAAAGAGCTGGTTGAACTGGGTGTTCAAGTTGGTGTGGTAATCGGTGGTGGTAACCTGTTCCGTGGCGCTGGTCTTGCGGAAGCTGGTATGAACCGCGTAGTAGGCGACCACATGGGTATGCTTGCAACGGTAATGAACGGTTTGGCAATGCGTGACGCACTTCACCGTGCATACGTAAACGCTCGTGTAATGTCTGCAATTCCTCTAAAAGGTGTGTGTGACGACTACAATTGGGCAGACGCTATCCGCGAACTTCGTCAAGGCCGAGTGGTAATCTTCTCTGCAGGTACTGGTAACCCATTCTTCACAACAGATTCAGCGGCGTGTCTACGTGGTATCGAAATTGAAGCTGACGTAGTTCTAAAAGCAACGAAAGTTGATGGCGTATTTACTGCAGACCCAGTAGCAAACCCAGACGCAGAGCTGTATGATAAGCTATCTTACGCAGAAGTTCTGGATAAAGAGCTGAAAGTAATGGACTTGGCAGCGTTCACTCTAGCTCGTGACCACAAAATGCCAATCCGTGTATTTAACATGAACAAGCCAGGCGCACTACGTCGCGTGGTTATGGGTGAAGCTGAAGGCACGCTGATCAACGCTGACGCATAATCCTAAACGCCATCCACGCTAGGTTGGATGGCGTTTCGCTTTGCTCAACCCTTTTAGGCTTTTTTCAGGAAAGATGACATTTTTAAGGTGAAACCGTGATTAACGAAATCAATAAAGACGCGCAAGAGCGCATGGACAAAAGCGTTGAAGCGCTAAAGAACAACCTTTCTAAAGTTCGTACTGGCCGCGCGCACCCAAGCCTACTATCTGGTATCTCTGTAGAGTACTACGGTGCTGCTACTCCTCTTAACCAAGTAGCAAACGTTGTTGCTGAAGACGCTCGTACTCTAGCAATCACAGTTTTCGACAAAGAGCTTACTCAAAAAGTTGAGAAAGCAATCATGATGTCAGATCTTGGTCTAAACCCAATGTCTGCTGGCACAATCATCCGTGTTCCACTTCCACCGCTAACAGAAGAGCGTCGTAAAGACCTAGTTAAGATCGTTCGTGGTGAAGCTGAAGGCGCACGTGTTGCAGTTCGTAACATCCGTCGTGACGCAAACAGCGACCTAAAAGGTCTTCTAAAAGATAAAGAAATCTCTGAAGACGAAGATCGCAAAGCACAAGACGAGATCCAAAAACTGACAGACGTTGCAGTTAAGAAGATCGACGAAGTTCTTGCTGCAAAAGAAAAAGAGTTGATGGAAGTTTAATACTCCCACCCACATCACTGTTGGAAAACGCTGTGCTCACAGTGCAGCGTTTTTTTGTGTTAGTCTATCCAACTGATGGAACTCAATTAACTCCCTATGCAAAATTCTCAAGCCTTCTCTGATTCCCTCCCTAAGCATATTGCCATCATCATGGACGGTAATGGTCGTTGGGCTAAGTCCAAAGGAAAACCTCGCGTATTCGGTCATAAAAAAGGCGTTAGTGCCGTTCGTAAGACCGTTGCAGCCGCTTCTAAACTCGGCATTAAAGCCATGACCTTATTCGCTTTTAGCAGCGAAAATTGGCGTCGACCTGAAGAAGAGGTGGGGCTACTGATGGAGCTGTTCATTTCTGTTTTATCGAGCGAAGTAAAAAAGCTGCATAAAAACAATTTACGCTTGCGCGTTATTGGCGATACCAGCCGTTTTAGCGAGCGCTTACAAGGTAAAATTGTCGAAGCAGAAGCACTGACGGCGAACAACACGGGGATGGTGATCAACATTGCTGCAAACTATGGCGGTAAATGGGACATCACAGAGGCGGCAAAAACGTTAGCGCTCAAAGCTCGCAACGGTGAGATCCGTGTAGAGGATATCAACGAGCAGTTAATTTCCCAGCATTTGACGATGTCAGACTTACCTGAAGTGGATCTATTGATTCGTACGAGTGGTGAGTGCCGCATCAGTAACTTTATGCTGTGGCAAATGGCGTATGCAGAAATGTACTTTACTCCCGAGTACTGGCCAGAGTTTGACGAAGACAGCTTAGTAGAGGCTGTGACTTGGTTTATTAACCGAGAGCGTCGTTTTGGTTGTACTGGTGAACAAGTAAAGGCATTAATGGCTGCTCAATAAGGACTAGTTAGTTTGAAACAGAGAATAATAACAGCACTAATTTTAGCTCCCCTGGTTATTTTAGGTATTTTTAAATTACCCCTAATTGGCTTCATTATCGCTTTGACTGCGGTAACGCTATTAGGCTTTTGGGAGTGGACCCAGTTTACAGAAAGCAATTCACGTATTGCTGCGCTTGTTCCGGCAGCCGTTGTAACCGGACTAAGTTTTCTATTCATTTCGCCAGACGCAACCAGCTTAAATCAACTAGCAATGCCACACTACGCAGTATTATCGCTTGGCTTTGCATGGTGGATTATCGCAAGTGGGATGGCTATCACTTACCCTAAAACCACCAATTTATGGCAAGGTAGCAAAGCCCTTCGTCATGTATTCGGTTTTCTAACATTGATCCCTTTTCTTTGGAGTGTGATCATTCTTAGAGCTTCTGATATTTCAGTAGATCCATACCACGGCGCAAAACTTGTGCTGTACGTTTGCTTCTTGGTATGGGCTGCAGACAGCGGCGCTTACTTTGCTGGTAAAAGCATGGGTAAACGCAAAATGGCGCCTCATGTGAGCCCAAATAAGACAATTGAAGGTTTGGTTGGCGGCATCATCGCAGCACTAGTTGTCGGATGGTTATTCGCAGGTTGGTTCGATATCCAATTCACCAGCCCACTTCATATGGTGATGATTACTCTGATAACTGTTGTGATATCTGTTCTTGGTGACTTAGTCGAAAGCATGTTCAAACGTGTTTCAGGTATCAAGGACAGCAGCAACATCATTCCGGGACACGGTGGCATTCTTGACCGTATCGACAGCCTAACTGCTGCATTCCCAGTATTTGCTCTTCTTTACTACGTATTCTAATTTATCGGGAGCGGCATCGTCGCTCCTGGATTTTTCTAACGGTCTTACATCATGCAAAAGTTAACGATTCTTGGTGCAACAGGCTCAATTGGTGCAAGCACACTAAAAGTGGTTGAACAAAACCCTGAGCTGTTTTCTATCGTCGCATTAGCGGCAAGCACGAACGTTGAAAAGATGGTCGCACTTTGTCGTAAATGGCAACCTAAGTACGCGGTAATGGCGGATAAAGCGGCGGCTGTGGCTCTACAAAGTGAGCTAGCTTCAGTTTCTCCAAGCACAGAAGTGTTAGGTGGTGTTGATGCGCTTTGCCATGTGTCTGCGTTAGAGGAAGTGGATAGCGTAATGGCAGCAATCGTCGGTGCCGCAGGCCTGTTGCCGACGATGGCAGCGGTAAAAGCAGGCAAGCGAGTGCTGTTAGCGAACAAAGAAGCGCTAGTGATGTCAGGTCAACTGTTTATTGATGCGGTTGCAGAACATGGTGCAGAGCTGCTTCCTGTCGACAGTGAACACAACGCAATCTTCCAATGTCTTCCGCAACAAGTTCAAACCAACTTGGGTCGTTGCAATCTTGAAGAGCATGGTATTTCTTCGATTCTTCTTACCGGATCAGGCGGTCCATTCCGCTATACCGATATTGCAGAGTTAGAAAACGTAACCCCAGCGCAAGCTATTGCTCATCCGAACTGGTCAATGGGACCAAAAATCTCGGTTGATTCTGCAACCATGATGAACAAAGGTCTCGAATACATTGAAGCGAAATGGTTATTTAATGCTGCTCGTGAGCAGTTGAAAGTGATCATTCACCCTCAGTCGGTTATTCATTCTATGGTGCAATATCGTGATGGCTCTGTGTTAGCGCAAATGGGGGAGCCTGACATGGCAACACCAATCGCATTGACAATGTCTTACCCATCGCGTGTGGATGCTGGGGTGAAACCACTCGATTTTACTCAAGTTGGAGAATTAACTTTCCTTCAGCCTGATTTTGCTCGTTACCCTTGTTTAAAGCTAGCGATTGATGCTTGTTACGAAGGGCAACATGCAACAACGGCATTGAATGCAGCGAACGAAGTTGCTGTTGATGCCTTCTTAAATAACCGCCTTGGTTTCACAGATATCGCTCGCATCAATGAATCAGTTTTGAACAAAATCACTGCAAGCCATACAACTGAGAATGTGAATAGCTTGGAAAGCTTGATAGAGCTAGATAGAATGTCACGAACTATCGCCTTAGACTTTTTACGCGAGCGTAGCTAATGACTGGTATCTTGTGGAATTTGGTTTCTTTTATCGTTGCATTGGGCATTTTAGTTGCCGTGCACGAGTATGGTCACTTTTGGGTCGCGCGTCGTTGTGGTGTAAAAGTTGAAAAGTTTTCCATCGGTTTTGGCAAGTCTATCTGGAGCAAGGTAGGCAAAGATGGAACAGAATACAGCATCTCTATGATCCCTCTGGGTGGCTACGTCAAAATGGTGGATAGCCGTGTTGATGAAGTCCCAGAGCATGAAAAGCACTTAGCTTTCGACCAAAAGCCTTTGTGGAAACGCACGTCCATCGTGGCGGCAGGTCCTATTTTTAACTTCCTTTTTGCCATTGTGGCTTACTGGCTGGTTTTCCTGATCGGTGTTCCAGCGGTTAAACCCGTAATTGGTGAAGTTACGCCCAATTCAATCATTGCAGAAGCAGGAATTGAATCAGGGATGGAACTAAAATCTATCTCAGGCATCAAAACTCCGGACTGGGAATCAGTCAACATGGGATTAGTTTCTCATATTGGTGATGATTCGATGACAGTGACACTCTCTTCTGCAAACGAAGTGGGTTCAGAAGTCACGAAGACACTTGATATCCGTGATTGGAAGTTTGATCCAGAAACACAATCAGCGATGCAATCGTTGGGCTTCAAGCCATATACTCCAGAGATTTTTACGGAGTTAGCGCAAGTAAGCGAAGGTGGTGCTGCAGAGAAAGCAGGTCTACTAGCTGGCGATAAGATCATTGCGATTAATGGAAATAAGATTTCTAAATGGGATGAAGTGGTAGAAGCCATTCGTTCTAACCCAGATACGCCAATGGAACTGACGGTGTTGCGTCAAGGTGAGGAGCAATCATTCACACTGACACCGGGTAGTCGTGAGCTAGCTAACAAACAAGTCGTTGGCTTTGCGGGTATCGCACCTGAAGTCGCAGAATGGCCAGAAAGTTATCGCTTCGAATTACAGTTTGGTGTATTCGAGTCTATTGGCAAAGCGATTGACAAAACTGGTCAAGTTATTGGACTTACAATCAGTATGCTTAAGAAACTGATTGTAGGTGATGTTGGTCTGAACAATTTGAGTGGACCAATCTCGATTGCCAAAGGAGCAGGGGCGACAGCAGACTACGGTCTGGTTTACTTTTTAGGTTTTCTGGCACTAATTAGTGTTAACCTAGGTATTATTAACCTCGTTCCTTTACCAATGTTGGATGGTGGTCATCTGCTATTTTTCGCAATTGAAGCGGTCATCCGACGCCCAGTTCCTGAGAAAGTACAGGAAATGGGGTATCGAATTGGTGGTGCGATTATCTTCTCGCTCATGGCGTTAGCGCTATTTAATGATTTTACTCGTCTGTGATAGTTCAGAGACAAAAGTAGTAGCAAGGAATAATTAGAACAAGTATGGCGATTAAGCGAATTCTGTTTGCAAGTTTACTGGCGACCAGTGTATCTGCAAATGGAGCAGAGAACTTTGTAGTTAAAGATATTGAAATCGATGGATTGCAGCGCGTCGCACTAGGTGCCGCGTTGCTGAAAATGCCTGTACGTGTCGGTGACACCGTTGACCAAGGCGATGTTGCAGAGATCATTCGTGCATTGTACGCATCGGGTAACTTCGAAGATGTAAAAGTACTGCGTGATGGTGATGTTCTGGTTGTTCAAGTGAAAGAACGTCCAACTATTGCGAGCATCTCATTCTCGGGTAACAAAGCAATCAAGGACGAGCAGCTACAAGAAAACCTGAATGCTTCTGGTGTTCGTGAAGGTGAAGCGCTTGACCGTACAACGCTAAGCAACATCGAAAAAGGTTTGGAAGACTTTTACTACAGTGTTGGTAAATACAACGCAACGGTAAAAGCGGTTGTTACTCCATTGCCTCGTAACCGTTCTGACTTGAAATTCGTCTTCACCGAAGGTGTTTCGGCGAAAATTCAACAAATCAACTTTATCGGCAATGAAGTCTTTTCTGACGAAGAACTTCTTTCTCGTTTCAACCTAAATGTTGATGTGCCATGGTGGAACTTCCTAGCGGACGAAAAATACCAAAAGCAAGTGCTTGCTGGTGATATCGAAGCTCTGAAGTCTTACTACCTAGACCGTGGTTACCTGAAATTTAACGTTGATTCGACACAAGTGGCGATTTCTCCTGACAAAAAAGGCGTATACATTACACTTGGTCTTGAAGAAGGCGACGTTTACACCGTTAAGGACGTAAAATTCCGTGGCAACCTGATTGGTGAAGAGGCGGAATTCGAAAAGCTTGTGCCATTTGAAGATAACGAGACATACAATGGTTCTCGTGTGACTTCGATGGAAGAAGGCATTAAGCGCGTACTTGGTGAATCTGGTTACGCTTACCCACAAGTCAATACCATCCCTGAGTTTGATGACGAGAACAAGCAAGTTTCTTTGATTGTGAACGTTGACCCAGGCAACCGTATTTATGTACGAGATATTCGCTTTACGGGTAACAACTCGACGAAAGATGAAGTATTGCGTCGTGAAATGCGTCAGATGGAAGGTAGCTGGCTAAACTCGAAATCTATCGAAACGGGTAAAACGCGTCTAAACCGTCTTGGCTATTTCGAAAATGTAGAGGTTCAAACGGTCCGTGTACCTGGCAGCGATGACCAAGTTGATCTTGTTTATACCGTAAAAGAGGCTAACTCAGGCAGAGTAAACTTCGGTGTAGGTTACGGTACTGAATCAGGCGTGAGCTTCCAAGTTGGTCTACAACAAGACAACTTTATTGGTAGTGGTAACCGCGTTGGTATTAACGCGATGATGAACGACTACCAGAAAAACGTGAGCTTGGACTACCGTGACCCATACTGGAACCTAGATGGTGTAAGTTTGGGTGGTAAGATCTTCTACGATGAGTTCGAAGCATCTGAAGCGGGTATCGTTGACTATACCAACCAAAGATATGGTGCAAGTTTGACATGGGGCTTCCCATTTGACGAACTGAACCGTTTTGAGTTCGGTGTTGGTTACACCCACAACAAGATCGGTAACTTGTCACCTTACCTACAGGTAGAACAGTTCCTACAAGCGCAAGCTGACAACATTGATTCTAGCGGCGCATTGAATACTAATGACTTTGACTTCAACATCTCGTGGACACGTAACAACCTGAACCGTGGTTACTTCCCGACAGCAGGTAACCACCAACGTGCATTCTACAAGATGACCGTACCTGGCTCTGACGTTCAATACTTCAAGATGCAGTATGATGTTCGTCAATACGTGCCATTAACCAAGAAGCATGAGTTCACGCTCTTGTTCCGTGGTCGTCTAGGTTATGGTAACGGTTATGGTCAAACGGATGGCAACGATAACTTGTTCCCATTCTACGAAAACTACTACGCAGGTGGTTTTACAACACTACGTGGTTTCGGCTCTAACTCAGTAGGTCCGAAAGCGGTTTACCGTGATTACTCAGGCTCAAACAACGGTGCTGACACCGCAACAGATGATTCTGTTGGTGGTAACGCGGTAGCGCTTGCAAGTATCGAGTTGATCGTACCAACCCCATTTGCTTCGGATGAAGTTCGTAACCAAATTCGTACCAGTATCTTCTTTGATATGGCAAGTGTTTGGGATACGGAATTCGATTACCGCAGTTCTGGTGCTGAATACGGCGATCGTTACTACTACGATTACTCAGATCCAACCAACTACCGTTCATCTTATGGTGCGGCGTTGCAATGGATGTCTCCAATGGGACCACTAGTATTCTCACTAGCGAAACCAATTAAGAAATTTGATGGCGACGATGAAGAGTTCTTCACGTTCACTATCGGTAGAACCTTCTAAAGAGGAAAATATTTTGAATAAAATGATCAAAGCGGCAGGCATTGGCCTTCTTGTACTTAGCTCTTCAATGTTTGCAAACGCGGCAGAAGCTGCTCAGAAAATTGGCTACATCAACACTGCTCAAGTTTTCCAAGCACTTCCTCAACGTGAAGTGGTTCTACAAAAAATGCAGAAAGACTTTAAGAGCAAAGCTGATGAGCTGAAATCAATCCAAGCGCAAGCTAAGACAAAGATTGAAAAACTGCAGCGTGATGGCGAGCTTCTAGGTCAAGAAGAGATCGAAAAACTGCGTATTGATATCGCTAAACTAGACAGCGAATACAAAGTGAAAGCACAAGCGCTTGAGAAAGCAAGTGCACGTCGCGAAGCTGAAGAGAAAGCAAAACTATTCAAAACTATCCAAGACGCAGTGAAGAAAGTAGCAGAGAAAAAAGGTTACGACCTAGTTATCGATATCTCTTCGCTTCAGTACGGTAAGCCAGAATACAACATCTCTGAAGACGTAATTAAAGCTCTAAAATAAGAAGTTATGAAGAAATTGACATTAGCCGAGTTGGCAACAATTACCGAGGGTGAGCTATTTGGTGACGAGTCTCTCGTTGTAAACCGCGTAGCTCCAATGGATAAAGCACAAGAAGGCGATGTGACCTTCTTGTCTAACCCAAAATACGCGAAACACCTATCTGAGTGCCAAGCAACTGTGGTAATGGTGAAACCAGAACACAAAGACCAGTGCGCGGGTAACGCTCTGGTTGTTGCTGACCCTTACATTGCTTTCGCTCGTGTTGTTCAAGCGATGGATACCACGCCAAAGCCCGCTGATGAGATTGCACCAAGTGCAGTGATCGCAGCGGATGTAAAGATGGGTACGAACGTGACAATCGGTGCTAACGCAGTGATTGAAACGGGTGTAGAGCTAGGCGACAACATAAGTGTTGGCGCTGGTTGCTTTATCGGTAAAAACGCAAAGCTAGGTAACAATACTAAGCTTTGGGCTAATGTGACGATCTATCATGAAGTATCGTTGGGTGATGACTGTCTAGTTCAATCTGGTACAGTCATTGGCTCTGATGGTTTCGGTTATGCAAATGACAAAGGCGAATGGATCAAGATTCCTCAACTGGGTTCTGTGCGTATCGGTAACCGTGTCGAGATCGGTGCATGTACCACTATTGACCGTGGTGCGCTAGAAGACACCATCATCGAAGACAACGTAGTTCTTGATAACCAACTTCAAATCGCTCATAACGTGCAGATCGGATATGGTACTGTGATGCCAGGTGGTACTATTGTGGCGGGCAGTACGAAAATTGGTAAGTACTGTCAGATCGGCGGCGCGTCGGTTCTTAATGGTCACATCACGATTGCAGATGGCGTAGCTATCACCGGTATGGGCATGGTGATGCGCAGTATCGAAGAGAAAGGTCTGTACTCATCAGGCATTCCGCTGCAAACCAACCGAGAGTGGCGTAAAACGGCGACTCGAGTTCACCGTATTGACGAGATGAACAAACGCCTGAAAGCTGTTGAAAAGCAGCTGGAACAGAAAGAAGAATCTTAGTTCCACATTCTGAACAAAGACTCGCGAAATGCGGGTCTTTTTCTTCTATAATGACGCGCTATAAGTAGATTTATCACCAAGCTGGTATACACTTTGCAGGCAATTCCTGAATAAGTGGCATTTGCCGCTGCCTTGCCATCTTGGTTGTTGAGAATTGATATAGGAAGACGACTTTGACTACTGAAAAGAAAACGATGAACATCTCTGAAATTCAAGAGCTACTACCTCATCGCTACCCATTCTTATTGATCGACCGTGTGATTGACTTCCAAGAAGAGAAGTACCTTCACGCAATTAAAAACGTGTCGGTTAACGAACCTCAGTTTACAGGTCACTTTCCACAGCTACCAGTATTCCCAGGCGTATTGATCTTGGAAGCGATGGCTCAGGCGACAGGCCTACTTGCATTTAAATCATTTGGTGCACCAACGGAAAACGAACTGTACTACTTCGCAAGTGTAGACGGTGCTAAGTTCCGTAAGCCAGTAGTACCAGGCGATCAAATGATTATTGAAGTAGAATTTCTGAAAGAGCGCCGTGGCATTGCTGCATTTAGCGGTGTAGCAAAAGTTGACGGCGAAGTGGTATGTTCAGCTGAGCTGAAGTGTGCTCGTCGAGAGTTTTAATATGATTCATGAAACCGCTAAAATCCACCCAGCAGCGGTGGTAGAAGAAGGCGCGAAAATTGGCGCTAACGTGACCGTTGGTCCTTTCACTTACATCACCTCTACGGTGGAGATTGGTGAAGGCACTGAAGTGATGTCTCACGTAGTGATCAAAGGCCACACCAAAATTGGTAAAGATAACCGCATTTTCCCACATGCTGTGATTGGTGAAGAGAACCAAGACAAGAAGTATGGTGGCGAAGATACAACAGTGGTTATTGGTGACCGCAACGTGATTCGTGAAGCGGTTCAAATTCACCGTGGTACGGTTCAAGATAAAGCAACAACAGTGATTGGTGATGATAACCTGCTCTGTGTTAACGCTCACATCGCCCACGATGTTATCGTAGGTAACCACACTCACATTGGCAACAACGCGATCCTTGGTGGTCACGTAACGGTTGATGATCATGCTGGTGTTATGGCACTTTCTGCGATTCATCCGTTCTGTACTGTTGGTGCTTATGCTTACGTTGGCGGCTGTTCTGCCGTTGTTCAAGACGTACCAGCTTACGTACTCGCGCAAGGTAACCATGCGACGCCATTTGGTTTGAACTTGGTTGGCTTGAAGCGTAATGGTTTTGAAAAACCAGAGATTCGTGCACTACAGAAAGCGTATAAAGAAATCTACCGCTCAGGTAAGACTCTGGAAGAAGTAAAACCAATCCTAGCTGAAATGGCACAAGAGTGGCCAGCAGTGAAACGTTTCTCAGACATTCTGGAAACGACGGAACGTGGCATCATTCGTTAATCAACGAGTGAGCGGTTAAATAGAAAAGATCGCGCCCAAGCAGGGCTGCGGTCTTTTTGTGTTTTATGGATAACGGTTTGTGTGAGAGAAAGTGCAAACCGTTACCCATAGCGCACAGGAAAAATAGCGAAGTAGATATGGAAAGACCATTACGTATCGGCATCATTGCCGGAGAACTGTCTGGCGACACGCTAGGTGAAGGCTTTATCAAAGCGGTGAAACAACAATACCCTGACGCGGAGTTCGTTGGTATTGGCGGTCCAAAGATGATCGCTCAAGGTTGTGAGTCTCTCTTCGATATGGAAGAGCTTGCTGTAATGGGCTTAGTAGAAGTTCTAGGGCGCTTACCAAGATTGCTAAAAGTCAAAGCTGAGCTTGTTAAGTACTTTACTGATAACCCGCCAGATGTCTTTATTGGTATCGATGCACCAGATTTTAACTTGCGTGTTGAACTGGATTTGAAAAATGCAGGGATAAAAACCGTGCATTACGTGAGCCCTTCAGTTTGGGCTTGGCGTCAGAAGCGTATTTTCAAAATTGAAGCAGCAACCAATCTAGTGCTGGCATTCCTTCCGTTTGAAAAAGCGTTCTACGACAAATTCAATGTACCTTGTGAATTCATTGGTCATACTCTCGCAGATGCGATTCCACTGCAATCAGACAAAACGCCTGCTCGCGAGCTATTGGGTCTAGAACAAGATAGGCGATGGCTAGCGGTGCTTCCGGGGAGTCGTGGTAGTGAGCTGAAAATGCTCTCTCAACCCTTCATTGAAACGTGTAAAAAACTCCATCAGAAATTCCCAGATCTTGGTTTTGTCGTTGCGTTAGTAAATCAAAAACGTCGTGAGCAATTCGAACAAGCGTGGAAAGAATACGCTCCAGAATTGGACTTTAAGTTGGTGGATGATACAGCGCGTAACGTAATTACGGCTTCAGACGCGGTGATGTTGGCTTCCGGTACCGTGGCCTTAGAATGCATGTTACTTAAGCGTCCGATGGTGGTGGGTTACCGTGTGAACGCTATGACGGCGTTTCTTGCTAAACGCTTGCTGAAGACTAAATACGTATCGCTACCGAATATTTTGGCTGATACCGAATTGGTCAAAGAATATCTGCAAGAGGATTGCACACCGGATAATTTATTCAACGAAGTGTCTCGCTTGCTAGAAAGTGACAACCAAGAAATGTTGGATAAGTTCACTGAAATGCACCACTGGATCCGTAAAGATGCGGACCAACAAGCCGCAAATGCGGTTCTAAAACTGATTGAAAAATAGAGATTTATCATGGCTGTTAAACCAAAAGCGACCAAAACCAAAGTTGAACTACCACCGTTTGAATATCCACAAGGCTATCAATTGGTTGCCGGTGTTGATGAGGTAGGACGCGGTCCTTTGGTTGGCGATGTCGTGACTGCGGCAGTGATCTTAGATCCGAATAACCCAATTGAGGGTTTGAACGATTCTAAAAAACTGAGCGAGAAAAAACGCATGGCGTTGCTGCCAGAAATCAAAGAGAAAGCGTTGGCTTGGTCAGTAGGGCGCTGCTCTCCAGAAGAAATTGACGAGCTAAACATCCTGCAAGCGACGATGGTTGCTATGCAACGTGCGATCGCTGGTTTGGAAGTGCAGCCAGACTTAGCTCTTATCGACGGCAACCGTTGCCCGCAACTTCCGATGGACTCGCAAGCCGTCGTGAAGGGTGATTTGCGTGTTGCTGAAATCAGTGCTGCTTCTATCATTGCGAAAGTTGTTCGTGACCAAGAAATGGAAGAGTTAGACAAGCAATACCCACAATTTGGTTTTGCTAAGCACAAAGGTTACCCAACCAAAGCGCACTTTGAAGCAATTGAACAACACGGTGTGATCAGTGAGCATCGTAAGAGCTTCAAACCAGTAAAGAAAGCGCTCGGCATCGAAGAATAAGCCAAAGTGGTATAACGGGCATATCGGTGTTATAAACCATGCCCGCTTTAGGTTAGAATCCCAAACAAGATTTAGTTTTACGGTACCTGTTAATGTCAGATCCTAAGTTCATTCACCTTCGAATCCACAGTGATTTCTCGATGGTGGATGGTATCAACAAAGTTCCACCGCTCGTTAAGAAAGTCGCCGAGCTCGGCATGCCTGCAATGGCGTTGACCGATTTCACTAACCTGTGTGGTTTGGTGAAATACTACGGCACTGCGCACGGCAGTGGTGTGAAGCCAATCATCGGCGCAGATTTCAAAATGCAATCGGATGAGTTTGGTGAGGAACTGACGCAACTGACCCTATTGGCTGCAGATAACGAAGGTTACAAAAACCTGACCTTATTGATCTCTAAAGCCTACCTTCGTGGTCACGTACAACACCAACCTGTGATTGATAAAGCTTGGTTAGCCGAGCTGTCAGAAGGTGTGATCGTATTATCTGGCGCGAAAAATGGTGAAATTGGTAAAGCGTTACTTAAGGGTAACCGCAAAGTGGTGGAAAGCTGTGTAGCGTTCTACCAAGAATATTTCCCAGACCGTTTCTATTTAGAGTTGGTTCGTACTGGTCGTTCCGATGAAGAGACTTACCTGCACTTTGCCATCGAATTGGCAGAAGAAACGCAATTGCCAGTAGTCGCGACCAACGAAGTGGTCTTTATCAGCGAAGATTTATTTGACGCTCATGAAATTCGCGTTGCGATCCATGACGGCTATACGTTAGAAGATCCGCGCCGTCCAAAGAACTACAGCCCAGAACAATACCTGCGTACTGAAGAGGAAATGTGCGAGCTGTTTGCCGACATTCCGGAAGCACTAGAAAACAGTGTCGAAATTGCCAAGCGCTGTAACGTCACAGTACGTCTTGGCGAATACTTCCTCCCTGCTTTCCCAACCGAGGGTATGGAAGAGACTGATTTCTTGGTCATGAAGTCTCGTGAAGGTCTGGAAGAGCGTCTAGAGTTCCTATTCCCAGATGAGGAAGAGCGCAAGCAACGTCGTCCTGAATACGATGATCGTCTACAAATCGAACTCGACGTAATCAACCAAATGGGATTCCCAGGTTACTTCTTGATCGTAATGGAGTTCATTCAGTGGTCGAAAGACAACGCGATTCCGGTAGGTCCGGGTCGTGGTTCGGGTGCTGGTTCTTTGGTGGCATACGCATTAAAAATCACCGATCTTGATCCGTTAGAATATGACCTTCTATTCGAACGTTTCTTGAACCCAGAACGTGTATCCATGCCCGATTTTGACGTCGACTTCTGTATGGATAAACGTGACCAAGTAATTGATCACGTAGCAGAAATGTACGGTCGTGATGCGGTATCACAGATCATCACCTTCGGTACCATGGCGGCAAAAGCGGTAATTCGCGACGTAGGTCGTGTACTGGGGCATCCGTTTGGTTTTGTAGACCGCATCTCCAAACTGGTACCGCCTGATCCGGGTATGACTCTGGAGAAAGCGTTTAAAGCTGAGCCAGCACTGCCTGAGTTGTATGATGCTGACGAAGAAGTTAAAGAACTGATCGATATGTGTCGCATCCTAGAAGGTTGTACACGTAACGCCGGTAAGCACGCGGGTGGTGTTGTAATCTCACCAACCACAATTACAGACTTCGCCCCGATTTATGCTGACTCGGAAGGTCACTTCCCAGTTACTCAGTTCGATAAGAACGACGTTGAAACCGCTGGTCTGGTTAAGTTTGACTTCTTGGGTCTGCGTACCTTAACCATCATCGACTGGGCGTTGGGTCTGATTAACCCGCGTCTAGAACGTGAAGGCAAAGATCCTGTTCGCATCGAATCGATTCCACTGAATGATGCGGCGTCATTCCGTTTGCTGCAAAACTCAGAAACCACTGCGGTATTCCAGCTTGAATCGCGCGGTATGAAAGAGCTGATTAAACGTCTGCAACCGGACTGTTTTGAAGACATCATCGCATTGGTGGCACTGTTCCGCCCAGGGCCGCTTCAGTCGGGCATGGTAGATAACTTTATCGACCGTAAGCACGGTCGTGAGGCGATCTCTTATCCTGATGAAAAGTGGCAACACGAATCGCTTAAAGAGATTCTGGATCCGACTTACGGCATCATCCTGTATCAAGAACAGGTAATGCAGATCGCACAGGTACTGTCTGGTTACACCCTTGGTGGTGCGGACATGCTTCGTCGTGCGATGGGTAAGAAAAAACCGGAAGAGATGGCGAAACAGCGTGCTACCTTCGAAGAGGGGGCAATTGCCAACGGCGTCGATGGCGAGTTGGCGATGAAGATCTTCGACTTGGTAGAGAAGTTCGCGGGTTACGGCTTTAACAAATCTCACTCGGCAGCCTACGCACTGGTTTCGTACCAAACGCTATGGCTGAAGATGCACTATCCAGCGGAATTCATGGCAGCGGTAATGACTGCCGATATGGATAACACTGAGAAAGTGGTTGGCTTAGTTGACGAATGTTTCCGCATGAAGCTCACCGTGCTTCCGCCTGACATCAATGCCGGCTTGTACCGCTTTAACGTAGACGAGAATGGCGCGATTGTTTATGGCATCGGCGCGATTAAAGGTGTGGGTGAAGGTCCAATCGATGCGATCTTGGAAGCGCGCAACAAAGGCGGTCACTTCATCGACCTATTTGATTTTTGTGCGCGAATCGACCTGAAAAAGGTCAACAAACGTGTCATCGAAAAGCTGATTTACGCAGGCGCACTCGATAGACTGGGTCCACACCGTGCGGCACTAATGGCATCGCTTAATGACGCGGTGAAAGCGGCAAGCCAACACCACCAAGCGGAAGCATTTGGTCAAACGGATATGTTCGGTGTATTGACCGATGCTCCGGAAGAGGTGGAACACAAATATACTCAGGTGCCAGCATGGCCAGAGAAAGTCTGGTTAGAGGGTGAACGCGAGACGCTCGGTTTATATTTGACCGGGCACCCAGTTAACGCATACATAAAGGAACTAAATAAGTACGTTAGTTGTCGACTAAAAGACGCAACCCCAACTCGTCGTGATCAATCCGTGACAGTCGCGGGTTTGGTGATTGCAGCTCGTGTAATGACAACCAAGCGCGGTACACGAATCGGTATCATGACTCTGGACGACCGAAGTGGTCGAATGGAGGTGATGTTGTTCTCGGATGCGCTTGATAGGTATGCAGAACTTCTCGAAAAAGATAAAATTTTGGTTGTTTCTGGACAGGTCAGCTTTGATGACTTCAACGGTGGCCTTAAAATGTCGGCGCGTGAAGTTATGGATCTGGGTACTGCGCGTGAGAAATATGCACGTGGTTTGTCAGTATCAATTGATGCTAAACAGATTAACGATAAATTCTTTGAGCAATTTACTCGTATTTTAGAACCGCACAAAGCCGGAACCGTACCTGTCAATGTATACTACCAGCGTGCCGACGCCAGAGCGCGGTTAACATTGGGCACCGAATGGCGAGTAACGCCAAGTGATACATTACTAGACGATTTAAAACAGTTACTTGGTAAGAGCCAAGTAGAACTCGAATTTAACTAAAAAATTCAGCGCAATACGTAAGACGCTGAGTCAAAAAGGATTCATAGATGAGCCTAAACTTTCTTGAATTTGAAAAGCCAATTGCAGAACTAGAAGCGAAAATTGAAGCGCTACGTGACGTATCTCGTCACGGTGGTGATTCTGCAATTGACCTTGATAAAGAAATCGAACAGCTTGAGAAGAAGAGCCTAGAGCTTAAGAAGAAAACCTTCAGCGACCTAGGTGCATGGGAAACAGCTCAACTGGCTCGTCACCCTTTACGTCCATACACGCTAGATTACATTCAGCACGTATTCGAAGAGTTTGATGAGCTTGCGGGTGACCGCGCGTTCGCAGACGACAAAGCGATCGTGGGTGGTATTGCACGTCTTGAAGGTCGTCCTGTGATGATCATTGGTCACCAAAAAGGTCGTGAAACCAAAGAAAAAGTAAAACGTAACTTTGGTATGCCAAAGCCTGAAGGTTACCGTAAAGCACTGCGTTTGATGGAAATGGCTGAGCGTTTCAACATGCCAATCATCACTTTCATCGACACAGCAGGTGCATACCCAGGTGTTGGCGCTGAAGAGCGTGGTCAATCAGAAGCTATCGCGAAGAACCTTAAAGTGATGTCTGGTCTTAAAGTACCAGTAATCTGTAACGTTGTTGGTGAAGGCGGTTCTGGTGGTGCACTTGCTATTGGTGTTGGTGACTACGTAAACATGCTTCAGTACTCAACGTATTCAGTAATCTCTCCGGAAGGTTGTGCTTCAATTCTATGGCGTGATTCAGACAAAGCGCCTCAAGCAGCAGAAGCAATGGGTCTAACAGCTCCGCGCCTAAAAGAGCTTGAGCTTATTGACGAAATCATTGAAGAGCCGCTAGGTGGCGCGCACCGCGACCACGTTCAAATGGCTGCAAACATGAAAGCTAACTTGCTTCGTCAGCTAGAAGACCTTGAGCAACTAGACCACGAAACGCTACTAGAGCGTCGTTACCAACGTCTAATGAACTACGGTTACTGCTAAGCGCTAGCTGATATCTCGCAAGATAACAGATAAAATAGAAAGGGTTGGGCATATGCCTAACCCTTTTTTGTTTCTATCGGATGGCTTATGGAATCGCTTTACTCGCATTTTGCTCAAGTTCTCGACCGCTATTTTCAACCAGATACAAAGATTGTCTTGGCGTTTAGCGGCGGGGTTGATTCGCGTCTGCTACTTGAGCTACTCAGTCGTTATCAGCAAGTGAACTCAATTGAATCTAAGTTACTCAGGTGTCAGGCGGTATACGTTCATCATGGTTTAAGTTCGAATGCCGATGATTGGGCAGACAAATGCTTGCTATGGGCAAAACATGTGAACATTCCATGCACGGTTGAACGGGTTGAGCTAGACATCAACAGCGGTGAAAGTATCGAGTTGTTGGCACGTGAAGCTCGTTACCAAGCCTTAGAAAAGCATATCCAAATGGGTGACTTATTGCTGACAGGGCAACATGCCGATGACCAAGTGGAAACCTTCTTGTTAGCACTTAAACGAGGCAGTGGACCAAAGGGGTTATCAGCAATGGCTGAAAGCATGCCGTTTGCTGGTGGCATATTAGTTCGTCCGTTGCTGACCGTTAAGCGAGAGCAAATTGAAGCGGCAGCCAGAGAGCAAAAACTGGACTGGGTAGAAGACGAAAGTAACCAAGATATTCGTTACGACCGTAACTTCCTCCGTCATCGAATTGTGCCTGAGTTATCTGAACGTTGGCCGAGTGTCCATCAAGCCGTTCAGCGCAGTGCGAGTTTATGCGCGCAACAAGAAGCCTTGTTGGATGAACTGCTAGGAGCGGCATTTGAGCGTGTTTTGCAAACTGACCTCAGCGTGAGTATTGAAGCACTCAATGAACACAGTGAACTCGCGCGGGCAAGGCTTATCCGAATGTGGCTAGCAAAACTTGCAGTCAACATGCCGACGCAGGTGCAACTCAATCTGATTTGGAATGAAGTCGCTTTGGCGCAACAAGATGCCAACCCAAAGCTCAAGCTCAAACAAGGCGAAGTGCGCCGCTTTCAACATCGTCTTTACTGGGTGAAAGAAAGTGTCGATGTCACAACATGGCACAGTGAAATTCAGCTCGACACACGGTTGGTACTGCCTGAACATTTAGGAGAGTTGACGCTAAGCACAAGCTCAGATAACGCGACAATAGCGTTACCGTCCCAGCCAGATCTGCTCAGAGTGACGTTTAATCCAGAGGGGCTTTCTGCGCACCCAACCACGCGGAATCACAGTCGTAAGCTGAAAAAGTTGTTTCAAGAGTACAATGTGCCAAGTTGGCTACGTCGTCAAATTCCGATTTTGATGTACCAAAATCAGGTAGTCGCCGTTGGAGATTTGTTTGTTGATCAGGCTTTCAGTGGTCAAGACTGTGAACTTATCTGGCGCAAGTCGTTGTAATTCATGCCACAATATCGAATATAAAAAACAGATACTTAAATAAAAACGATTAGGTGAAGCAATGAAGAAAACAATCATGGGCGCAATGGTGGCGCTAACCATGTTGAGTGGGCAAGCACTGGCTGCTGGAGATGCAGCGGCAGGACAAGCGAAAGCTGCTGTGTGTGCCGCTTGTCATGGCGCGGATGGTATCGCGGTGATTCCGGGTTATCCAAATCTGAAAGGGCAGAACGAGCAATACATTGAAAGCTCGATCAAAGCGTATAAAGCGGGTCAACGTACCGGCGGTCTTGCGCCTGTGATGCAAGCACAAGCGAACTTGCTCTCTGACGAGGATATTGCGAACTTGGCGGCATACTATGCTAGCTTAAAATAGGTACGAACAATAAGTTACGTTAAGCCAGAGTTTTTGCTCTGGCTTTTTGCTATTGACGAACACAACGTATGGTCTCAGTCACCTTGTATTTTGTTGCGTTCTTCGTCAAATAAACTCCATCAGTGTCAGGATTTTCAGTCGCTTGGTAATAACAAGGATTGAATGTTGTGGGACGCTAACCGATAATATGCGCAAACGATTGAAGCTTAAGGGATGAACATGAAAAAGATTGAAGCGATTATCAAGCCATTCAAATTGGATGATGTTCGAGAAGCATTGGCTGAAGTAGGCATTACAGGGATGACCGTCTCTGAAGTGAAAGGCTTTGGTCGCCAAAAAGGGCACACTGAGTTGTACCGTGGTGCAGAGTACATGGTGGATTTTCTGCCTAAAGTGAAGCTAGAAATCGTTGTGACTGAAGACGTTGCAGACAAGTGCGTAGAAACTATCATCGAAACAGCGCAAACGGGCAAGATTGGTGATGGTAAGATTTTCGTGACCGACGTAGAACGCGTAGTACGTATCCGTACAGGTGAAGAAGACGAAGACGCAATCTAACTCCGTCGAGATAGAATTAAGATTTCACTTCATTATGTGGTGAAAATTTGAGTAAGCTAAAAGGGAGCCGCGCATGGCTCCTTTTTTGTTATTCGCATTTTATACCCAAGTAACCTCGAGATGCGTAGTTCAACGAAAGTGACTTGGTTTGCAGGCGCAGCAACGTTCTGAATTCTGCATCTTGAAGCCACTCGGGTATATATGTGACATTTTTGTGTTTAGGTAGGTTTATGTATCAGCGTTTTGCTTTTGCGTTAGTTTTTCTCATTATCGCTGGATTTGTGAGCTTTCAGGTCATTTTCACCGTGCCAGAACAGCCGCAAATTATTACTCAAACAGGGGCGAATATTACTCAAAACATCCGTTGTATGGAGTTTGATAAACCGCAAGCGCTCGATAAGGACGGTGAATTAAATGTCTTGGTGTGGAATATCTATAAACAGAACCGTGATAACTGGCAACAAGCATTGGATATGTTTTCTGCCAATAAACAACTGTTGCTTCTACAAGAAGCGAGCTTAACAGATGAGTTTAAGAATTGGTTGGTAGAAGGGCATTGGGTGAGTAATCAAGTCAGTGCGTTCAAAGCATTGGGCAGCGGTGCTGGTGTGATTAGCATTGCTCAGCAAGCGCCAATCCGAGCTTGTGCGTATACATCGAAAGAGCCGTGGCTGCGTTTACCGAAATCTGCGCTGTACAGCAAATATCAACTGAGCAATGGTCAAACTTTGGCAGTCGTGAACATTCATGCAATTAACTTTACCGTGGGCACTGAAGAATACACATCGCAGTTGTCTGCGTTAGAGATGGTATTGAAGGAGCACCAAGGTCCAATTCTGTTTGCTGGGGATTTTAATAGCTGGAGTGAAGAACGTGTCGCTGCGATGAAAAAGGCGTTACAAAAAGCGCATCTTCAAGAGGCTAAGTTTAACCAAGATGATCGAACTCAATTCATTACGGGATTGCCACTTGACCATGTCTTTTATCGTGGTCTGACCCTCAAAAATGCGAAAGCGCCGCAGAGCGACGCTTCCGATCATAATCCACTGTTGGTGTCATTTACGCTCAACGATGAACGCTGACAGCATTAAGTTCGCTTGAGGACTCAAGTAACAACGATGTACAGTGCCCAAATCACGTAGAATGCAATCCAAGGCAGGCTCGAAATCACAAGAGCCTGTCCGCGTTCAAACTCAGTCCAAGTTAGAACCACGCCATAACCTAATACAATGTACCAAGGCAGCAATAGCGGTAGTGAGCTTGCAAAATGTGACCATTCGTTGGTTAACGGCAGTTTCAACAGGCCGTTAAGACTGTTTAGGTCTGCAGCGTAAGTCATTACTTCACCGTGTTTCAAAAGTAGGCTCGCGTAGCTGGCAATGTCACCCAGTACAGCAGGGAATAGAATTGCGCTTGAAGCGGCAAACCATTTCCAGTAACCGTATTGTTGTTTGCTCGCTTTTGTCGCTAGAAGGAACCAAAGCGACAGTAGAAGTAGCGTTGCAAAACGGTTAAACACGTCATTGATAATGGCACTTGCCATCAGCGTGTTCGGCTCCAACAGTTCAATCTGCTTAGGATCGATCTGTTGGAACTGAGCGGTTAATTGTTCACTCAACCAAGTGAAATCCACATTCGAGAAATAGGCACCCCAAAACAGGAATGGGCTGATCATCAAGAAGATGAACGGTTGCCACCCCCAGCCTCCACGCTGATACAGCGCCAAGAAGCACGATGTTGGAGATCGGAAAATATCCAACAACATTACAAGCGGGTTACTCGATGGGTTCATACACTTACCTTAGTTACGTCAACATACAACTTAAGCTTCTGACCTGGTTTCAGGTACTTCTGCTTTTGAAGAGAATTCCATTTCACGATGTCGTTACTCTTCACCTTAAACTTGCTTGCAATACCACTGATGGTGTCGCCTGAGCGTACGTTGTAGAACACAGTGCGAATCACCGCACCTTTGTCTGAATTCTTCCAAATCACCAGTTTTTGACCGACGCGCAGTGTGTCTTTTGGTCCCATACCGTTCCATTTCGCTAGGGATTTATGAGAGACCTTGTTCTCACGCGCGATAGACCACAAGCTCTCGCCAGATTGGACGGTGTGCGTCAATTTGTATTGACCACGAGCTTGAGATTGCATTTTGTTGAGGCGATTTTCAGCACTTAAAGCGTACTTAGAATCGTCTTTTGTTGACGTTGGGATCATCAGGTACTGACCAACGCGGATATTGTTGTTTGATAAACCATTAGCACGTTGGATAACTTTCGTTGTCGTGCCGTACTTTTGAGCGAGCACGCTGAGTGAGTCACCAGACTTCACTTTGTAGCGTGCTACTTTAACTCCTTTACCACGGTTCTTTTTCACTTGGGCAAGGAACTGATCCTTTTTCTCAATAGGAATAAGAAGTTGATGTGGTCCTTCTGGGGCGGTAGACCATTGGTTGTAAGCAGGGTTGTAACCTTGTAGCTCTTTTACGCCAATGCCTGCGTAATCAGCAGCAATCGCAAGATCGAGTTGCTCTTTCGGATCAACAAGTGTCAGTACTGGTTTGTTTGGGATCGGTGGGATCTCGATACCGTACTTATCTTGGTTAGCGACGATGTCGGCAAGAGCAAGGAGCTTAGGAACGTAACTGCTTGTCTCCTTTGGAAGATCCAAAGAGAAGAAGTCTGTTGGCTTACCAAGCTTTTTGTTCTTACGAATGGCACTTGATACACGACCACCACCACTGTTGTACGCCGCGATAGCATGATCCCAGTTACCATCAAAGCGCTTGCTTTGTTGCTCTAGGTAATCGAGTGCAGCATTAGTTGACGCGTACACGTCGCGACGACCGTCGTACCAGTAGTTTTGCTCTAGTCCCATCATTTTGCCCGTACCAGGCACGAACTGCCAAAGCCCTGCTGCGCTGCCGTGCGAGTATGCAAACGCATCAAACGAGCTCTCTACCACAGGCAGAAGCGCCAACTCCATTGGCAGTCCACGTTCTTCGATGCGTTTTGTAATCATGTACAAAAACGGCTGTGCACGCTCTGAAACGGTGCGCAGGTGGCTAGGGTGCTTCAAATACCATGTGCGGTAGTAAGCAATTTTCTTGTTGTCTGGGATGTCCATCTCAAGTTGCATGCCGATACGTCGCCATACATCTTTTTGTTCCTGAGGAGAAAGGGCTTTTGGGGTCTCTTTAGCAGATTTCTTTGCTATTGATTGCTTTTTCTCGGAGTCCGTTTGAGCTGCATCTTGTTTTACTGCTTGCTCGGACTTATTGGTTTCTGGTGCTGGAGTGTTTGTTGAATCTGACTGAGTCAATTGACAGCCAGAAAGTAATAACGCCAACGCCCAACTGTACTTTAAACGCATGGATTCAGCCTATTTAGGGCCTGTTTATCTTCTCCTGCCTGTCGCGCAGCTAAGGTGCGTGGCAGTCGCAAGATAATAGACATCTTGTAACACTAACTAAAAGTAGGGCACATAGCCGCTACTGTATGCGTTTGGGTGAAATACAAACTGCTTTATATCAGCCCCTAAACGCAATAGAAGCGCCAGAGGCGCTTCTATGAAAATCAGCTCATGATAATACTTGCGTCGAGCAAGTTTACAAGCAGAAATTGGTTAAAATTCGTTCTTCCACTCACGTAGAGCTGTAAAAACCGAGCATGGATCGCTATTTTCAATACGGTTTGCGACGGATTGAATAACTTCCGCGTTGGTCGCACGAAGGAATGGGTTAATGAGTTTCTCTTTACGCAGCGTTGTCGGGAGAGTTGGAATGTTCAGCCCACGTAGGCGATTTACGTCGTCGCGGTACTGGCGCAAGTGTTCATTATCCGGCTCAACGGCAAGGGCAAATGCTACGTTACTTGCGGTGTATTCATGAGCGGAGAATACCTCGGTTTCTTCAGGAAGCTTGGAAAGCTTACTTAGGGATTCGAACATCTGCTCTGGTGTGCCTTCAAAAATGCGGCCGCAACCAGCTGAGAACAACACATCGCCGCAGAAAAGCTTACCGTCGCCGACATAGCCAATGTGACCCAGAGTGTGACCTGGTAAGCCAAGTACCATAAAGATTTCGCCAAACAACTCTAGTTTGTCGCCTTCTTCCATCGCATTGGTTAAAGTTGGAATAGGCTCCGCTTTTGGGCCTACCACAGAAACATGTGGAAAAGCATGAACTAAATCTGGAACGCCACCAATGTGATCGTTGTGGTGGTGCGTAATTAAGATCGCTTCTAAAGTTAACTCGTTAGCCTGCAAATATTCTAACACTGGCTTAGCATCGCCCGGATCGACCACCGCACAACGCTTGTCGCTATTTTGTATCAGCCAGATGTAATTATCATTAAATGCGGGTATGCTTTTGATCTCTAACACGATTCGTTCTCCGTCACCCTTTTAATAGTCAGGTGGTTAATGAAACCAGCACTCAGCAACAAAACTTTACAGCACCCGTCGACTTGGTCAGAAATGAACAATGGTCCATGGGTACTTGAGTCAATCCAAACCCGCCTTGATGAGTGGTGTCCGAAGCTGTTCGGTTACCACATGTTGAAATTGGGTGGCTTGAGCTGTGAGCTAACCAGCTGTAGTTGTAACATTCAACACCAAGTCAACGTAGATATCCAGAACCCGTTGCATAATGTCATCGCAGATGGTTACGAATTACCCTTTTTAGAGAAAAGCTTTGATGTTGTTGTGCTGGCTCATCAGCTTGACTATGCAAGTGATCCCCATCGGTTGCTACGTGAAGTTGACCGCGTCATGATGGATGATGGTTATCTTATTATTACGGGGTTTAATCCGATCAGTCTCACTGGTGTAGCAAGTTTGTTGCCTTGGCGCAGAAACAACTTACCATGGAGCGGACGTATGTTCACCGCCAACCGTATCAAAGACTGGTTAGGTGTATTGAACTATCAAGTGATTCATTGTGACCGTTACGCGCTGTTTCCTATGACGCGTTACAAAACTATGTGGACGTGGCTAGAAAATAGCTTAGGCGATTGGGCATCACCAGCAGGAAGTTTGTACTATATCGTTGCTCGTAAACGAACGTACCCTCTCAAACCGATCAAGCCGCATTGGCGCTTGAAGAGAAAGTTAACACCATTGGGCGTGATGAACAGAGAGGGCAGTGCAGTGAAAAAGGTCTCAAGCGGTAAAAACTAAGACGCTTGGTACCCTGTATCTTCTTCGGTTGGGTTTTCTGCGGCTGCGCGTGCTAGCTCATCACAGATTTCGTTTTCACGATGACCCGCATGACCTTTCACCCAGTGCCAATCTACTTGGTGGCGAGCGGTTTCTTTATCGAGAGCTTGCCATAGATCGGCGTTCTTTACCGGCTTTTTATCTGCGGTCTTCCAGCCACGTTTTTTCCAGTTGTGTATCCATTGCGTAATGCCTTGGCGCACGTACTGGCTATCCGTTGTTAACGTTACTTGGCATGGCTCTTTTAACGTTTGAAGTGCCACTACTGCTGCCAACATTTCCATACGGTTGTTGGTCGTCAATGTGTAGCCTTTTGCTAGCGTCTTTTCTGTTTGTTTGTAACGCAGAACAATGCCGTAACCACCTGGACCAGGATTGCCTAAACAAGATCCATCAGTGAAAATCTCAACGTGTTTGGTCATATTTTTGGTACTATTAGCCGAAACATTTAATAAAGCATAGTCTGACACACATAACCTTATGAATACCAGCAGCAATTCTGAACATAATCGTATTGTCGTACTCGATACCGAAACCACGGGTATGAACCTCGAAGGCGGCCCGCACTACATGGGGCACCGCATTATCGAGATCGGTGCCGTGGAAATCATCAACCGTAAGCTAACTGGTCGTCACTTCCACGTTTACCTAAAACCGGACCGTGACATTCAGCCAGATGCAATTGAAGTACACGGTATCACCGATGAGTTTCTTGTCGACAAGCCGGACTATGCAAATGTCCACCAAGAGTTTTTAGATTTCATCAAAGGTGCCGAGTTGGTTGCCCACAACGCGCCCTTCGATACCGGCTTTATGGATTACGAGTTTGAAATGCTCGATCCGACGATCGGTAAAACGGATGACTTCTGTAAGGTGACTGATACCCTTGCCATGGCGAAGAAAATCTTCCCAGGCAAACGAAACAACCTCGACGTTTTGTGTGAACGTTACGGCATTGATAACTCACACCGTACGCTCCACGGGGCATTGCTCGATGCGGAGATTCTAGCTGACGTTTACCTACTGATGACTGGTGGACAAACAAGCCTAGAATTCAACGCTAACAAGAGTGACGGCGGTGCAGAAGGTATTCGTCGTGTTGAAGGAAGAAAAGCGCTAAAGGTTTTGCGTGCAACTGCCGATGAAGTAGAAGCACACCAGAAAAGATTGGAACTGGTGAACGACAGTATTTGGCAGTAATAGGAGAGACTATGTTGAGGGCTTTGTCAGTCGCTATTTTAGCGTTCTGGAGTTGTTTCGCGTTTTCTGCGAGCGAGTCCGCCATGTCTTTGTTAGATAACCGATTTCGTGTCGACCCAACCATCGAACAAATTACCTTTCTGGTTTATCGCGAACAGAGCTCTCAGCCCGTTGTTCTTGTCCGTCCTGATGGCAAAAAATATTATGCATGGGGTACCTACGACAATGTGCGTTGGTACCAAGAGCCTTCTCTGGACATCATATCGATTGATAATCCAATGCCAGGTCCTTGGCAGGCTGTGGGTAAGGTCACTCCTAAAAACAACATCCGTCTGATTTCACATCTCAAGCTGAGTACCGATGTGTTCCCTAATCGCCTTTACCACAGTGAGGCGCTTAAGTTCACCGCGCGTTTAACCTCAGACGATCAACCGTTGGTATTGAGAGATTTTCTAGACCGCGTCAATCTGCGCGTCACCTTCACCAAATTTGTTGAGAATGAAGACGAACTGATCAAAGAAGCGCGACCAGTACCTATGGTGATCGGTGAGTTTGCCGATGATGGTCGTGGTTTGGATGAAAAAGCAGGTGATGGTGTATTTACGGTTCAGCTACCAATTGATGTTGAGCCGGGTAAGTACCGCGCACGCATTACATCAGGTAACGGGGTTTTCCTGAGAGCGCAAGAACAAATCGTGCTGGTCTATCCATCGCCAATTACGCGCACCTTTATTCAATCACGTCATGCAGACCAACCGCATCAGCTGGTGGTCAGTGGTGAACAAGGCATGATCACTCCGGGCTCTATTGCGGTGAACATTGAGCAGGAAGCGCCCGATGGTTTTATCAGTTATAGCCAAGGTCAAGTGTCGGCTGATGGCACGAAAACCACGCTCAAAATGGACAACGATCCAGAGCTAGGTAAATACTCATGGCACGGTGAGGTGTTTGCAACTGACTTAGCGACTAAGCGTTCATTAGTCTTCCCAATCAAAGAACAGTCATTTAGTGTTGTTGAAGAGGTGGATCTTGAAGCGGCTCGTGTTGCGAAAGAGGCGGAACTCGCTGAGCAGCGTCGTATTGAAATGGAAAAACGCATCATTGCTGAGCGCGAAGCGGAACGTAAGCGCAGCATGATCATCATAGGTATCGGAAACGTCATCGCCCTGATTCTAGTGGTGCTATTCTGGATCATATGGAGCAAGGTAAAAGCTAAACGTCAAGCTATGCCAGAGATGCAATTGGAAGTCCCTAAGAAGTAGGGCAAAGAAATGAGATTATAGAACGGAGCCGATTGGCTCCGTTTTTGTTAGATCGTCTTACTAGAGTTTTATACCCAAGTAACTCAGATACTCGGGTTCAGCGAGAATGAGTTGATGTGTAGACGCTGCGGCGATTTAAAGATCTTGATTCTAAATCAAGAATCGGCAACAAAGTATACAAGCCAAGGCCCTTACTATTTGTAAAGAGTGCCCTTTGAGAGCGTGTCATGAACTCGCTTTTTTATTAAACCAATGGCTACACCAAACAACTTGGAAAGAGCTGGCTATTATACTACGTTATTTTCCTTACTCTCGAATCAATGGCAACGCTCTGAATCCTGTATCTTGAAGTCACTTGGGTGTACTTTGGTTTAAAAACTGATATTTACATTGTGTGCTGCGTTTAAATTGAGGACTTTAGTTGTGACAATCAAATTATTAAATCTAGATCATTTACCTTTGCAAAGAGCGCTAGTGGAATCTGCATGCAACGCTTTTGTGCACGAAGAAGAGGTGGTAGCCGCAGTATTGCTTGGCTCATTGTCTTCAGGAAAAGGGGATCGTGTATCGGATGCGGATGTTATCGTGTTTACCAAAAATAACTTCCATAAAAATGTCACACCTTGCTTTGCTCTGTTTGAGGAAGGCAAAGAGATCTTCTATCGTCTTGAAGGCGATCACAATGAGAATGCTTGCTTTAAAAAGTACATCTTTAACGATCTGACCAGTGCAGAGATTCATTGCTTGGATCTTAATGAACCTTTCCAACTTTCAAGACCCTTCAAAGTTCTATTCGATAAAGCTGATATCATCGATGAGTTAGTAACCGATGAGCCAGCCCCAAAGCACGAAGATTTTCCCGTTTATACAAGTGGAGACCAAGGTCTGATTTGGGAGCTGTTTGACTGTATAAAATGGCTGAGTCGCGACAACAATGAGTTGGCAAAAAACTACCTCAAGAAACTCGCAGACAAGCTCTAGGTATAGTGTCTTACAAGCCGCTTGGTGACTAGGAGGTGTTTATGAAGTACAAAAAACGTCGGACGTACAAATATAACCTTCATTCTGAAGAACAGATTAAAACCGGTATCGCCCTCGCGCAGCCTTTTGACAGCCCGTTTCTCAGCCTATCTGAGCAAGGTTTGTTGACGATTAAGAAAGGCTATTCATGGGATGGGGCGAGTGGTCCTGTGATTGATACTCAAAACATCCTCAAGGCGTCTTTGGTGCATGACGCGTTGTACCAGCTCATGAGGGAGGAAGTATTGCCGCAAAGCAGTCGAGAGCAAGCGGATAGGCTTCTGCGTCAAATATGTCTCGAACACGGCATGTCGAATTTTAGGGCTTCCTACATCTATTACGGAGTCAGAGTGTTTGGTGGATGTTTTTCCAAACCGGATCTTTTATCTGTCTAGCTAGGCTCTCTTGGTAAGTAGATTCTGAATCACGTTCGTTCCTCACTGTTCAGAATGATGGAAATCTAGGAACACTGTGCGTGCAGTAACCTGACAACTCAAAGTAAACCTTCATTCTAGCGAGCTTCAGCGAGATCAAGAATCTGCTATCAGCGCTCTAGGGTTTTGGGGCGTCATTATCTAAGGAACACGTGGAAAGTAGATTCTGAATCATGTTCGTCCCTCACTGTTCAGAATGACGAAAACCTAGGAACACTGTGCGTGTAGTCACTTGATAACTCAAAGTAAGCCGTCATTCTAGCGAGCTCCAGCGAGACTAAGAATCTGCTATCAGCACTCTAGGGCTTTGGGGCTTCATTATCTAAGGAACACGTGGAAAGTAGATTCTGAATCACGTTTGTTCCTCACTGTTCAGAATGACGGAAATCTAGGAACACTGTGCGTGTAGTAACCTGGTAACTCAAAGTAAACCGTCATTCTAGCGAGCTCCAGCGAGACTAAGAATCTGCTACCAGCGTTCTAGGACTTTGGGGCGTCATTATCTAAGGAACACGTGGAAAGTAGATTCTGAATCACGTTCGTTCCTCACTGTTCAGAATGACGAAAACCTAGGAACACTGTGCGTATAGTAACCTGACAACTCAAAGTAAACCGTCATTCTAGCGAGCTCCAGCGAGACCAAGAATCTGCTATCAGCGCTCTAGGGCTTTGGGGCGTCATTATCTAAGGAACACGTGGAAAGTAGATTCTGAATCATGTTCGTTCCTCACTGTTCAGAATGACGAAAACCTAGGAACACTGTGCGTGCAGTCACTTGATCACTCAAAGTAAACCGTCATTCTAGCGAGCTTCAGCGAGACTAAGAATCTGCTATCAGCACTCTAGGGCTTTGGGGAGTCATTATCTAAGGAACACGTGGAAAGTAGATTCTGAATCATGTTCGTCCCTCACTGTTCAGAATGACGGAAATCTAGGAACACTGTGCGTGCAGTAACCTGACAACTCAAAGTAAGCCCTCATTCTAGCGAGCTCCAGCGAGACTAAGAATCCGCTATCAGCGTTCTAGGATCTTGGGGCGTCATTATCTAAGGAACACGTGGAAAGTAGATTCTGAATCATGTTCGTTCCTCACTGTTCAGAATGACGAAAACCTAGGAACACTGAGCGTGTAGTCACTTGATAACTCAAAGTAAACCGTCATTCTAGCGAGCTCCAGCGAGACTAAGAATCTGCTATCAGCACTCTAGGGCTTTGGGGCGTCCTCATCTAAGGAGCACGTGGAAAGTAGATTCTGAATCACGTTCGTTCCTCACTGTTCAGAATGACGAAAACCTAGGAACACTGTGCGTGTAGTCACTTGATAACTCAAAGTAAGCCGTCATTCTAGCGAGCTCCAGCGAGACTAAGAATCTGCTATCAGCGCTCTAGGGCTTTGGGGCGTCATTATCTAAGGAACACGTGGAAAGTAGATTCTGAATCACGTTCGTTCCTCACTGTTCAGAATGATGGAAATCTAGGAACACTGTGCGTGCAGTAACCTGACAACTCAAAGTAAACCGTCATTCTAGCGAGCTCCAGCGAGACTAAGAATCTGCTACCAGCGTTCTAGGACTTTGCGAGCGCCGTGTTGTGCGAAGCAGAGATTCAATAAAAAACGGGAGCCTTAGCTCCCGTTTTGCTTTTCTATTTTTCGTTTAAGTGATTACCTGCTTAAGCGACGTGCTCCATCTGAGGGTAAAGCGGCTTTGCGGCTAATAGCTCTGGCTCAAAGTCGTCTACGTTGATGGTGTCTAGACGATGCTGCTCTGCTTCTCTCAACAGATCCGCTTCTTCTTGAGTGATTACACCTTGCTCTAAACCTTCTTGAGCGATCATATCCAAACGTAGGAATGGGCGGCGTTTGCCTTGCGCTTTACATACCTTGTCGAACACAGGCTCAGCTTGAAGAATCACAGACAGTGCTAGCTCAATTTTACCTGCTGCATTGTGCTCAGTTGGTTCTAGGTACTGACCACGACCAATGCGTGAGCGTGTTGCACTTGGTGTCTGTAGAATACGAGCTACTTTGCTGTCTAGCTTATCACTTGGCGCTTTACGTACACGACCAAATGGCATGATCAATACACGCAGTGCGCGACCGATCACTTTATTAGGGAAGTTCGCTAGGAACTCATCAATCGCTGCTTCAGTCTGCTTCAAGCTGTCTTGTAAGCCCCAGTGTACTAGCGGTAGGTCTTCAACCGGACGACCATCTTGCTCAAAGCGTTTTAGGGTTGCAGAGCCAAGGTACAGCTGACTTAGAATGTCGCCAAGACGTGCAGACAGACGCTCTTTACGTTTCAATGAGCCACCTAGCACCGCCATTGAGATATCCGATAGCAGAGCAAGGTTTGCACTGTAACGGTTCAATTGCTGGTAGTAACGCTTAGTTGCATCTTTAGTTGGTGATGAGGAACCCAGACCATCACTTAGACCAAACCAGATACTGCGAACGAGATTACTCATCGTGAAGCTGACATGACCCGCTAGCGCTTTGTCGAATTTCTCAACCGCATCGCCTGCGTCAGAGTAAGCCGCGTTCATCTCTTCAAGAACATACGGGTGACAACGAATCGCACCTTGACCAAAGATGATCATTGAACGAGTTAAGATGTTTGCACCTTCTACCGTTACCGCGATTGGCGCACCTTGGTAACCACGCGCTAGGAAGTTAGAAGGACCCATACAGATACCTTTACCACCTACGATGTCCATCGCGTCGATGATGCTTTGCTGCCCACGGTGAGTACAGTGATATTTCACGATAGCCGAGATAACCGAAGGTTTTTCACCAAGGTCAATACCAGCTACAGTTAAGTTGCTTGCCGCATCCATAACGTAAGCATTACCACCTAGGCGTGCTAATGGTTCTTCTACGCCTTCCATATGACCGATAGGTTGTTTGAACTGACGACGAATACGCGAGTAAGCGCCTGTCGCCATCGCGGCAGTTTTGATGCCACCAGTTGAGTTAGAAGGCAGTGTGATACCTCGACCAACTGACAGACATTCAACCAGCATACGCCAGCCTTGACCTGCCATTTTCTCGCCACCAATAATGAAATCCATCGGAACGAAAATGTCTTTACCGCGGGTTGGACCGTTTTGGAATGGTACATTAAGCGGGAAGTGACGATTGCCGATCTCAACGCCTTTTAGGTCCGTTGGAATAAGCGCACAGGTGATGCCCAACTCTTTTTGGTCGCCTAGCAAGCCATCAGGATCACGCAGTTTAAAAGCAAGACCAAGTACCGTTGCGACAGGAGCAAGGGTGATGTAACGCTTGTTCCATGTTAAGCGCATACCAAGCACTTCTTCGCCTTCCCATTTGCCTTTACATACAATACCGTAATCTGGGATTGAGCCTGCATCGGAACCTGCTTCTGGGCTAGTTAATGCGAAACATGGGATTTCTTTACCTTCAGCAAGACGGGGTAAGTAGTGGTTTTTCTGCTCTTCAGTGCCGTAGTGTTGCAGTAGTTCACCGGGACCTAACGAGTTTGGAACACCAACGGTAGATGACAAAACGCCAGAAACGCCGGTTAGTTTTTGTAATACCAAAGATTGAGCGTATGCAGAGAACTCAAGACCGCCGTATTTCTTCTTGATGATCATGGCGAAAAACTTATTGTCCTTAAGGTATTGCCACACTTCTGGTGGTAAATCTGCAAGTTCGTGCGTTACCTGAAAGTCACTAACCATGGCGCACACTTCGTTTACAGGACCGTCTAAGAAGTCTTGCTCTTCTTTACTTAATTTAGGAGCTTTGATGGCATGAAGTTTTTGCCATTCAGGTTTGCCCTTAAATAGTTCTGCTTCCCACCACACTGTACCGGCGTCTAATGCTTCTTTTTCGGTTTGAGACATAGCAGGTAGGACTTTCTTAAACAGAGCAAGTGCTTTTCGGCTAATGAGGGATTGACGAATGCTAGAAACCGCGAACACTGCAACGGCAAGAACGTAAAGTACCCAGCCAATAAAACCAACTGAGCCTGCGATAGTCAGTGCTAGCATGGCAGCTGTTAGCAGGCTGACGGATTTCACGAGTGACATTCTGTGGTAAAGCGTAATGCCTAACACAACTGTCATCGCTACGATTGAGAGCAAGATGTCCATATGTTTTTTCCTTCTCAGACTTTAATTATGTTGTACGTCTGTATTTTGGTAAGAGGTCTAACCAGTTCTCATAAGTGTAATCAAAATATTAAAGAAATGTAAAACACAACATTGAGCAAAAAGTGATCTAAGTAGAGTTAAAATTCTAAAGTTGAGAGTTGGGTGATGATTTCATAAGCAAGTTAGCAAGTTTATTACCGTGAAGAATCCAAATCTTGTGGTTCGCTATCGACACTAATTCTCGTTTGTGGGTAAACTCAGAGTAATGAAATGTGTAAGGCAATTGCCTCATCAGCACAATTTGCTAAGCGAGAGGCTCAACCTCACTGTTTTGGCCGAAATAATAAAGAGAACGTCTTATGTACCAAGATCTGATTAGAAGTGAATTAAACGAAGCTGCTGAAGTTCTGAACAAGTTTTTAAGTGATGATCACAACATCGCGCAAATCGAAGCAGCAGCGAAAATGATTGCTGATTCTTTCAAGCAAGACGGTAAAGTGCTGTCGTGTGGTAACGGTGGTTCGCACTGTGACTCAATGCACTTTGCAGAAGAGCTAACAGGTCGCTACCGTGAAAACCGTCCAGGTTATGCTGGCATCGCTATTTCAGATCCAAGCCACCTTTCTTGCGTAAGTAACGACTTTGGCTATGACTTTGTCTTCTCACGTTACGTAGAAGCAGTGGGTCGCAAAGGTGATGTTCTGTTCGGTCTATCGACTTCTGGTAACTCAGGTAACATCTTAAAAGCGATTGAAGCAGCCCAAGCAAAAGGCATGAAGACGATTGCGCTAACGGGTAAAGATGGCGGTAAGATGGCCGGTCTTGCAGACATCGAGATTCGCGTACCGCATTTCGGTTATGCAGACCGTATCCAAGAAGTACACATCAAGATCATTCACATCATTATTCAATTGATCGAAAAAGAGATGGAATAAGATTTACAACTAAGCTGAATGATGGCTTAGTTGTGTTTTAAGGTAAGGAGTTCGTTAAACCATGTGTGAATTGCTCGGCATGAGCGCAAATGTTCCAACCGATATTTGTTTCAGTTTTACTGGATTGATGCAGCGCGGTGGTCGTACTGGTCCGCATCGTGATGGTTGGGGAATCACTTTTTATGAAGGAAAGGGATTCCGCACTTTCAAAGATCCAAACCCAAGTTGTGACTCAAAGATTGCTGAATTAGTGCAAAACTACCCGATAAAAAGTCGCGCAGTAGTGAGTCATATTCGCCAAGCTAACCGAGGTGGTGTGAATCTGGAAAACACCCATCCGTTTACGCGTGAGCTTTGGGGGCGTTACTGGACTTTTGCACACAATGGTCAGCTGACCGATTACCAAGATTTGTACACAGGGCGTCACCGTCCGGTAGGGCAAACTGACAGTGAAATGGCATTTTGCTGGCTATTAAAGCAGATGGAAGATAAGTATCCTGAGCCTCCTCAGGATATGGAAGCGGTCTTTATCTATGTCGCTGAATGTTGCGACAAGCTAAAAGAGAAAGGCGTGTTCAATATGCTGCTCAGCGACGGTGAGTTTGTGATGACTTACTGTACCAACCATTTGTATTGGATTACCCGTCGAGCTCCATTTGGCAAGGCCGCTCTGTTGGATGAAGATGTAGAAATCAACTTCCAAGAAGAGACGACACCAAATGATGTGGTTTCTGTGATTGCAACTCAGCCGCTTACTGGTAATGAAACATGGCATCGCATGAAGCCGGGCGAGTACGGTTTGTTTCACGTTGGGGAATTGGTATTGAACAATGCCAAAGCTCTGGAAGATGTTCCATTTGCTGCACCGAAGCCAGGTAACCAAGCGCCGACTGAACCGTTGGAGTGATGGTTTTTGACAATGAACATCTAGATAAAGCTCGCTTAATCGCGAGCTTTATTTTTATGCGTCTTAAACCGAAGGCGGGTACAGATGAGCATTTTTACTTCCTAGCGTATTGATAATAGATTCCTAGTCTCGCTAAGGCTCGCTGGAATGACGTAAATAATTGAAGTGAAATTGATTTTTCTTTGCCTGCAGCGTCATTCTGAACGACGAGGAACGAGTCAGATTCAGAATCTACTATCCGAGTGTTGTATTGCTAAGGTGGTGTCAGGGACTTTTTAGGTTGTTAGTTTTGGTTTCTAGTTTGACAACGGCTTCATTGAGCCAAGCTTATAAGATTTAAAATGACAAAAGGCAGCCTGATGGCTGCCTTTTTGCGTTTGGAATTTGGTATTCAGAATTACTCGTCAGCGTAGCCGTGTTCACCAAGCTCAAAACCATCAAGAAATGCTTTGCCATCTTTCATGGTTAAGCGCTCTTCTACTAACCACTTAGTCACCATTGGGTAGATCTTGTGCTCTTGAGTTTGAACGCGAGCGGCTAGAATATCGGCATCGTCGTCTTCAAATACTGGCACTTTTGCTTGCAATACCACAGGTCCGCCGTCTAATTCTTCTGTCACAAAGTGAACACTGGTGCCGTGTTCTTTGTCGCCTGCATCAATCGCGCGCTGGTGGGTGTGTAACCCCGGGTACTTTGGCAGAAGAGAAGGGTGGATGTTGATCATCTTGCCCAGATAGTGGGAAACAAACGCGCTGCTCAAAATACGCATGTAGCCTGCGAGCACAATGACGTCTGGTTGGTACTCATCGATTTGCTGCATCAGTTCAGCATCAAAGTCTTCGCGTGAATCAAATGCTTTTGGATCGACAAAATGGTCGTTCACATCAAACTGCTTTGCACGTTCTAAACCATAAGCGTCAGCTTTGTTGGAGAATACGGCTGCGACTTGTGCATTTGGCATGTTGTCTTCGCAAGCTTCCAAGATAGCTTGCAGGTTACTGCCGTTACCTGAAATGAGGACCACTATGTTTTTCATGATATTGAGACTGCCTTGATACTGTAGGTTTGACGTGCGTAATTGCTAAATTACCTACTATTAGAATGGTTTTCGATGTTCCAGATAGCAGAATGAGGACTATATCCCCAAATGACTTCATTAGGCTGGATTCAGAGCTTTGTCACCAATTCTAGTTCAAGGAAAACAACGCAGTGGATAAGCTTTTTCCAAGTTGTTTGACGATGAAATCGTATTGGTGACATGCTCCCGAAGGGCGAGCTGTATTGGCTTGTATACTTTGTTAACGATTTTTGATTTAGAACCACTAGATCTTCAAATCGTTGTCGCGCCTACAAACCAATTCATTCTCGCTGAACCAGCATTTAGAAGTTATTTGGGGATAACATCCCCATTCTTTTTATTTTTTGAGCTTGATTCGCAAGTTATTGGATTTCGACTTGCTCTTCATTGGCTTCTGCTTGAGCAATTTCACCAATCACCCATGCGTTTTCGCCTTCTTCTTTAAGAAGTGCAACTGCTGCGTCCGCTTGGTCTTTTGGTAGTGCAACGACTAGACCAACACCACAGTTGAACGTACGGTACATCTCGTGTGTTTCAACGTTGCCTTTCTCTTGTAACCATTTGAAGATGATTGGCCACTCCCAGCTGTTACCATCGATAACGGCTTTGGTTCCTTCAGGCAGTACGCGTGGGATGTTTTCCCAGAAACCACCACCAGTGATGTGAGAGATCGCGTGGATATCGTGTTTCTCAATCATCTTAAGTGCTGATTTGATGTAAATCTTAGTTGGTTCTAGAAGGTGTTCGCCAATAGTGCGACCTGCTAGCTCTTCGTTCTTATCTGCGCCAGAAACTTCTAGAATCTTACGGATAAGCGAGTAACCGTTCGAATGTGGACCGCTAGAGCCAACTGCGATAAGTGCATCACCAGCAGCTACTTTAGTACCATCAATCACATCTTCTTTTTCCACTACGCCAACACAGAAGCCTGCAACGTCGTAGTCTTCGCCTTCGTACATGCCTGGCATTTCAGCGGTTTCACCACCGATAAGTGCACAGCCTGCTTGAACACAGCCATCAGCGATACCAGAAACTACGTCTGCCGCTGTGTCTACATCCAGTTTGCCTGTCGCGTAGTAATCTAGGAAGAATAATGGCTCTGCACCTTGAACGATTAGATCGTTTACACACATTGCCACTAGGTCAACGCCAATAGTGTCGTGCTTGTTCATATCCAGCGCTAGGCGAAGTTTTGTACCTACACCGTCAGTACCAGAAACCAGTACAGGCTGTTTATATTTAGTTGGTAGTTCACACAATGCGCCAAAACCGCCGATACCACCCATCACTTCAGGGCGACGAGTACGCTTAACCGCACCTTTAATACGATCTACAAGCGCGTTGCCTGCATCAATATCTACACCAGCGTCTTTATAGCTAAGAGAAGAGTTGTTACCACTCACAGGGAAGTCCTCGGTTTTTAAGTTGGATATGAAAACGGCGCTATTCTACCAGTGGTTAAATACAGATAGCAAACGTTTGCGTCGGTTTTTTTCTTTAGTGATCTATCCTGATATCCCTGCAAAAATCATGTATAATCTGAAGGTTTGTTTAAATATTGCCAATAAAGCCGGAGATGGAAATGAAAGTTGTTGAAGTTAAACACCCTCTAGTAAAACATAAAATCGGTCTAATGCGAGAAGGTGACATCAGCACGAAGCGTTTTCGTGAGTTAGCGACAGAAGTCGGTAGCCTACTTACTTACGAAGCGACTGCAGACTTTGAAACAGAGAAAGTAACCATTGAAGGTTGGAATGGTCCTGTAGAAGTTGACCAAATCAAGGGTAAAAAAGTAACAGTAGTGCCAATCTTGCGTGCAGGTCTAGGCATGATGGATGGTGTTCTAGAGCACATGCCAAGCGCGCGTATCAGTGTTGTTGGTATCTACCGCGATGAAGAAACACTAGAGCCAGTACCATACTTTAACAAGCTTGCTTCTAACATCGATGAGCGTATTGCTCTAGTTGTTGACCCAATGCTTGCAACAGGTGGTTCTATGATCGCGACTATCGACCTTCTAAAAGAGAAAGGTTGTCAGGCAATCAAAGTACTTGTTCTTGTCGCTGCTCCTGAAGGTATCGAAGCGCTAGAAAAAGCTCACCCAGACGTTGAGCTATACACAGCTGCAATCGATGAGAAGCTAAACGACAAAGGTTACATCGTTCCTGGTCTAGGTGACGCTGGTGACAAGATCTTCGGTACTAAATAAGCGTTATTGCTTTTACTGAATTGAATAAATAAAGGCTTGGTGAAAACCAAGCCTTTTTTGTCTCTGCTATGTGGAAGCTAGAAGCTAGATATGAAAGTGATAACCGCGCGACTCAAATCAATTAAGCCGCACGATAAATTACTTCGCGTTGTCTTCTTCCATCTGTGCATTATCTACCACGTGGTTTTCACCAAGATCGTGTGGTAGCACAAGGTTAAGAATGATAGCCACGATACCACACAGGCTCACACCTTGTAGGCTAAACTCGCCAATACCGAAAGCCATGCCACCGATACCAAATACCAGTGTTACTGCGACGATCACTAGGTTACGTGATTTGTGCAGGTCCACATTGTTTTTGATGAGCGTGTTTAGACCGACGGTTGCGATAGAACCGAACAATAGGATCATGATGCCACCCATGACCGGAACAGGGATCGTTTGTAGAATGGCTCCGAGCTTACCCACTAAGGCAAGTACGATTGCCGTGATCGCCGCCCATGTCATGATCACAGGGTTAAAGGCTTTAGTCAGCATCACTGCGCCCGTTACTTCGCTGTAAGTTGTATTTGGTGGAGCACCAACCATAGAAGCCGCAATTGTTGCCACCCCGTCACCCGCAATCGTGCGGTGAAGACCAGGTTTCTTCAGGTAGTTTTTACCCGTTACGTTTGAGATAGCCAGCATGTCTCCTACGTGCTCTACCGCTGGTGCGATCGCAACTGGGATCATGAATAAGATAGCGTTGATGTTAAACTCTGGCGCCGTGAAGTTTGGCATGGCTAGCCAAGCAGCTTGAGCTACTGGAGTGAAATCAACCACACCATAGAAAAGCGAAACAGAGTAACCCGCTAAGATACCGCCGACGATAGGCACCAGTTTTAGGAAGCCTTTCGCGAATACACTCAGTGCGATGGTCGTTAGCAATGACACTGCTGAAATGATAACTGCAGCATCACCATTTACGAGTTGGATGGCACCGTCACCGGTTTTACCTACCGCCATGTTTACTGCTGTTGGTGCCAAACCAAGACCAATGACCATAATCACCGGACCTACCACAACTGGTGGTAAAATTTTATGGATGAAGCCGACACCACGCACTTTGATCATCGCACCAAGCGCGACATAAACCAAACCCGCCGCCATTAAGCCGCCCATAGTCGCACCGATGCCCCAAGTTTGGATACCGAACATAATAGGAGCAATAAACGCAAAAGAAGAGGCAAGGAAGATAGGAACGGAACGTTTAGTTATTAGTTGGAAAAGAAGAGTACCGACACCAGCACCAAACAGAGCAACGTTTGGGTCAAGACCAGTAAGAAGTGGTACTAATACGAGAGCACCAAAAGCGACAAAGAGCATCTGAGCGCCTTGTAACGCGTTTTTCATAATAATTCCCTATTTCAAAGATACGCAGACAAATCCGGCGAATCTTATCATCTGGCAATCGATTGCAATGTTGCCTAGATCAAACTTTTGTGTGGATTTATAAGGTCGACGAATGTTTAGTTTCACTTCCGTGTTTTAACTTGGTCAGAATACAGACAATTCACTCAGTACTCTTCTTGCTCACGGTTTGATAGTTGCTTATCATGCGGGTTCTTGTTCAGAGGATTATGAAAACTATGCGCTATTTAGCTCTCTTATTGATAGGTTGGTTGTCTCTGCCAGTTTATGCATTAACTCAGGTAGATATCTATCGTGCCGAAGTGGCGATCGACGGTGAGCAAAAAGACGGCGAAGAGCTCGCTCGTCAACAAGGTATGCAAGATGTGATTGTGCGTGCGACAGGTAGCCAATCTTCCCTTAGCAACCCGGTAATAAAGAAAGCAGTGGGTTCAAGTTCTCGCTACATTTCTCAGCTTGGTTATGGTCAGCTTGATGGTCAAAGCAGTTTAAAGATGCTGTTTAATAGTGGTCAGATTCGTTCGCTACTGACTCAAGCGCAATTACCATTATGGTCTCCAAACCGTGCCAACATCTTAGTTTGGATGGTAGAAGAGCAGGGCTATGATCGTACGATCACTTGGGAGCATTCAGACTCAACCAGTGCTGCTGCACTGCGCGCTGCGGCTGAATCTCGAGGCCTACCAGTCACTATGCCTGTGGGGGACTTTGATGATGTTACGGGTGTTAACGTGTCTGATTTGTGGGGGGGCTTTGTAGACCCAATCAGCCAAGCGAGTCAGCGTTACCCTGTTGATGCTGTGCTAGTGGTGCGTGTGCAAGGCGATAAAATTCGCTGGACGCTATATGACCAATCACCAGCGCAACTTGCTCAATCGCAACAGTCACCTCGCAGTGGCTCAGCGTCTGGTGCAAATGCAATCTCCGCCATGATGGGTGGTATCGCAGACTACTACGCGAAGAAGAGTGCTGTTGTGGTATCAAGCAAATCATCTGAAGCGATTGATGTGAAGGTATTAGATGTCGCATCAGCGGTGGACTTCTTTAATCTTGAGAACTCATTGACAAAGCTAAACTCAGTTGCGGGTACTGAAATCAAACGAATTCAAGGCAATCAAGTGACGTTAACGATTCACTTGTTGGCATCTCAACAAGCGTTTGAACAAGAAGCGTCCTCTATCCGTTCACTTGAGATTACCGAAGACCCGCTTGAGAATGTAGAGCCGTCAGCACCAGCCCAGCTTCCTGAGGAAGTTGCTCAACCAGCACAATTGCCAGCGGAAACAACAGAAGATCAAACCGCTCAAGTCGTTGAGCTCGATACGGCAACGGAAACAAATGTGGCAACTGAGCCGGCATCAATCACACCTGCTGTTGCACTACAACCAGCGCCAAAGCAGTACGATCTGATCTACAAATGGAATGCTCCAGTTCGCACGAAAGCCGAGCCAGTAGAACAAGATTCTGAAATCGCGCCAGTATTGGAAACGGATGTGGTTGAAAACCTAAGTTAAGGTTTATTCAAAACAAAAAAGAGTCGCTTAGTGCGACTCTTTTTTTTAGTGGTTCTATGGCTGGAGATGTGATGAAGTTAGTTCAGCTTGAAGCGCCATGTCCCCGTAATGGTTTCGCTTCTATTTATTGAACTTCGCTTTTTCTTCTTTTTCGACTTGAGATAAGCGTTTTAACTTCAGACCCAACTCTTTACCACGTGCTCGGGCAAACAAAATGTTACCAGCAAAGCCGAGTGAGGTAAGGAGCAACTCTACTGCGGCCAACCAACGCTCACCATCGTCAACATACAAAATCGTCAACGCATGCAAAAAATACAGCATCAGAACGAAGTTTGCCCAAGCGTGTGTGTAGGGTTTGCCCGCTAAAATACCAGGAAGTGGTAACAATAGAGGAATACACCAAGCAATCGCCAATGTAGTGCTGCTTAGATGTGGGTGAGGGGACAACGCCAGTTGCCAGATCGCAACCCAAGCCAATAACGCCAAATTGCCAAACAGCGCCATGTAGCGATAGGTTTGAGTGCGTGTGCTAAGAGGTGGTTGGTCAATAATGTCAGACATCGATTTACTTATCCTTGAGCTTACTGACTTCCTTTGAGCTTTTTCGCTGTGGTTGCCAGTCGTTTTCCTAATTGTTGTGCGAGACGAATCTCTTCTGCCGTGAGACTTGGCTCTTGTCCTACACTGCTTGCACCATAGGGTGTGCCTCCTGATTGCGTGGTGTGCAGTTCTGGCTCTGAATAAGGGATTCCTAATACCATCATGCCGTGATGCAATAATGGGGTCATCATGCTTTGTAGCGTGGTTTCTTGACCACCATGCATGGAAGACGATGAGGTAAACACACAAGCTGGCTTATCGATAAGGTCGCCATTCACCCACAAAGGTGTGGTTTGATCCCAAAAGTGCTTGAGCGGCGCTGCCATGTTGCCAAACCAAACTGGGCTGCCAAACGCGAGACCATCGCACTGCTTCAACTCATCTAGAGTAGCAATTGGATCAGAAGGGGTATGTGAGTGAGGTGACAATTCTTCAACTGTACGTAAAATCGCTTCGCAATGAGGAGTCGACTCGACTCCTCTTGCTATTTGTCTTGCCAGTTGTTTTGTCGAGCCATGACGGCTGAAATACAAAATGAGGATCTGGCAATCCATTTACAGAATTTCCAAAACTTGTTCTGGTGGGCGACCGATTTTTGCTTTCCCATTTGCAACTACTACTGGGCGTTCAAACAGTTTCGGGTTTTGTGCCATCGCTTCGAACAGTTGCTCATCACTGACAGAGGCTTCTCCCAGTGCCAGCTCTTTGTAGATGTCTTCTTTGGTACGCATCATTTCGCGTACGGAAGAGAAACCAAGTTGAGCATAAAGCGCTTTCAGTTGTTCAACATTAAGCGGTGTATCAAGGTATTTAACCACTTCCGGTGTTACGCCATTTTGCTCAAGCAGTTCAAGTGTTTGACGGCTCTTTGAGCAGCGAGGGTTGTGATAAATCACGACTGACATGGTTTTCTCCATTTCGTTATTGTAATGCCATGAATCGATCTCTTTGGATCATCAGTTGGTCGATACGAGCGTCATATCGAGCTTGTTGTAAGCTACCTAACTTAGCAATTTTACTTGCTTCACTATAATACTGGATGGCTTTGTTCCAGTTGGCTCGCAATGCCAAAATTTCGGCACGTGCGGCGAGTTCTTCATCACTTTTACCCAGCGCATGACTGCCTTGTGAAAGCAGGTGCCAGCCATTCGTGTCTTCTGGGTTATCGTGTGTGTAGCGCTGCAGAATACGCACCGCTTCTTGGTCCTTTTTCGCCTCAAGTAATGCGTTTGCATAGTTGATGGTCAGGACTTTGTTTTGTGGGTTGCGTTTGAGTGCGCTACTCAACATATCCACTGCTTTTTGTGGTTGCTTTTGAGCAATATAAAGATCGGTCATTGCATCCAGATAAAACGGGTTACCTGGGTCTTGCTGAAGGAGCTTTTTCAATAAAGGTTCCGCTTCACTCAAACGCTTGTTGTCTAGGTGTACCAAGGCTCGACCATAATCAAATGATGGCACAATATCAGGTGAGGCTTTCTTTTGAGTTCGGTCAAACCAACTCATTGCTGCTTGACCATCAATTCCGGCATAACGTGCGACAATGCGAGCTCGGGTTAAATGGTAATCAATAGAGGGCATCACCCGCATTGGTGGGTAAGCACGAGCACGAGCACGACTGTCTGTAATACGATCTTCAGGCAACGGGTGAGTGAGCAACATTGGTGGCGGCTTGCTCGCGTATCGATATTCATCCGCTAGGCGACCAAAAAAGCGTGGCATTGCTTGTGCATCAAAGCCCGCTTTTGCCAGTGTCGCGATACCAAAGCGGTCTGCTTCTTTCTCGTTGGAGCGAGTGTAGTTGATTTGGCTTTGCATATTGCCAGCGGTTGCTGCCGTCACCGCTGCCATACCAGCCTCAGGAGAGGCTATCGCAAGCAGAAGAGCGCCAGCAAGTGCTGCCATGGTTGCTGGTGAACGACGAGCTTGTTCTTCCATGCTTCGTGCAAGGTGGCGCTGAGTAACGTGCGCGATTTCGTGAGCAACAACGGAGGCTAACTCACTTTCAGTGCGGGCATGGAGAAAGAGACCTGAGTGCAGGGCAACGTAGCCGCCAAAAAAAGCGAAAGCGTTGATGTTGCGATCTCGGATCATGAAAAAGTGGAATGGGGTTTTTACGTCATTGGCATTCGCGACCAAACGGTGACCCAACGAGTCGATGTACTCGTTAATAACAGGGTCATTGACGATAGGTTTGCTGGCTCTAAGCATACGCATATAGGCGTCACCATAAATCAACTCTTGATCTATCGTTAGAGTGCCTCCGGCTGCCGTACCAATATCTGGGAGGTCGGGACTATTGGCATAAACTGGCGTTGGTGTACTTAATGCAGCAGCAAGGCATAAACAAACTAGCGAGCGAGTGCGTTTTAACATACGGTTTAAAGATTCTCCAAAATACCGAGCGTGTGCTTGAGGGGCGAAATCCATTCAACATCAGCACAGACTTTATGGTCATCCTTGTGGGATGAATATGCTAGCAATAAGACCGAAGATAAACGAATTGGTTTCGTAAATTGTCAATCTAAAAGTCCTGCGCGTCTACTCTTAAATCATGTGAGAAATGCTAGCACCAGCTCAAAAAGCCGTTACAATACAACCCTATCACAAGTGCAGAGCAATACAATGGAATCCATATTACTTGATTTGCGTAAGGAACGCTGCCCTATGGCACTGTTACTTGCCAAGCGTCACGCTGCTGAGGTGTTTCAGGAAGAAACACAACAAGATCATCAGCTTGTTATTCAAGTGGTGGATAAAAGCTCTAAGCACGATATCGTGAAGTATTTGCGTAACCAAGGCTACACAGTGGATTGCCAAGCTTCTCCTGAACACTTCACTTTGACCGTATTCAATAAGGAATCTTCGTACGATGCTTGAAATGGTAAGTCGTTGGTATAAGCGACGCTTTTCAGACCCACATGCAGTGAGCCTCGTGGCGATACTGCTGTTCGGCTTTATTACAATTTACTTTTTCGGGCATTTGATTGCGCCATTGCTGGTGGCCATTGTTCTTGCATATTTACTTGAATGGCCAGTAACGCAGATGTGCCGTTTGGGTATCCCACGTACGTTTTCTGTCATCACTGTCATACTGATTTTTATTGGCTTAATGTTGATCGCGGTATTTGGTTTAGTGCCGACCATTTGGACTCAGGTGGGCAACTTAATCAACGATATTCCGAACATGTATGCTGGACTACAAAAGTTCATTGCAACCTTGCCACAACGTTACCCTGAGCTGGCGAACCTAGAAATTGTTGAAACCGTGGTGACTAACGCGAAGAACCAAGCGATTGGCTTAGGTGAGAGCGTCGTAAAAGGCTCACTGGCTTCTCTAGTGAGTTTAGCAACGCTAGCGGTTTACTTGATTCTTGTTCCATTATTGGTGTTCTTCTTACTAAAAGACAAAGATGAGATGCTCAGCATGGCAAGTGGCATCTTACCGAAGAACCGTAAGCTGGCGAACAAAGTATGGCACGAGATGAACGAACAAATCTCGAACTATATTCGTGGTAAGGTGCTGGAAATCTTGATCGTGGGTGGCGTGAGTTACGTGACTTTTGCGATTCTTGACCTGCGCTACTCTGCATTGCTTGCTGTAGCGGTGGGTTTGTCAGTGCTTATCCCGTACATCGGTGCGGCTGCGGTGACGGTTCCGGTCGCGATTGTTGGCTTGTTCCAATGGGGCTTAACGCCTCAGTTCTATTGGTTACTTGTTGCCTACGGCATTATTCAGGCGCTAGACGGTAATGTGTTGGTTCCGGTACTGTTCTCTGAAGCGGTTAACCTTCACCCAGTAGCGATCATTGTTGCCGTGTTGGTATTTGGTGGTTTGTGGGGCTTCTGGGGGGTCTTCTTCGCTATCCCATTGGCGACGCTTGTAAAAGCAGTATGGAACGCGCTACCAAGTACGGAAGAAAGCGAACCAATACAAGAATAGAAATTGAATCCAATAAAAAGCCCAGCGATCGCTGGGCTTTTTGATGTTTGATTGAAAGCTAGGTTTACGCGTTTTCTTTCAAGTAGTTCACAACCACTTCATGGTGGTCTTTGGTTTTGAACTTGTTGAACACGTGTTCGATAACACCTTCCTCATTGATCAAGAAGCTGATGCGGTGAAGACCATCGTAGACTTTACCCATAAACTTCTTCTCGCCCCAAACACCAAACTGGTCAGCAATGGCATGGTCTTCGTCAGAAAGTAGCGTGAAGTTTAGCTCGTCGCGCTCAATGAACTTACCTAGGCGTTTTACTGGATCGATACTCACACCCAATACCACAACGTTGTGTGCGTCTAGTTCTGCTTTTACATCACGCAGACCTTTTGCTTGAGTCGTACAACCTGGTGTCATCGCTTTTGGGTAGAAGTAAAACAGTACTTTCTTACCTTTGAAGTCACCGAGAGAAATGGTGTTGCCATCTTGGTCGAGCAAAGAGAAGGCTGGCGCTGGCGTGCCTGCTGTCAGCGTATTCATCATTATTTCCTTTACTTATAGATTGTTTTTAATGAAATTCAGAGAACCTTGTACGTTGAGCGTGTTACAAAGTTCATCGAAATCTTCTTGTAATTGCATCAAGTTACAATCTGCACTTACTGAAGCGGTGATTGCAATGTGGAATTGGTCGGCATCTAACTGGATCTTTGATTTACTGATTGTTTGCGCACTAAGTGATTGTAGGCCAATCTGTTTATCGGCAAAGAATTGCGTAAACTTCTCGGTTAAACCGATGCGGTCTTCTGATTCAATAAACACTTCCATGGTGTAACTGTTATCGAGCAACTCATGGGCTGATGTGCGTTTCATGATGGTGATGAGGTCGTGTTCTTGCCCAAGAAGTGGCAATTGCGTTTCGACACGAGTGACATTACTGGCGTTACCAGTAAGCAGCATGATAAGGGTAAATTCGTTACCAAAGATAGCGATACGGCTATCGACAATGTTACAGCCAGCTTGTGTGACGAGCTTAACCACTTGGTTACATATGCCCGGACGATCCGTTCCAACCGCTGTAAGTACCAGATGTTGCTTCATAAATGAGCTTCTTGTCCTTTCTTCAATAGAGAGATGTTAGCACAGATATGGAGTAGAAATGTCGAGTCAGTTCTTTTTTTAAACTTGTTAAAACGCTTTGTTGATTTAGTGAACAGTTTGCTGATTGCGTGCACTATTAATTCACTCAACGCTGACTTGAGCTTCTCGGCGAGAGAGTATATTCCGCGCCTACTTGAAAGCGGTGAGAAATCCTTGCTGCAACGAACACGATTATCAGAATGGCTAGGATTGAGAACAAAATTCACATTTTAGTTGCTAGACCTCTAACAACTGATAATTATTCATTCATTTGTACTTTGTAAGCGAGTTTACGCTCTTGTGTTTTTCAATCGCATTACAGTACCATGCAGAAAGAGTTAAATGAGGGAGATAAACATGTTTTCAGGAAGTATCGTAGCGCTGATTACACCACTAAAAGCAGATGGTGAAGTAGACTTTGATAGTCTACAAAAGCTTGTTGAGTACCATGTTGAAGCTGGTACAGACGGTATTGTTGCAGTTGGCACCACTGGTGAGTCAGCGACTCTAACCATTGAAGAGCATGTAAAGGTCGTAAATAAAACCGTTGAATTCGCAAACGGTCGTATCCCAGTGATTGCTGGTACGGGAGCAAATGCAACCCACGAAGCAGTTACATTTAGCAAATTATTGGCTGATTCTGGTATTGCTGGCTTCCTGAGTGTAACGCCTTACTACAACAAACCAACTCAAGAAGGTTTGTTCCAACACTACAAAGCAATCGCAGAAGCGAGTGATGTACCTCTAATTTTGTACAATGTACCGGGTCGTACTGCGGTAGATATGTCGCCTGAGACAGTGGCACGCCTGTCAAAGCTTGATAATATCGTGGCATTGAAGGATGCGACGGGTGATTTAAGCCGAATTGCACTTCACCGTGAACTTTGTGGCGAAGATTTTATCTTACTAAGTGGTGATGATGCGACGGGTCTAGAATTTGTTAAACTAGGCGGTCACGGCGTTATCTCAGTAACGAACAATATCGCGGCTAAAGACATGGCAGACATGTTCCATTTGGCAGGTGAAGGTAAGTTTGAAGAAGCAGAAGCGATCAACGATCGTCTGATGACTCTGCATAAAAACCTATTTGTTGAATCAAGCCCGATCCCAGTGAAATGGGCAGCACATAAGCTTGGTTTGATTGAAGAGGGTGAGCTGCGTCTTCCTTTAACCCCACTTTCTGAAAAATCGCAGCCAGTTGTGGAACAAGCGCTAACAGACGCCGGTATTTACTAGGATTGAAGTTCATGCTGAGGGTGGTAAAGCCCTCAGTGTTTTAGGAGTATAAATGAAGCTTTCAAGCCAGTTAGTGTTAAGCTCACTAGCTGTATTCGTATTGACTGCCTGTTCAGGTGGTGCCAATCAGCGTCGTCAAGCAAAGGACGACTTCGAGTATTTGAACACGCCTGCTCTTGAAGAGTGGAGTGTACCGGCAGGTGCTCAACCTCAGTTTTACCCGAACTACCGTATTCCTGAAGGAAACTACGCTGGTGGTATTGGTAAAGATGTTGATATTCGTCCGCCTCAGCAAGTATTGGAATTGATCCCTGGTGCTCGCCTAGATCGCAGTAGCGACGGTGAAGTAACACTATGGCTGCTTCGTAAGGATGAACTGGATAAAGTTTGGAAGACCGTTCAAGAGATGGTTGCAGAGAACAAGATCCCAGTTGAAAGCCAAACGGATAACCGCATCGAAACAGGTTGGGTGACTTGGAACTCTCCTGATGAAGAGATGGAAATCGGCAGCCGCTACGAGATTACTCGCGGTGAGATGAATGGTCGTCATGGCTTCAAGGTAAGCTTGATTGACTGGCGTGAAGGCAACCAAGTCAAAGAAGTGACACGCACTAACCGTGAGCGTTACAACGTGTTCATGACCAACTTGGTAACGGCACGCTACGACCAACACGTACGTGAAGAAGCGCAACGTAAAGCACAAGAGCTAGTGAAACACATCCCAATTACCATGGGTAAAGATCGCAGTGGTCTGCCAGTTATCATTGCTCGTGCACAATACAATGTCGTGTGGAACCGTCTGCCTGATATCATGCCGAAGATGGGCTTTAAGATTGAAGAGCGCAGTCAGTCGCAAGGTACAGTGACAGCGAAATACGCGTCACCGGATGATGCGTTCTGGAATGACATTGGTGTTAAGCCAATCGATCTAAACTCTGGTACTTACACCTTCTTGCTTGGTGATCTAGGTAACCGTACTTCTATCAACATTACTGATTCGTCTGGTAAGCCAGTAGAAGAAGAGTTCTTGAAATCACTTGCGCCAGTACTGGCTGCGGTTGTGAAAGACTAACTTCGCTACAAATAAGTAGATTTGAATAGTAAAAAAGGGACCGCAATGGTCCCTTTTTGATTGCTTACTTGATGTCAAATGTTGAAGAATGCATCAAGTGCGAGAGATTAGCGATTTTCGTCTTTCTTCTCGCTTTCCTCTCCATAGCGTTCTTTGTCTAGTTCGTTCAGCTTATCTAAATCGTTTTTTCGACTTTTATCCATCTGACCAAACTTCATCTTTGCGGTGTACTTAAGCGCAGCAATGTTACCAACCACGATACTGAGCACTATGATGATAATGACCCAGGGGTTGGTGAGAATTTCGATCATAGAGCCTCCGGCGGCGTGATGTTGTGAATAAATTGGGTGATAACCTTATCCAAATTATTCAATATGACATCCATCCCTGCAATGCTGTCGATCTGATTTTGCTGAATTAACTGAGTTTTCAGCAACTCTGGTGTTAACAATGACAGGCATTGTTGCCCTACAGATTTGTGGCTGATGTGCCAAGGTTCGATGGCGACACCGCCTAAGTCTTGTTGATAAGGGAAAAAGAACCCAAAGCTATCGAGGTTATCGACTAACCATTGATAGAAAGCACGCTGATGACCTTCGAGATACTCCCATGGTTCCAATTGTAATTGTGTATCGGCGGGTAATAAGTTACGCGCATAAACATCAAAATCACACCCCCAATGATGGCGACTGCCTCCGGGTAAGGCGGACCAACGAAGAATCGCAGTGAGCTTTTCTTCGTCATTGAGTAGAGTTTTGTCGAGCGGTTGCGAATCGGAATCGAGGATCTTCAGTTCACCTGCAAACTTACCGTTCCAGATTGCTTTCTGACGGTTAAAGTCACGGAACCCACTGGCGATCTCCATCTTAAAGCCTGATTGTGTGGCGGCTTCAATCATGTTTAGTAAGTCGTCAGCCACTTCAGGGTGAAGCAGAAAGGCTTTTTGACCCACTAATGTGGATTGCAGATGGGAATCGGTCATTCCGGTAAGTTGCTCTGGCGTCATGGCACTCTCGTTAATTGTTGCATGTTTCGTTATGACACTATTGTGCGAGTAAGTGTTTCAACGTGTTTTGGTACATGTCCGTTAATTTCTCAAGGTCATCGACTTTTACACATTCGTTCACTTTGTGGATAGTCGCGTTCACCGGACCAAGCTCAACCACCTGACCGCCCATGCGTGCGATAAATCGACCATCAGACGTTCCGCCAGTGGTGAGCAACGCAGGCTTCGTGCTGTTGACTTCATCGACGGCAGCAACGACTGCGTCAAGCAATGCTCCAGTATCGGTGAGGAACGGGTCACCATTGAATGTCCATTTCAGACCGTAGTTTAAATCGTGTTTGTCGAGTGTTTGGGTCACGCGGTCAACAATGATTTCGTTGCTGAGTTCTGTGCTAAAGCGCAGGTTGAACTGCACGTTAAATTCGCCAGGAATCACATTCGATGCACCAGTACCAGCAGAGACATTCGGGATTTGGAAGCTTGTCGGTGGGAAGTAATCGTTGCCTTGATCCCATTCTGTCGTAGCAAGTTCATGAATGGCTAATAGTGATTGATGAACCGGATTATTAGCAAGGTGAGGGTACGCCACGTGACCTTGTGTTCCTTTTACCGTTAAATCACCCGTGATTGAGCCACGACGACCATTCTTAACTACATCTCCCACAACTTCAGTGCTTGAAGGCTCACCAACGATGCACATGTCGATGTTCTCGCCACGAGCCATGAGCGTTTCAACGACGCGAACGGTGCCATTAATGAAAGGACCTTCCTCGTCTGAAGTGATCAAAAAGCCAATCGAACCTTTATGGTCTGGGTTTTCTGCAATAAAGCGTTCAACCGCGACCACCATACAAGCTAGAGAGCCTTTCATGTCTGCTGCGCCACGCCCGTGAAGGTAACCGTCGATAATGGTTGGTTCAAAAGGAGGTGTGTCCCATTGCTCCAATTTGCCTGCTGGCACGACATCTGTGTGTCCGGCGAAAGCAAACAGTGGTGCTTCTGTACCTCGGCGAGCCCAGAAGTTTGTTGTGTCTTCAAACACCATCACTTCGATTTCAAAACCAAGCGCTTTTAATCGCTCGATCATTACTTCCTGACAGCCTGCATCTTCAGGCGTTACGGACTGGCGGCTGATCAGGTCTTTAGCGAGTGCCAGTACTGGACTGTCTGTCATCCTTGATTGTTCCTTTAATTAAGAGTTAAAAATGGTCGCGTATTGGTCTGCTTTGAAACCAATATGAAGTTGGTCTTCAACTTTCAAGATTGGGCGCTTAATCATCGCTGGGTTTTCTACTAGCAGCGCGATTGCGTTTTCTTCGTTAAGAGAATCTTTTTGTTCTTGAGTCAGCTGTCGGAAAGTCGTGCCACGTTTATTCAGTACTTGTTCCCAACCCAGCGCGTTACAAAATTCAGTCACCATTGCCGCATCGATACCTTGTTTGCGGTAGTCGTGAAAATCAAAAGCAATGTTTTCCGCTTCTAGCCATTTCTTGGCTTTTTTAATCGTGTCGCAGTTTGGGATGCCGAACATGGTGATCGTCATATTATTTCCTTTTCTCTTTGTGCTTTACTTATCGGTTTGCGCTATGGAACGCCCGATTTTGCATTGTTTTTGGCTGTTCAAGCATCCTATCAAGAAGCAACCACTGTGACAAAATCATGCGGCGAATATTTCACAGGTCAGTGCTCTATTGGACCGTGCTCAGTCGTTCATTCCTCCACCAAATAGCGATAAGAATGATAAAAAACTTGGCTAAATAGCACGGAAAAGTCGAGTTATTGATCAAACGCAACATCTTGCTGAGCAAAAAAGAAATAATGAATCAGCACAATTTTAGGAGGTGTCAATGGAATTGAGTCCTGTTTTTGCAAGGCGGCTATATTTGGCCTTGTTGGTGGAAAACCTAGAAAGGCCAAATGTACCAAAATTGATCGAAAGAACGGGGTGGCCTCGTCGTACTATTCAAGATGTACTCAAGGCATTACCGGGGATCGGCATCGAACTCATCTTCGTTCAAGATGGTCGACGCCATAACGACGGCTATTACCAACTTTCGGATTGGGGACCTTTTGACAGTCAATGGGTTCTTGAGCGAGAGGGAGATATCGCTAGCAGTCTTGGATTTCGTGCATAAGCCAGCAATTGCTGGCTTTTTTTACGTCTGGGAAACGCTTATTGGCAGCGGTAGGCAGTACCAAGCACACTGAAGGAAGTAGCAAAGTCTTGTGGGGCGATCATGTAAACCGTATCGGCATTGAGCAATACTGCATTGTTTTTTAGGTCGACCATGGCTCCATGCATCATGGCGTCATTGGTATAGAACAAGTAACTGTACCAGTGACCTTCGCTGCCAGTGACTTCACCTAAATACTCGCATTGATCCGGATTGAACTGGCTATCAAAGCGAATCTGAACGTCATCACTTGATGCCGTTGGTAGCGTTGATGGTGACGAACAACCCATCAAAGCCAATGCGATGCCTCCTATCATCACATAACGCTGCATATTATTTCCCCATCATGATGTAAGCCGCGAAACCAATCCAGCTCAGAACCAATAGTGCCCAAGGTAATACAGCTGGCTTGCTCGTTGGTGCTTCAATATTTGCTGATTCTTGTTCAACGACGTCATCACGTTGACGCTGTTTTTCTCTCTGTTGTTTCTTCTTCGCTTTGTCTGCTTGTCGATTGCGTTCTTTCTGCTGTTTTTTATACTGCGCGATGCCTTTCTCAATGCCCTGAGCAATCAGTTTGGTTTGCTCTTTCGTTTGACCGGGTTTTTGAGTGGACTTTGCAATCTTCATCGCTTCAGTTTGCGTTTCTTGGGAAGGAACGGGTGCTGCTGTGTTTTTCTTTTTCATGTTTCTTATCGACGTCGCTGTAAATCTAAACCTAGTTTACCTGCGTACGATGATGAAATGAACTTTAGTTCTCAGCTTTGCTAGGTTGCAACTCTGAAACGATCGGTTAAAGTGGCGTTTTTATGAAACTAAGAAGACGAGATTGTGCGTTACTCATTTGATCAATATGACGCTCATGGATTTTTAAAAGCGCCGATTATGTTATGGCTAGGATGGATGTTCCTAGCGCGCTCTTGGGTGGTGTTTGCCATGGCAGGAGTGAGTAGAGACAGCGGTAGCAAGATACTATCGATTGTGTACCCCGATTCTAATACGTTATACCTCGGACTATCGATGGGTATCCCAAGTCTATTATTGATGTGGTTAATGGGCTTGCGGCATCCAGAGCGAGGGTGGGTGAATCAAATTACCCAGCATGGTCGTGCCATGACTTTGATCTTGTGCGGTATTCAACTGGCTCAGACCATGTATCATGTCTACCTCGAACATGGTGTATTCAATTGGGCGAATGCGCTCACAATTACCTTGTTAATTTGGTTTATGATCTATCTTCTAAATGGAAGATGGGTAAAAGACTGCTTTAACGTGCCACAAGTTGAGCACAAAGAAGAACAGCCATCAAAAAATTAAAAACAATAATTCCCGCATGGGGCAATGTATAGAGGATATCTCAATGTCACAAGCTCAAACGGCGATTGTGCCTGAAGCAGGACCATTTGCACTTTACACTCAGTTAAAAGTGAACCAAAACCGTGAAAACGTACTGGCAAAACTAAAAGCGCTACCTGAGCTAGTAAATGAGCTCAATGCGAACCAACCAGGTGCTGATTTAACGATTTCTATCGCATTCACGAAATCTTTTTGGCAGCACCTAAACATGCAAATGCCAGAAGAGTTGATGGACTTCCCTGAGTTGGGGGAAGGTGACGTATTTGCGCCAGCAACAGACGTGGATGTCTTGATTCACTGTCACTCAACTCGTCACGATTTGCACTTCTATGTACTGCGTAAATTCTTAGTTGAAACTGCAGAAGATGTGACGGTAGTGGATGAAACTTACGGTTACCGTTACCTAGATGCTCGTGACATGACGGATTTCGTTGATGGCACAGAAAACCCGAAAGGTGATGCGCGTGCTGACGTTGCATTGATCAAAGACGGCGCTTTCGCTGGTGGTAGCTACGTGATGGTTCAACGCTTTGAGCACAACTTGCCTGCATGGAACCGTTTGAACGTATCTGCACAAGAGAAAGTCATTGGTCGTACTAAGCCAGATTCTATTGAGCTAGAAGACGTGCCAGCGGCTTCTCACGTAGGTCGTGTAGACATCAAAGAAGAAGGCAAAGGTCTTAAGATCGTTCGTCACAGCTTGCCGTACGGCACAGTAACTGGCGCACATGGTCTTCTGTTCATCTCTTATTGCAACACTATCCACAACATCAAAGTGATGCTAGAGAGCATGTACGGTGTTACCGATGGTAAGACTGACCAACTGCTTCGTTTCACCAAAGCAGTAACAGGTGCATATTTCTTCGCTCCTTCACAAGAAATGCTAGCGGAATTGGCGATTAAGTAATTCTTCGCCAACCCTCCAATGATTAAAAAGGCAGAGTGATCTGCCTTTTTTGTTTCCCCTCATTCTTGCCTGATAAGACTAACTGACCGTCAGTGGTCTTTTGCCATCAATAGCGCCTTTCTCGAGTTCGTAAAGTGGGCTAGTACTGTGACTGCTCCAGCGATGATCTTCGCGTGACTTCTTGCGATATTGCGTTGGCGTTACACCAATATAATTCTGAAAAGTCTCATAAAATCGGCTGCTAGAATTAAAACCTACCGTTAAAGCAATATCTAAAATTGTCCGGTCAGTATCACTCAACAGTGCTCTGGCGTGGTTAATCCGCATTGCCGTGATATATTGCTTGATGGTCATCTGCATGGTTCGTTGGAACACGTTCATCGCGTAGTTAGTGTGCAGCCCAATGTGCTCTGCTATGTCTTTTATCGTGACCGGCTGGTTATGATGGGTGGCAATGTATTCCAGCATTTGACTGACGTAAAACTGCGAGTGTTTGGAGACGCCTTTCTTGGTCGATTTTTCTTGTCGATTGATACTCAGTTGTTGCCAGCCATCTAAACACATTCTTTTTAACATCAAGCCAATTTCATCAATCGCTAATTGCTGGCGACTTTCCGAAGAGTGGTTTATTTCTTCTGCCCAGCGTGCTAACTCAAACTCACTGACTAATGAACTGGCGTTTGATTGCAGCACACAACCATGGGTGATCTGATTGACGAAGTCTCGATTTAGCGTCCAAGACATAAAGTGGTGAATCGGAATATTGATGATCCCCATATTATGACTTTTGCCCGGATTGGTGAGCCGATGAGGAACTGACGCCCAAAACAATCCTATCGAGCCTGCTTTCACCACGACTGGACTGCCATTAATGATGTACTCGACATCATCACCAAAAGGAATGTTGACCTCTACTTGTCCGTGCCAGTGATAACCCGGCATAGAGTGGGGCGGTCTAAGCTCGATATCGATTTTTTCATAGGATGAGTACAGCGAAAGTGGGCTTACAGAAACCGTTTCGGAAGAATACTTATCTTGAATCACCACTTTCAATGTATCTAACTCTGCCTTGGACTCTACCTTCGCCATCGCCCACCTCTTAGGAAACTGTATAAGTTATTTGTACTAAATCTGTTGAAACAAAACTCAGAACAGCTTCAAAAACACCGATTACTCTGTTTTATAAGATTTTGGTTATGTGACTTAAATCGCCGTAATAACTAGCCTCAGCGTATCTTCTCACCTTCTTTATCCGTGATTTATACAAAAATATCCCATTTCCTAAGATTTTTTATGGGTTGATTTTAAATATTAGGAAACGGGAGAGTGATTGGTTTATCTGAGACGAATTCGGTCTTGCGGCAGGTGTAACTTAAATGCATCGAAACAAAAGTATGAAAGCAAAAAGGATTCAACTATGAAAAGCCCTAAAATCACATTCATCGGTGCGGGTTCTACGATTTTTGTGAAGAACATTCTTGGCGATGTGTTCCATAAGCCGGCCTTCAAAGGGGCGCAAATTGCCTTGATGGATATTGATGAAATCCGCTTGGAGGAATCACACCTAGTAGTAAGCAAGTTGATGGAATCATCCGGTGCGACGGGTACGATCACTTGTCACTTAAACCAAAAAGAAGCATTGCAAGGTGCAGACTTTGTCGTCATCGCATTCCAAATCGGTGGGTATGAGCCATGCACTGTAACGGACTTTGAGATTTGTAAGCGTCACGGTTTGGAGCAAACCATCGCCGACACCTTAGGCCCAGGCGGCATCATGCGCTCACTGCGCACGATTCCTCATCTTTGGAGCGTGTGTGAAGACATGACTGAAGTGTGTCCAAATGCCACCATGCTCAACTACGTTAACCCAATGGCGATGAACACATGGGCGATGTATGAGAAATACCCTCACATCAAACAAGTGGGCTTGTGCCATTCCGTGCAAGGGACGGCGGAGGAGCTGGCTCGCGACCTTGATATCGAATATTCAGACCTTCGTTACACCTGTGCAGGCATCAACCACATGGCGTACTACCTGACACTCGAAAAGAAAAACGAGCAGGGGGAATATGTCGACATTTATCCTGATTTGCTTGAGGCATTTGAATCAGGCAAAGCGCCGAAGCCGGGTTTGCATCACAACGGTCGCTGCACCAACCTAGTCCGCTACGAGATGTTTAAGAAGTTGGGCTACTTTGTGACGGAATCATCAGAACATTTTTCTGAATACACCCCATATTTCATCAAACCAAATCGCCCAGATCTGATTGAACGTTATAAAGTGCCACTTGATGAATATCCTAAACGTTGTGTAGAACAAATTGCTGATTGGAAAAAAGACCTCGAAGACTTCAAAAACGCGGATCAAATCACCGTCAAAGAGTCGCATGAATACGCGAGCACCATCATGAACTCGATTTGGACAGGCACGCCAAGTGTTATCTACGGCAACGTGAAGAATGAAGCGTTAATTGACAACTTGCCACAAGGTTGTTGTGTGGAAGTGGCTTGTCTGGTGGACGCAAACGGCATTCAACCTATCAAAGCTGGTCGATTACCAAATCACTTAGCGGCATTAATGCAGACCAACATCAATGTTCAGACTCTGCTGACGGAAGCCATCCTCACTGAAAACCGAGATCGTATCTATCATGCTGCCATGCTTGATCCTCATACCGCGGCAGTGCTTGGACTCGAAGAGATTTATGCCCTTGTTGATGACTTGATTGAAGCACACGAAGGTTGGTTGCCAGCGTGGGTGCATCAGTAAATCCTGAATCACAAAACCAATATCAATAAAAACGACAATAACGTGAATATACTGCGCCCTCTCGATGAGGGGGCGTAAGGAGTAACAAATGAGTATCTCTATGAATACCAAGCTAAGCTACGGCTTTGGCGCATTTGGTAAAGACTTCGCTATCACCATCGTTTACATGTACTTGATGTTCTACTACACCGATGTTGTTGGTATTTCGGCTGCCGTGGTGGGAACCATCTTCTTAATTGCGCGTATTTGGGATGCAGTGAATGACCCAATTATGGGTTGGATCGTGAACAATACCCGCACACGTTGGGGTAAATTTAAACCTTGGATTTTAATTGGCACCATCACCAACTCAGTGGTGTTGCTCATGCTGTTTAGTGCGCATCACATCGAAGGACCATGGCTTATTGCTTATGCAGCAGTGACTTACATTTTATGGGGCATGACCTACACCTTAATGGATATTCCTTTCTGGTCACTGGTTCCAACACTCACTCTGGACAAACGTGAGCGTGAAGAGCTTGTGCCATACCCTCGATTCTTCGCTAGCCTTGCATGGATTGTTACCGCCGCAATTGCAATGCCGTTCGTCAATTATGTCGGTGGCGACGACAAAGGATTTGGCTTCCAAGTGTTTGCGATTTTGCTTGTCGGTTGTTTCCTTGTCTCAACGTATATCACGTTACGTAACGTGAAAGAGCGTTACTCAACTAACAACCTTGACGTGACGAAACCTGAAGAAAAAGTCTCACTGAAGAAGCTCCTCTCGCTTATCTACAAAAATGACCAGTTAACGAGCGTGCTTTGTATGGCACTATCATACAACCTCGCAACCAACATCATCACAGCATTTGCGGTTTACTACTTCACGTATGTGGTCGGAAATGAGGAACTTTTCCCTTACTACATGGCTTACGCTGGTATCGCGAACCTAATTACACTGGTGTTGTTCCCTAAATTGGCGCAAATGTTTTCACGTCGAGTGTTATGGGCATGTGCGTCTAGCTTCCCAATCTTAGGCAGTGCAGTCCTTATCTACGTAGGCATGTACGACAAACAAAGCATTCTGCTGATTTCTACAGCGGGCGTGTTATTGCAAATCGGTACGGCGCTATTTTGGGTGCTGAATGTCATTATGGTGGCGGATACAGTGGACTATGGTGAGTACAAGCTAGGTTCACGCTGCGAGAGTATTGCTTACTCAGTACAAACGCTGGTGGTTAAAGCCGGTTCAGCTTTTGCGGCTTTCTTCATTGGTATCGCACTGACCGCAGTGGATTATGTACCGAACATGGAACAAAGCCCTGAAACCGTCTTTGGCATGCAATGCATCATGGTTGGGCTGCCAGCGTTCTTCTTCGCTATCGCTTTGGTTGTGTACTTCCGCTTCTACAAACTCAACGGTGCTTACCACCAAAAAATTCAGGACCATCTGACCGAGAAATACGACCATATTACGACGCAAGAGACGCCAAAAGACCTTACGCGTAAATCTGCCAAGCCGGCAGAAGCACTCTAATCCTACACAGTCAGCGTAAGCTTATTGTTTACGCTGACCTATCAGCACAACGCTCCGCCTTTTTGTTTCTCCATCTCTTTTCTCAAAAACCACTAAACTTTTCTGCAATTTGGTCGATAAGTATCCAAAGCCTTAATTTCAGGACCAATATTTGTGGCGATCACCGTTAATACCAATGTGGCAGCACTTGTCGCACAGCGTCATTTGACCAGTGCAACTGACATGCTGAACCAATCCATGGAGCGTTTGTCTTCAGGGAAGCGTATTAACAGTGCAAAGGATGACGCTGCGGGCCTGCAAATCTCCAACCGCTTGCAATCGCAAATGCGTGGTTTGGATGTTGCCGTGCGTAACGCGAACGACGGCATTTCCATTATGCAAACTGCGGAAGGCGCAATGAATGAAGTGACTAATATCATGCAGCGCATGCGTGATTTGTCACTCCAATCTGCTAACGGTTCAAACAGCAAAGCAGAACGTACAGCACTGCAGGAAGAAGTTTCTGCACTTAACGATGAGCTAAACCGCATTGCAGAAACTACCTCTTTTGGTGGTCGTAAACTGCTTAATGGCAGCTTTGGCAAGTCGGCATTTCAAATTGGCGCTGCGTCAGGTGAAGCCGTGCAAGTTGAATTAAAGTCGATGCGCAGTGATGGCATTGATATGGGCGGTTTTAGTTACATTGCAAACGGACGTGCAAACTCTGATTGGAAAGTAAAAGACGGTGCGAATGATCTTAGCATGTCATTTAATAATCGTTTTGGTGAAACGGAAACCATCCAAATTAATGCTAAAGCTGGTGATGATATCGAGGAGCTTGCGACTTATATCAATGGTCAGACGGACAAAGTTACGGCGTCAGTGAATGAAAAGGGTCAGTTGCAGTTGTTTATGGCTGGTGAAGAAACCTCGGGAACTTTATCGTTCTCAGGTGATTTAGCGAGTGAGCTGGGTTTACAGCTGAAAGGGTACGATGCGGTTGATAACATTGACATTACGTCTGTCGGTGGCGCTCAACAAGCTGTGGCTGTCCTTGATACTGCGATGAAGTACGTTGATAGCCATCGTGCAGAGCTAGGCGCGTATCAAAATCGCTTTAATCATGCGATCAATAATCTGGATAACATCCACGAAAACCTAGCAGTATCGAACAGCCGCGTTCAAGATACTGACTACGCCAAAGAAACCACGCAAATGGTGAAGCAACAAATTCTGCAGCAGGTAAGCACCTCTATTCTTGCACAAGCAAAACAAGCCCCAAACCTTGCTTTAACCTTACTTGGCTAAGGCATTCTACTTCGTAATTTCAAGACAAAATCAGCCTGTATCGACAGCGAGAAAAGAAGCTTTAGCGATAATTTGAAGTTTTTTTGCTTTTTTATCTGCTTCGTCACGATTACCCCTCCAAATGAAATTTTTTAAAAAATATCTAAATTTTTTCCTAAAGAAATCAGGGTATGCGCCGTTAATAA
>NZ_JAPPTO010000003.1:0-358447 GCF_027587135.1 Vibrio sp. MM46
CTGCGCAGCGAATGCACATCAGGTACCACGTTTTATCCATATCTCCTCCACCAGCGTCTATTTTGACCACAAAGACAGGTGGAACATCCGAGAAACAGACGATGTTGCTTCGCGTTGGTGTAATGATTACGCGCACACTAAATACTTATCTGAACTTGAAGCCATACAAGGGCACAGCAAAACAATCATTTTAAGACCTCGTGGTATTTTCGGTCCGAACGATCGCGCGATTATCCCAAGGGTACTTAAAGCGATAAAAAACGACACACTACTTCTGCCATCCGGGCGAAATCCGGTTGTTGATCTGACTTATGTCGATAATGTTGCCCATGCTGCCATGCTTGCTTGTACTCAAGCGGAACAACTTCAACATGGTGACATCTTCAATATATCCAATAATGAGCCAATGCCGATTGAGACCGTGCTAAGAGCTTTATGTGAAGCATTGGACATAAACGTTAAATTAACATCACTCCCATACCGCTTTGTGTTGCCGTTATTAAAACTCAGTGAGCAAATACGGATGCGCTTACCACACCAACCGGAGCCAAAGCTCACTTCATACAGCGCAGGGCTATTTAACTATCACCAAACTCTAGATATCAGTAAGGCGCAACAAAAGCTGAATTACCAACCACTTTTTTCAGTTCAAGAAGGAATCCAACAGTATGCAGACTGGTCTAAAAATAAAAATCTTTGAGGCTGGGCACTGTGTACACCCTGGTTTTGTCGTCAAGCCCGGCTCTGGGTTAAAACCAAGATCGTTTCCTGCGGCTGTCGCGTTAATTCAACACCCAACCCAAGGTAACATTCTGTTTGACACGGGGTATCACGAGCATTTTTTTCGTGCCACTCGCCCCTTCCCTGAACGCTTTTATGCTTGGACAACCCCATGTCACTATCAAAAAGAGCATGGAATTGTGGCTCAGTTAGCAAAAGAGAAAATCGGACCTCATGAGATTGAACACTTGGTTCTTTCTCATTTCCATGCCGATCACATCGCTGCCGTGTCTGAGTTTGCGCACTCTCAACTACATTGCCAACAAAAAGGAGTGGACGCCCTAACTAAGAGTGGTCGAGTGGGAGGCGTAAGAAAAGGATACCTAAAAGCGCTACTCCCTCAACAACTCGAATCCAACTTGGTCATGCACCATGATTTTTCCATACCAATTGGTGAAATCCTTCCCCATTGCCAAGGCGTTGATCTGCTTTGTAAAGATATGTTCAAAGACGGCTTAATTTATATGGTGAGTTTACCCGGGCATGCTGCTGGTCAAGTAGGGCTTTTAACGAAGAGAGAGCAAGGTTGGCTGTTCTTATTAGCAGATGCCTGTTGGTTAATCGAGAGCTTGAGTGAAAACATCGATCAACATTGGCTCGCGAACATGCTTTGCGATGATACCCAAGCTTACAAACAAACACTCTCTGAGTTGAGAAATTGCTACCAGAATACCCATCACTTTGTGCGCTTTGTGCCTTCTCATTGCCAAGCGACAATCCAGCAGTTAATTACAGAAGGATGGATAGTGTGAGAACTTTTCTCTCTGAGTTTTGGCGTACACGCTACCGCCCTTTTAGCTCAAGAACACATGTTGAAAAGTGGCAACAAAAACAGATAACACAACATCTGGATTGGGTATGTCGTCATTCTCCTTATTATCATTCATTTCAAGGAGCGTCACTCTGTGATTTCCCAATCATGGATAAGCAAACCATGATGGAAAATCTTTCTGAGTTAAACACAAAAGGTTTGGATGCAAACTCATTAATGCAACAGGCGTTAGACGCAGAACAATCACGTAATTTCGCAGCTTCAAAAGTTGGCAATGTAACTGTTGGATTGTCTTCGGGCACCTCTGGTATGCGTGGATTGTTCCTCGCGGATAAACAAGAAACGCAACTCTGGGCAGGCAACATTTTGGGTCGCCTCTTACCCGGCTTGTGGGGAAAACATCGAATTGCTCTTGCCCTGCGAGCCAACAGCCCGTTGTATAAATCCGTAGCAAAAGGTCCCGTTACATTCTTTTATGCTGATTTAAACAAACCTTACCAAGAGTGGATAAAGGAACTAGATGAGTTTCAACCCACGCTTTTGGTTGGTAGCGCTCAAGCCCTTCAACTCTGTGCTCAATTCAGTGGTCAATTTGGTCAGCCAGCGATCCAGCCAAAGCGGATCATTTCTGGAGCAGAGGTGCTAACCGAGAGCGACCGTCACTATATTTCTCAAAAATTCGATAGTGAATTGCATGAAGTCTATCAATGTACTGAAGGTTTTCTTGCGTGCACGGACCAACAAGGACAAATGCGATGGAATCAAGATATTGTCTATATTGAAAAACATTGGCTAAACGCTGAACGCACTCATTACAGCCCTATAATCACTGATTTTCGTCGCAAAACTCAGCCAATTATTCGCTACCAGCTTGACGATATCATTGAGAGCAAACAGGACGACGGCGTATTTGAACCACTCGGAGCGATTGCCGGGCGATGTGGCGACTGCCTAACATTGAACGCAAGCCAAGTACCAGTGTCGGTGCTGCCTGATCTTATTTACCGATCCATCACTTTAGAAATTCAGGATCGTGTCGATTACCGAATCACCCAAACCGGAGCGCAGGCTATTCAAATCGAGGCGGATGTTTACCACCACCCGAGCATTTATCGAGCCCTAGTAAAACTGTTTGATCAACTAAAGCTTGATCCAGTCACATTCAATTATCGCCCCGCTCCGATTTGGACTCCGATGAACAAACAACGACGAGTGGTGAATACATGCGGATTTTAATCACTGGCGCCCGAGCCCCCGTCGCATTAGAGTGGGCAGCAATGTGTATGAACCATGGACACGATGTCGTTCTCACTGATTCATTAGCACAACCTCTGGGGGCGTTTTTACGAGGCATTGAGCATTACGTAAAAACGGCTTCACCTCGATTTTCGTTTCCTACTTACCAGCAACAGATCCTCAATTTACTAACTCAGCAGCGCATTGATATGGTGATACCGACTTGTGAAGAAGTGTACTATTTGGCACACATCGCCCAACAGTGTCCGAGAGTCCATTTTTTTCTACCCAATTCGACATTACTGCGCTCACTGCACAACAAGTTTACCGTCTTTGACCAACTTCGAGATTTACCCAAGATTTCCCTACCTAAAACTCGTTTGGTTACCGAGAAACATGACATTGAGATTGATGCTGGCTCAGTACTCAAACCAGTTTACTCTCGATTCGGCGGTGAAGTGATACGAGATATTACCCGTCAGTCTATTTCCACTCTCACGATGTCGACTCAACACCCTTGGGTACAACAAGAAAAAATCCACGGAGCACCTATTTGCAACTACGCGATTTTTGAACATGGTCAAATGAGAGCGCACCAAGCTTATTTACCCAAAAACTGCGTAAATGGCTCTGCCGCTAGTGCATTTCAACCAGTATTTGATGATCGATTAGATGCATTTATGACTGCTTTTGGACACCGGCATCGCTATCATGGTCAAGTTTCATTCGATTTTATCCAGACAAACAATGAGCTATATATAATCGAGTGCAACCCAAGAGCCACTAGTGGTTTACACCTGCTCTCACCGCAATGTATTCAATTGTTTCCCGAACTTGCGTTCTCTTTTCCTACAAAACCGCAGTTACACCATCTAGGTGCGGTTTCGCTTATCGCACAAGGCTTATTATCTCTCTTTAAAACAAATACTTGGCGGGATTGGCTATCTGGCGTCAACGTAATGCAGCAACACAACTTACCGATCAGGAGCCAAATGTTGAGCGTTTTTGAACTGCTTCAATTAGCAAGGAAGAACAAAGTGAAATTGGCTGCGGCTTCGACTGTTGATATAGAGTGGAATGGTGAAGAATTGCCTTCATAATGCCTTTCCATCAAAACAGGTTATCAAGTGAGGAAATGGTCTCGCCAGTTCAAACGAAGAAGTGAGGCACGCTCTTCAGTTGACTCCTTATCAAACGTCAAGCAACACCTACTTCTCCGTTGTAATAATTCACCAATGAAATATAAATCCGAAAACTCCGTTCTCTGTAGTTATAACAAGAATGGAGTTTTATTTATGAATGCACGGATCGTCCTTCCCCTATCATTACTTTTTGTCTCTGCCACTTCACTTGCCAATCAAGAATCTTTTGGCATTGTGGGAGGCAGCGTTACCTATGGCGAAAACGTCTTTTCCGTCAAAGACAAGCCTCAGTTTGGTGCCACCCCTAACTTGTTCTATTCCGGTCCTATCGGTTTTGTCGATGGTAGCTTAGCAAACTGGCAAGCGTTACCTTATGTGGGGCTATCAGCAAACTGGCGCTTCGCGGAAGTCTCCGATACGTTTGCCGATCTGCCAAACGGTATTGACGATCGTGATGGGAATGGTGAACTTGGTATTACTTTAGGCACTGTTGGCGCGAGATTGACTTATCTGCATGATGTCACCTCAGAACATAATGGCTACGAAGTTCAACTGCATCTCGGTCGAACGCTAGAAACTTGGTTACCACCGTTTACCCTCACCCCCTTTCTAGAAGTCGATTACCGAGATAAAAAACTCTCTAACCATCTGTACAGTGTTTCAGCACAAGAAGCGGCAGCATCAGGACTAAAAGAATTTAAGGCCGATTCTACGTTTGTTTATCAAGCCGGAGTTATTGGTTTGTATGAGTTCACACCATCTTGGATAGGCATTACAAAGGCTGAATTCATTCATCATGATAGTGAGAGTCCTTTGATTCAGCGTGATGTCGGTTGGTCATTTGAACTCGGGCTGACGTATCGTTTTGCAGGGCTATAAGTAGACAAAAGCCTGCGATAAACGCAGGCTTTGATTGAGCTGAGTGAAGCTTCTAGTTAAGGCGTGTAGTACGTTGCCGCACCTGGACCTACTGGTAGACCGAATACGAATACCCATAGGTAGAATAGAACGCTCCAGCCAACAATGAAGACAATTGAGTAAGGTAGCATGGTCGCAATCAGCGTACCGATACCTAAGTTCTTCATGTAGCGTGTGGCTACCGCAAGGATAAGACCGAAGTAGCTCATCATCGGTGTAATGATGTTCGTTGTTGAGTCACCAATACGGTAAGCCGCTTGAATAGTTTCAGGTGCGTAGCCCACCAGCATCAACATAGGTACGAAGATTGGCGCTGTTACTGCCCACTGTGCTGATGCCGAACCAATCATCAAGTTGATGAAGCCACACATTAGGATGAAGGCGAAGAATAACATTGGACCAGTTAGACCAATTTCCTGCAGGAAGCTCGCGCCCGCAACCGCAAATACCTGACCGAAGTTTGTCCACTTGAAGAAAGCAACAAATTGAGCGGCGAAGAATACCAAAACAATGTACATACCCATTGAAGACATTGACTTCGACATTGCATCAATCACATCGCGATCATTTTTCATGGTGCCTACAACGCGACCATAAACAAAGCCTGGTACTGCAAAGAAAACAAAGATAAACGCAACAATACTCTTTAGGAATGGAGAGCCCGCAACCGTACCTGCATCAGAACGCAGAACACCATCAGCCGGAACGATAGTCCATGCCAGTAGTGCAGAAACGACCAGTACTGCGATACCCGCCAGCTTAAGACCTTTCTTCTCGACGTCAGTCAAACCACCCATTTTATCTTGAGATAGGTCTTCTGCCGCTTCTTCATCATTGTATTTGCCAAGTTTTGGCTCAACGATTTTTTCAGTTACAAATGCGCCCGTAATCGCGATGAAGAAGGTAGAAACAAACATGAAGTACCAGTTTACTTCTGGACCAACGGTGTAAGTTGGGTCAATCATCTGCGCTGCTGTTTCAGTAATACCAGACAACAGAGGGTCAACCGTACCGATAAGTAGGTTGGCAGAATAGCCGCCAGATACACCAGCAAACGCAGCGGCTAGGCCAGCAAGTGGATGACGACCTAAAGAGTGGAACAGCATCGCCGCTAGTGGAATCAGTACCACGTAGCCAAGCTCAGAAGCCGTGTTTGAAATGATACCAGCGAAAACAACCGTTACTGTAACCATGCGCTGAGATGCGCCCATTACAAGACCGCGCATTGCAGCAGAAAGTAGGCCAGAATGTTCTGCAATGGCAACACCAAGCATCGCAACCAGTACGGTACCTAACGGTGCGAAGCCTACGAAGTTTTTCACTAGGTTAGTTACAATCAGTTGTAAACCTTCAGCATTTAGCAAACTTACAACTTGGATCATGCCATCTGCAGCGCGACCCGGAGCACCTTCAGGGCGAGGATCAACAACGGAAACTTCAAAGTAACCAGCAATGCCGGACATAACTAGGATTGCAAGACAGAAAATGGCGAAAAGTGTGATTGGGTGGGGTAATAGGTTCCCCAAATATTCAACTGTATCTAAGAAGCGCGTAAATAGTGGCTTCTTTGGCGAGTTTTGTTTCATTGAAGCAGATGAACTCATCTGTTCCCTCCTTGTATTTATTCCTGCGCGTTTGTGACAAAAATGTCACAAAGCTTGCGCAGGGTACTCGACACAAGGGTTAAGTGAAAGTTCAAAACGTTACAGAATGTAACCAATAGTCGAACTTATGACCTATAATAGATAAAAATATAGTTATATCACCCACATATAGATCATAAATCAGAATTATAACTCATCACATTCCATAAATTACCACCATATTTATGGTTATTTCTGCACCGCCTTAAAACGTGGATTCGTTTTGCAAATCACGTATAAACGCCCTCTTCTTTTGACGATTTGACAATCAGGATGGCGGTTTTTTGCACTCTTTAATGACTTAACGACTTTCATCTCTTAATCCTTATCTTTGCCAAATTGTCCAAAACGACGATTGAAGTTCGCAATACGACCTTCTGCTTGTACTACACGTTGCTTCCCGGTATAGAACGGATGAGACGCAGACGATACATCGAGTGTGAAATATGGGTAAGTTTTGCCATCTTTCCATTCAATCGTTCGGTCGGTTTGCAACGTTGAACCCACAACAAAATATTCATCTACGCTAGTATCATGAAATACCACAGGTCGATATTCAGGATGGATACCTGGTTTCATATAACTTGTCCTTTTGATTAACTGTTATGTTATAACATTATAATTAATAATCATTCTCAACAAGAAAAGCAAGCAAAATTTGTGATACTTTGCTCTTTAAACCCCAGTTAAAGATCCTACTCATGTATTCCATTGAGCCGATTGGCATTATCGAAAGCCCTTATAAAGAGAAATTCGCCGTTCCTCGCCAGCCTCGTTTGGTACCCGCAGCACGCTCGCGCGTTAAACTACAAGGTGCGGCAAATAGCCCCGAAGCCGTGCGTGGATTAGAGCAATTTTCTCACGTATGGTTACTATTTTTGTTTGATCAGAATTTAGAAGCAGGATGGAAGCCGACGGTACGTCCCCCTCGTTTGGGCGGAAACGAACGTATTGGCGTGTTTGCTTCACGTTCTACCTTCAGACCCAACGGTATCGGCATGTCCGCAGTGGAGGTCAAAGGTATCAGTAAGAAAGGCGACCAGATCTATTTAGATCTTGGTAACGTAGACCTAGTCGATGGCACACCAATTATCGATATTAAGCCATATATCCCTTACTCGGATTTGATTACAGAAGCACAGGGTGGTTACGCAGAAGAAGAGCCTGAAACATCTCAGGTAGACTTCTCTTCCATTGCACTGGAAACACTCGAAAAGCGTAACGATACTGGGTATGTGAAAACAGTTCTCGAGCAAGTTCTGGCACAAGATCCTCGTCCGGCTTACAAGAAAAACAAGCCTGACAGCAAGGAATATGCGGTAAATTTGTTCGATTTAAACGTCAAGTTCACGGTTAGCGATAACTTAATAACAGTTACTGCGATTGAAAGCTTTTGACAAAGGCATTTGGCTGATATTATAGGCGGCTAACAATTTTCCCCTCGTGGGACCTTCATACTCCTGCCCATTCTGGCTTGAGTATCTAACTTTAATAAACGGATAAATTTAATGCGTACCAGTAATTATCTTCTTTCTACTCTGAAGGAGACTCCAAACGACGCAGAAGTAGTGAGCCACCAGCTCATGCTACGCGCGGGTATGATCCGTAAGCTGGCTTCAGGTCTTTATACCTGGCTGCCTACTGGTCTACGTGTGCTGCGTAAAGTCGAAAACATCGTTCGTCAAGAAATCGACAATGCAGGTGCAGTCGAAACTTTGATGCCCGTTGTTCAGCCGTTTGAACTATGGGAAGAGACAGGTCGTTCTGAGAAGATGGGTCCTGAGCTACTTCGCTTTACTGACCGTCATACTCGTCCGTTTGTTCTTAGCCCTACAGCTGAAGAAGTGATCACTAGCCTTGTGCGTAACGAAGTGAGCTCTTACAAACAGCTTCCGCTAAACCTGTACCAAATCCAGACTAAATTCCGTGATGAACGTCGTCCACGTTTCGGCGTAATGCGTGCACGTGAATTCTGCATGATGGATGCATACAGCTTCGACATCGACAAAGAAGGTCTAGAGAAATCTTACCAAGCGATGCACGATGCTTACTGTAAAGCATTCGATCGCATGGGTCTTGAGTACCGTCCAGTACTTGCTGACTCTGGCGCTATCGGTGGTAGCGGCTCTCAAGAGTTCCACGTACTTGCTGAAAGCGGCGAAGACCTAATCGCATTCTCTACTGAGTCTGATTACGCAGCGAACATTGAAAAAGCAGAAGCAGCAGCGCCTGCAGGTGATCGCGCAGAGCCAACTCAAGAGATGACACTGGTTGATACACCAAACGCGAAAACAATCGCTGAACTTGTAGAGCAGCACGGTCTACCAATCGAGAAGACGGTTAAAACTCTATTCGTGAAAGCGTCTGACGAAGTTGATGCTGACATCATCGCTCTTATCGTTCGTGGTGACCACGAGCTAAACGAAGTGAAAGCAGAGAACCTACCTCAAGTTGCTTCTCCACTAGAGATGGCATCAGAAGAGGAAATGCGTGCACTTATCGGTGCTGGAGCTGGTTCTCTAGGCCCTGTAGGTCTTAAGCTGCCATTCATCGTTGACCGCTCTGTTGCTGTAATGAGCGACTTCGGCGCGGGTGCAAACATCGACGGCAAACACTACTTCGGTATCAACTGGGGTCGTGACGTTGAACTAGGTCAAGTTGAAGATCTGCGTAACGTAGTAGAAGGCGATCCAAGCCCATGTGGTCAAGGTACGCTAATGCTTAAGCGTGGTATCGAAGTTGGTCACATCTTCCAACTAGGTAATGTTTACTCAGAAGCAATGAACTGTGGTGTTCTTGGTCCTGACGGTAAAAACGTAATCCTAGAAATGGGTTGCTATGGTATCGGTGTTTCACGTGTTGTTGCTTCTGCAATTGAGCAAAACCACGACAAATACGGCATCATTTGGCCAGACGCACTAGCGCCTTTCCAAGTAGCTATCGTTCCTATGAACATGCACAAGTCTGAAGAAGTGAAAGAAGCGGCTGAGAAGCTGTACGCTGAACTGACGGCTATGGGTATCGAAGTACTATTCGATGACCGTAAAGAGCGCCCAGGCGTAATGTTCTCTGATATGGAACTTATCGGTATTCCTCACACTATCGTGATCGGCGATCGTTCAATGAAAGAAGGCAACTTCGAGTATAAGAACCGCCGCACTGGTGAGAAAACCGCAGTTGCAATGGCAGACATCGTTGAGCACGTTAAAGCTCAACTTCAATAAGCTGCACTAAGCACATTGTGCTGAATACATAGCGATGAAAAGGGTTGGCTTCGGTCAGCCCTTTTTTACGTCTGTTTTTATGGGTATAGACCCTCTCTGATATTTGCGTTGTTAATCTTTGGTTCAGATTCATCACCTTACACTGGATTTAATCTAGTAAGGAGGTCACTCATGGATCTAAAAAGTCTTCTTAACCAAGCGCTCAAATCAGACCTACTCAAGCAAGGCGCCGATGCTCTTGGTAAACAAACTAACAATATCAAATCTTCATCGAGCTCTAACCAACTGAAAACACTTGGTGCGGGCGCAATTGGTGGCGGTCTTATCGGCATGCTAATGGGCTCTAAGAAAAGCAAAAAGATGGCGAAGAAAGTGGGCACTGGAGCTCTAAAAGTCGGTGGCGCAGCGGCGTTAGGTGCACTGGCTTACAAAGTCTACAACGATTGGCAAGCGAAGCAGGATACGCAAGGCGTCAACGAGACCTTCGATCCTGATGACAACAAACACGCGAAACTGATCCTTAAAGCCATGATTGGTGCAGCCAAAGCTGATGGTCATGTCGATGAACAAGAAATGGCTCGTATCGAACAAGCCCTGACAGAGATGGGCGCGGACGAACACGTAAGACAACTGGTTCATCGAGAACTTCACAAGCCTCTTGATCCTGCAGAAATTGCGCGCTTGGCAACATCACCGCAACAAGCATCAGAAATTTATCTCGCGTCATTGATTGTGGCAGATGAACAAAACTTTATGGAAAAAGCCTACTTACAAGAGCTTGCGAAGCAGCTCAATCTTTCTCCAGAAGTCACACATCAATTGGAAACACAATTACAGTGATGAATGTTTGCTCAAGTTGTCTGTGAATTTGAGCCAAAACAATTCTCTGCTTTGAGTTTCAAAACGGCTATGTGTATATTTGAGAGCAGTTATCATTTATTAAGGATTTAGCCATGCAAGTATACGGCTGTTGTGATTTGGTTCGTGAGCTTTACGCTCAAATTGGTAGTGGCGACCAAGCTTACGTTCCTCAAGCAATCTCATGTGCAGTAAGAGCACTAAATGATGTTGCTGCTGACGAGTCTTTACCAAAAGACGTTCGTGATAAAGCAGCATTTGCTGCAGCAAACCTACTTATCTCTGATTTCGAGGATAAGTAATGAATCTAGCGAACTTCGAATCCATGGATCCAATCATGCTGATGAGCATCGTCAACATGAAGCTGCGTGATGACTTTGGTGGTGATCTGGATAAGTTGGTTGCATTCTTTGATATCGACCGAACAGCACTTGAAGCAAAACTAGCTACGGCGGGTTTTGACTTTCTGCCTGACGCTGGCCAGTTCCGTTAATCGCTAACCAATACGGACAACGTAAGCAACGAATAGAAAAAAGGGCTTGATGCATTCATCAAGCCCTTTTCTTTTGTGCTTTGCGTAAGCTGATTAGCCGAACGAAGCCCAGATAACTGTCGCGACCAGAATCGGACAAACAAACTTCACGTATGCCGGCCACAGCTTACCGAACCAACCTTGAGTGAACTCCGGACAGCCTTGCTCAAGTTCTTTAATCTTCGAGTGACGGTTCCATACCCAACCACCAAATAAACAGAACAATAGCGCCGCCATAGGCTGTAAGTATTGCGTTGCGATAGTCGCAACCATGCCAAACAGAGCACCAAAGTTAAATACGATAACCACACTAAATAGCGCAATCAGACCACCTAAAACCCAACTCGTCGTGCTACGTTTGGTGTTAAATCGCTCACCCACCAATGCCACTGGGCATTCAAGCATCGAGATAGACGATGTCAGTGCCGCAATCGTCAGCAATAAAAAGAAGACGATTGAGAACAGTTGACCAAGCAAACCTAAGCTATCAAACATCAATGGCAGAACAGTAAATACCAGCGTATCAGAACTCAATAGCGAACCATCTTCTGCGTAGATTTGAACGCCTTTTTGCATCGCAACGAACATCGCAGGCATCACCACGAGCCCCGCAATAAAGGCAACCGCGGTGTCTACCATGGTTACGTTCATTGCCATCTTCGGTAGGTTCTCTTTCTTGCTTAAGTAAGAGCCGTAAATAAGCATCGAACAGCCACCAATGGTCAGAGAGAAGAAGCCCTGTCCCATTGCTGCAAGAATAAGCTTGCGATCCCATACTTTCTCGAAATCAGGCACTAGGTAATGCTTCAAACCTTCCATCGCACCGTTTTGCGTCATGATGTAGATGAACAGCAGACCAAATAGAACAAACAGTGCAGGCATTAGTCGTGTAGACCATTTCTCAATGCCTTGCTTCACGCCGCCTTGTACGATCAAAATGGTTAATACATAAAATGTAATCGTACCAAACAAATTGCGCTCAACACTGAAGCCTTTCAACCATTGTGTTGCTGCCTCCATGCCCATAATGTCGGTAATAGCCCCCAACATAAAGCAAATCAACCAGCCGCCAACAATCGAGTAAAATGCCAAAACGGCACTTGGCACACTCAGACCAATCCAACCAACAAGACCACCAAGCTTTTTGCCTATTGGGTTGTCTGTTAGAGAGCGCATACTGTCAACAGGGTTGGCCTGACCATGACGGCCGATCGCCATTTCAACCACCAGCATTGGAAATGCAACGATAAGAATCATCACCAAGTAAACCAACAAGAAGGCACCACCACCGTTACTTGCTGCTTGAGTAGGAAAACCCCAAATGTTACCTAGACCCACCGCAGCACCAGCTGCCGCTAAGATGAATCCAAGACGAGAGCCAAAATGCTCACGAGGCTGAGAAGAAGTTTGTTGTGTCATACCACTCACACAAAATATCAATGAACTAGCTGACTAGTACACTATAGCAATATCGTCTACTCAACAAGAGTGATTAGGTTAATTACTCGACAATCGGATCAATTAGCAGACATTCAGTTTGTAAATTTCCACGTACATCTCATATTCACCACGTATTCGTTTTTGTCCTTTTGATGAATTTATAAATCAGCGTGAAGTGAGCCGAAAAATAATGAGTCGGTTTGTAAAGCATGAATAGTTCAGCGTGATTTCGTGTTGAAAAGTGAAACATAACGCTTCGATTTTCTCTCCTGAGGTCTATTTATCAACTAGTTATCTAACTATATCTGTTCATGTTCTTGCGAACATCGAGTAACTCAAGGAGAGAAAAATGAAGTTCACTCTACTGCATGGTGCAGTGATAGCGACCCTTAGTGTTAGCTATCAAGCTCAAGCCTACAATTGCCAAACTTTACCTGTATGGGATAACACAACGGTTTATAACTCCGGTGACCAAGTGCAAACCAAAGGAGCTGCGTATGAAGCGGCATACTGGACACAAGGTAATGATCCGGTAAACAATTCAGGTCCATGGGAGGCTTGGAAAGGTCTTGGTCAATGTGATGGTGGCAGTACAAACCTACCTCCTACGGTGTCCTTCTCTTCTCCTGCGGATAATGCGCAAATCCCAGAAGGCAGCGTGATCACCTTATTAGCCAATGCCGCAGATGAAGATGGTCAAGTCGCTAAAGTTGAATTTCTTGCCGGGAACCAAACCGTGGCTATTGTAACCCAATCCCCGTTTCAAGCTGACTGGACAGCATTGGAGGGGGTCTCTCAGTTAACGGCGATCGCAACCGACAATGAAGGTGCCGTAACCACAACCAATGTGTCTATCTTCGTTCAACCACAAACCGAACTACCACCGCCAGTCGTTTCTCTAACGAACCCAACAGGCACAGAAACACCAAGTATAGGTGACACTATTTCGGTAACCGCCGATGCAGCAGACAGCGATGGTTTAGTCACCCAAGTTGAGTTCTTCATAAACAACCAATCGGTTGCCGTCGATACCACTGCACCGTACGAATACGCCTGGACTGCAGCAGTTGGAACTCATACCTTTAAAGCGCAAGCAACCGACGATTCAAACCTATCGACCATGAGTCAAGAAGTCTCACTCGTCGTCAGTGACTCCAACTCTGGTGGTTGTGCAGACGCCGTGCCTTATGTTGCCGGTAACCGCTATGAAGTCGGTACACTAGTCTCTAACCTCAACCAGAAATACCGCTGTGATGTTGCAGGTTGGTGTTCTTCTGATGCAGCCTGGGCTTATGAACCGGGTGAAGGTTTGTACTGGCAAGATGCGTGGACTGGCTTAGGAGCCTGCTCAACGCCGCCTCAAGTTGCTATTACCGCACCAGGTGAAGGTCAAGTCTTACTTGCTGGTAGCAATGTTGAGATCTCAGCAGATGCCAGTGATGCAGATGGTAACGTGAGTCAAGTTGAGTTCTTTGCTAATAGCACCAGCTTAGGCGTGGTCGCTCAAGCGCCATATTCCGTTTTATGGAATGCAACGCTAGTTGGCACAAATCAACTTAAAGCCGTTGCAACAGACAACGATAATAATATTTCCGAGTCTGTTGTTAACGTGACAGTGAGTGACCAAGACTTGGTGATTTCATTGACGTCACCGAGTGCAGGTCAAACCGTAGGTTTAGGTAAAAATCTCGTCCTAAGCGCGGATGCAACCTCATTAACCTCCGGCGTTAAACACGTCGATTTTATGGCGAACGGAGCAATTGTCGCAACAGACACGACGGCACCTTACTCGACGAACTGGACACCAGCCGCGATAGGCAACTTTACGGTAAGCGCTCAAGCCACCGACCTTTCAGGTACAACAGCACTCTCTGATGCCGCTTCAATTACCGTGGTCGAGAAAACCGAGAAACGCCACAAGTTGATTGGTTACTGGCACAACTTCGTGAACGGCGCAGGCTGCCCTATCCGCTTAGCTGATATGTCTGATGCATGGGATGTGATTGATATTGCCTTTGCAGAAAATGACCGCAACAGCGATGGTACCGTACATTTCAACTTGTACTCTGGAGACATCTATAGTGATTGTCCTGCATTAGATCCAACCCTGTTCAAACAAGACATGGCTGCATTGCAAGCCAAAGGTAAGAAGTTTGTTCTATCTCTTGGTGGCGCTGAAGGTACGATTACACTGAACACCGACCAAGATGAAGCAAACTTTGTATCGAGCCTGACCGCACTGATTGCCGAATGGGGCTTCGATGGTTTGGATGTGGATCTAGAAAGTGGCTCTAACCTACTGCATGGTTCGCAAATCCAAGCGCGTTTAGGTCGAGCTTTGTTGCAAATTGAACAGAACATGGGCGGCGATATGTACCTCACCATGGCACCAGAACACCCTTACGTGCAAGGTGGCTATGTGGCTTACAGCGGCATCTGGGGCGCATACATTCCAGTGATCAATGAGACGCGCAGCACGCTCGACCTACTACACGTACAGTTGTACAACAATGGTGGTTTGCCAAACCCTTACTTACCAGGATCGGCACAAGAAGGCTCAGTGGATATGATGGTGGCGCAATCTAAGATGTTGATTGAGGGCTTTGAATTAGCAGATGGCACCATGTTTGAGCCACTACGTGATGACCAAGTCGCGATTGGCTTGCCATCGGGACCGAGCTCAGCTAACTCTGGTCAAGCACCAACACAGAACATCCTTGATGCGTTAGATTGCTTAACCAAGGGCACTTCATGTGGCACAGTGAAACCAGCGTTCAACTACCCGAACTACGCTGGTGTGATGACATGGTCAATCAATTGGGATGAGCACGATGGCTTTAACTTCTCAAAACCAGTGGGTGACAAGTTAACTCAAATGAATGCTGAATAACTCGAATAGATACTGAATAGTACCCATGTAAAAAGAGCGCCGATAATAGGCGCTCTTTGTTGTTTCTGCTTCGCAAATTAAATCGTGAAGACTTGATAGTCTTTTAGCTCTGGAATTTTCTTCAGCAGATCCTGTTCTTCACCAGCCATATCATCCAGTGATTCACACAAATCTTCCGCTTGTTTCTCTACGTCTTTCGAGTGCTCTGCTAGGCGTTCTTGTACCTTAGCTTGCAGTTCTGTCATGCTTTCAGACAGTGCAGTTAAATTCAAACCACCATCTTCTTTCATCTTGGCAGACAACGCATCAAAAGCGCTGGCTAGGAATTCTTTGTTGAAAATTTCTTGTGCCTTCTCGAAGTCCTTTGACCACGATTCTGTCATCGACTCAAAGCTGTCAGCAGGCAGAATAAAATCACCATCTTTGTAGTAACGCGCTTCCACATCTGCGAAGAAGTCCTTTATCGCGACTTTAACATTATCAAACGAGTCTGGCGCATCAAGACTGACCGCAATGTCATCAATAATGTCGTTCGCTAATGCTAAGCCATCACTTGCCAGTTGTTTTGCTTGGGGAATATAAGCATTCATCTTTTCGCGGTAATTCTCGATTGCCGCTTTCTGATCATCATCAAGCTCAATCAGTTCGCCTTTAATGAACAGGTTATTGTCTTCATCGACAACCGCTTTTTCACCATTGGTATGTACGATTTCTAAGTTCTGACCATCCATACGAACTTCGTTGTTAATATCGACGCGACACTGGGCTGCATAGCCACTGGCGCTGATGGTCAACAATGAGAGTGTGAGCAGTTTCTTCATTACTTTCTCTTTTTTCATGATTATTCCGCTTAACTATAACAACCAACTATGGATACGATGTCAGCAAATCGTCACGACTTCATAACAATTTGTTTTATCACCAATTTTCACATCAATCTCTTCCCCTTCTTCTCTGCCAATCAAAGCACGACCAAGGGGAGATTTTGGAGTAAGTACAAATACCTCTTTGCCTTGCCATTTAACAGTCAGTCCACCAGAGCAAGGACCGATAAAAAAGGTTTTTTCAACATCGTTCTCGTCGACTAATTCCACATAAGCACCAACCGCGATACGAGCATCGACAAAGTCACGTAGGACAAGAGCACGGTACTGACGAAGCTCTTCTTCACTTTCTTGCACACGCATCGCTTGCCCGTGCGCCAGATACGAAGCTTCAAGTGCTAGGGTGTCGTACTTGTGCTCTGGCACTGTTTCTTCATCGGTCGCGGCGTCAATGGCTCTTTGTGTCGAGGCGTGAGCAACGTGCAATTTATCTTCAAGTTGTTGAATGATTATTTGGACTAAATCAGCTTTGTTCATACTTTTAGGGCGCGCGTTAGGCACTCAGGGTGTGTTAATGTAACCCAGTTTATCATCAAACCAAGGTTTCCCTATTATGCAAAGTGCCTCGCTTCAGCAAACGCTTCAATCTGTGTTCGGATTTGACTCATTAAGACCCGGTCAACAGCCGGTGATTGAAGCAGTAATGAACGGACACTCGGCAGCAGCCATCTTTCCGACTGGTTCGGGGAAATCACTTTGCTACCAACTTCCTGCAACCCAGTTACCACACCTAACACTGGTGATTTCACCACTTCTTGCTCTGATGAAAGATCAGCTCGGTTTCCTGCAAAGTAAAGGCATAGCAGCGGCATCTATCGACAGTAGCCAAAGCCGAGAAGAAGCGCAGCAAGTTATAGCTGGCGTGAAGAATGGACAGATTAAGATTTTGATGATTTCGGTAGAGCGGCTCAAGAACGAACGTTTTCGTGAATTCATTCGTCAGATTCCGCTCTCTTTGATGGTTGTCGATGAAGCACACTGTATCTCGGAATGGGGTCATAACTTCCGTCCTGACTACCTTAAACTGCCACAATACCAACGTGAACTGAATATCCCTCAAACGCTCTTGCTAACCGCAACGGCAACGCCAGCGGTTATCGAGGACATGCAAAACAAGTTTAATATCGCTGGTGAGAACATTACGGTTACTGGCTTCTATCGTCCTAATCTCGATATTTCTGTGGTGCCTTGCGACGAAGAAAATAAGCAAACGCAACTGAATGACATCATTGCTGCAACACCTAAACTACCGAGCATCGTGTATGTCACTCAGCAACAGACCGCTGAGCAAGTTGCCAGCTCTCTTATCCGTTTAGGCATCAATGCTCACGCTTATCATGCGGGTATGAAGAGCGACATTCGTGAGAAAATTCAACTACAGTTTATGGACTCGCAAATCGACTGCATTGTCGCAACAATCGCATTTGGGATGGGGGTAGATAAATCTGATATTCGCCGTGTTATTCACTTCGATTTACCAAAATCTATCGAAAACTACGCACAAGAAATTGGGCGCGCCGGACGTGATGGACAGCGTTCGGAGTGTATTCTTTTGGGCAATACCTCCGGCTTAACGGTATTAGAGAACTTTGTTTACGGTGACACGCCAGAGCCAAGCTCAATCAATTATGTACTGGAGCAAATTCGCGAGAACACTCCACAGTGGGAGGTGATGGCGTTGCGATTATCTCGCGACAGCAACATTCGCCAACTTCCGCTAAAAACCTTATTAGTTTACCTAGAACTGGCAAAAGTAATTGAAGCCAAATACAGTTATTTTGCAGAATATCGCTTCAAGTTTTTACAAGAACAAAGTTTCATCCTCAATCAGTTCCAAGGCGAGAGACGTCAGTTTGTTGAAGCCATTTTTGCTTGTTCAACCAAAGCCAAAGTATGGTGCCAAGTGGATTTAGAAGCATTATGGATGAACTATCAGTCTGAGCGCAGCCGTGTGGTTGCGGCGCTAGATTACTTCCACCAAAATGGCTGGATTGAATTAGAAAGCAAACAGCTTACGGATGTTTACTCGGTTCTCCCTGCCACTCAAAGCCAAGAAGCTATCTCTCAGCATTTAATTGAGTTGTTCCAATCCAAAGAACACAAGGACATTGAACGAATTCATACTATGTTGAGTCTGTTCCAATCGTCAGACTGTTTAAGTCACCAACTGGCGCAGTACTTTGCCGATCACGATGCTCCAACTCAATGTGGTCACTGTTCAGTGTGTCGTGGACAAGTCGCATCTTTTCCTCAACCACAACAAACACAACCTGAATTGGCACACCTATCCACTTGGGTTGATGAATTTGTCCAGCTTTCACCAACGGCGATTAGCAATGCAGCTGTCGCACGCTTCTTATGTGGAATTAGCACACCAATTATCACGCAACTGAAAGCGAGCAAGTTACGCGGTTATGGGTCAATGGCAAATGTTTCTTTTGAACAAGTACTAAAGCAGGTTGAATTAGCGCGAGCTTAGAAGAAACTCAATTGACGCGCTTGTTGCTCAGGCTTGAGCATCACACTTAAGCCTAATAAGCGTATCTCTCGACCATTTTGGCGCTTGAGTATATCTCTTAACAGTTCTTTAAAGTCATCGAGCTCTAACTGAGGGTGGATGTGCTCAATTGTCGTGAGTTGAAAATCGGCAAATTTGAGTTTAATACCCTGTTTGATAATAGACTTATCTGGACTGGCTTTTTCCAAACGTTTCTCTAGTTCAGGGTAGAGCTTGTCTTCAATCACCTGCCAGCATTCATCGTAAGTCACAATGTTTTCGCTAAAGGTGCGCTCGACCCCAACCGACTTACGTTCACGCTCAACCACCACTTCACGATCGTCGATGCCATGACTACGCTTCCAAAGCGAAGCACCTTGGCGTCCAAATTGACGTAGTAGCTCACGATAGTCGCTGTTTTTGATATCCTCACATAGGTAAAAGCCCGCTTGATGTAGCTTCTCCAAGCTCACTTTACCAACTCCTGGAATCTTTTCTAACGGCAGTTTGTCTACGACTTCTTGAACCTTTTCTGGCGGAATAACAAATTGCCCATTGGGTTTATTCATGTCTGAAGCCACTTTGGCAAGAAACTTAATCGGTGCAATACCTGCCGATGCAGTAAGTCCAAGCTCATTCCAGATATCATTGCGGATCGATTCTGCGATTAAGGTTGCAGAACCCCGACAAGCAGTCGAGTCAGTCACATCAAGATACGCCTCATCAAGTGATAGTGGCTCGATAAGTGGCGTGTATCGCTCGAAAATGGTACGGATCTGTTGGGACACTTGTTTGTATACGTGCATTCGTCCCGGGACCACGAGCAAATGGGGGCAAAGTTGAAGCGCTCTGGCTGTTGGCATCGCACTGCGCACACCGAATTTACGCGCTTCATAGTTACAGGTGCTGATCACGCCGCGTTGTTTCTCATGACCGCCAACGGCAAGCGCAATACCACGATAACTGGGGTTGTCACGCATCTCGACCGCTGCATAAAAGCAATCCATATCAACGTGAATTATTTTTCTGACTCGCTCAATCACGTTCCGCACACAAATAAACACTGTTTAAAAAAACAGTATAGCTCTAAATACACGTATTGGAAATAGTGTTATCTGGAGTCAGGTAGCAACAATTTTTCATGGCATTAAAGTGACATTTCATTATTATTGACTTCTATAACACTAAAGTTGATTTATATACGAAAGTAGGGAAACTTTTTGAGTAATAAAATACTGGTCGTCGAAGACAGTCGCGCCTTTAATAACTACTTACAACAAATCTTAAATCAGGCGGGTTATGAAGTACTTGCTGCCGAAAGCTATGCGGAAGCACAATCTATTTTAACGTCTCAGCCTGAGCTTCTCTGTGCAGTTTTAGATTACTGCTTACCGGATGCGCAGGACGGTGAGATCATCGATTTAGTCCTTTCTCACCAACAAAAAGTCATCGTGCTTACGGCGATGTTGCAAGATGATGCTCGTGAAAAGATGCTGGCAAAAGGCGTACTCGATTACATCTTAAAAGACAGCATGGCCTCCGTTTCTTACCTTCTTCCTCTGATTAAACGCCTGACCAACAACCAGCAACACAAATGTCTGGTTGTTGATGACTCAATGACGGTTCGCCGCCATGTCGTACAATTACTTGAGCATCAATACATCCAGACATTGCAAGCCGAGAATGGTCAACAAGCAATCGAAGTTATTGAACAAAATCCAGATATTACCTTGGTTCTGACCGATCATGATATGCCAATCAAAGATGGCATCACTATGATCCGAGAGCTTCGCCAAAAGCTCGATAAAAACCAATTGGCGATCCTTGGGATCTCTGGAAGTGATGATCACTCAATGACAGCGCGCTTTCTAAAAGCGGGAGCAAACGACTTTCTGTACAAGCCTTTTAATCAAGAAGAGTTCTTTTGTCGGGTCCATCAAATCTTGGATATGAAAGAAGCCACAACAGATTTATTTAGAATGGCGAACCAAGATTCACTCACTGGCTTATGGAACCGTCGCTTTTTATTTGGGCAAACATGTGACAGCGATGAGCAACGCAATATTGCTATGCTAGATATCGATTTCTTTAAGAAAGTGAATGATAACTATGGTCATGATGGTGGCGATGCTGCACTTGTTATGGTCGCCAATATATTAAAAATCTATTTTCCTGATGATGTGATTGCACGATTCGGGGGCGAAGAGTTTTGCATCCAAGCCTACGGCAGCTACGACGACTTTGTGACACGTTTAGAGCAAATGCGTCAACGCGTAGAGAAAACTCCGATTCCTTATCAAGATGACCAGATTCAAGTAACCATCAGCGTCGGTGTTTCAAACATCAAGGGCAATTTAGATCAGCAAATTAAAGTCGCGGATGACCGTTTGTATCAAGCGAAAGGAAACGGGCGGAATCAAACCGTATCTCAGTAGACGGCACTTAATGTCACCAACCTAATTCAATATTCAAACGGAAACCAAAGCCGAAAAAACAAAACCCAGCCATTGGCTGGGTTTTATCATTCTTATTATCGCATATTAAGCAATGCGATCTTTTTCCCATGCAGCAAGCTTCTCTGCGCGGGCTGCTTCACGTGCTTCGCGCTTCTTACGTGCATCACATGGTTCTGGGCAGTTACATACTTTCTCAATACCAACCGCACCTAGACCGCCACAGCTGCCTTTCACGACCTTCTTTTGGAAGATGTAACCAACTGCCATCGCTGCAATTACCGCAACAAAGACAGCAAAAGTAATTAGAAATGTACTCATAAGGACATGCTCACTTCTGTTGTTATTTCTTCATGAACGGCTTGTATGCTTCCGAAGCCAGCTCTTTAAAACCATCATCCGTTTTCACAATCATGAAAACAGGAATATTATTCTCATTTGCGATTTCCATGCCTTTGTCTTCACCTAGCACCATAAGACCAGTTGCAAGACCATCAGCTGTCATCGACGATTTATCCAGTACCGTTACAGACACCACCTTATGATGGATTGGTTTGCCCGTATGCGGGTTAATGATATGAGAGTATCGCACACCATTGCTCTCAAAGTAATTACGATAGTCACCGCTTGTTGCAATTGCCATGTCACCTGGTTCAATAATCTCTTGAATTGAACGCTCATCAACGGTTGGTTTTTCAATCGCAATACGCCATGGCACACCTTCACGGTTTATGCCTTTCAAACGCATTTCACCGCCAACTTCCACCATGTAGTTATGAATGCCTTCTGATTGCAGGTAATCTGCCACAACATCCACACCCCAACCTTTGGCAATCGTCGATAAGTCAACGTACAAGTTTGGAATATCTTTCGACAGCTTGTTACCTTCAACAGAAAGGTGATGGATACCAGTATTCGCTTTACGAGCTGCCAGCTCTTCATCTGTTGGAACCACATCCGGGCGCGCTTCTGGACCAAAGCCCCATAGGTTCACTAGTGGACCTACGGTTACGTCTAGTGCTCCTAGAGTAAGACCGTTCAAGCGAATCGCTTCTTTCACTACCGTTGCTGTTTGTGGCGATACTTCAAATGGCTCGCTAGTTTTATGTTGATTAAAACGGCTAAGCTCTGAATCTTCACGGTAAGTCGACATTTGATCGTTCACTTCTTCTAGCAATCGATCGATTTCAGTCTGAAGCGCTTCTGGTGAAGGTAAACCATCTTGCTCGATGTATTTAATGTTGTAAGTAGTCCCCATCGTTGGACCACTTAAATGAATTTGATCCGCAGGCTGCTCACAGCCAGCCAAAACCAATAGAGAAGCGAATGCAACAAGCCACTTTTTCACTTGTTTACTCCTATTATCGTTAAATTGATATGGAAAATGGGTTCTCTTGAGATAAACCGATTTCCTATATCAACTGTTGAATATCATTTTGTTTGTTACAAAAAATAATGGCTAGCCCTTATAGAGCTAGCCATAGATTCAATCACTTGGGAGGATTAACCACCGAAGTCATCTAGAAGGATGTTCTCATCCTCTACACCTAGATCTTTTAGCATACCGATTACAGCAGCGTTCATCATAGGTGGACCACACATGTAGTATTCACAGTCTTCTGGCGCTTCATGATCACGTAGGTAGTTCTCGTAAAGAACATTGTGAATGAAGCCAGTGTAACCATCCCAGTTATCTTCTGGCATAGGGTCAGACAGTGCACAGTGCCATACGAAGTTATCGTTCTCAGCCGCTAGGCCATCGAAGTCTTCTACGTAGAACATTTCACGCTTAGAACGTGCACCGTACCAGAATGACATCTTACGCTTAGAGTGCAGACGTTTTAGCTGGTCGAAGATATGAGAACGCATTGGAGCCATACCTGCACCACCACCAACGAATACCATTTCAGCATCAGTGTCTTTCGCGAAGAACTCACCGAATGGGCCTGAAATCGTACACTTGTCGCCTTCTTTTAGAGACCAGATGAACGATGACATGATACCAGGTGGTACATCAGGATTATTAGGCGGCGGCGTAGCGATACGCACGTTCAGCATAATAATACCTTCTTCTTCTGGGTAGTTAGCCATTGAGTAAGCACGGATCGTTTCTTCGTTTACCTTAGACTCGTAACGGAACAAGTTAAATTTGTCCCAATCTTCACGGTACTCTTCAGGTACATCGAAGTCAGCGTACTTAACGTGGTGAGCTGGCGCTTCAATCTGGATGTAACCACCAGCACGGAAAGGTACTGATTCGCCATCTGGAATTTGTAGCTTAAGCTCTTTGATGAATGTCGCTTTGTTATCGTTAGAGATAACTGTACATTCCCACTTCTTAACGCCGAAGATCTCTTCAGGAAGCTCGATGTCCATGTCAGTTTTCATTGCAACCTGACACGCTAGACGCTCACCTTCACGTGCTTCACCTTTAGTAATATGGTCAAGCTCGGTAGGTAGGATGTCACCACCACCTGATTTAACTTTTACGCGACACTGACCACAAGAGCCACCGCCACCACAAGCAGAAGATACGAATACGCCAGCACCAGCTAACGCAGATAGTAGCTTACCACCTGGTTGTGTAACGATCGCCAGTGAAGGGTCATCGTTCACAGAAATTGTAATGTCACCTGTTGGTACAAGCTTAGACTTAGCGAAAAGAATCACTAGTACTAGCGCAAGTACGATCAGAGTAAACATCACTACACCAAGAATAATGTCCATTGACTATTCCTTAATTGTTGCGGTTTACCCGACTTACAGTTGAACACCAGAGAAAGACATAAAGCCTAACGCCATAAGACCTACAGTGATAAACGTGATGCCTAGACCACGTAGACCTGGAGGTACATCTGAGTACTTCATCTTCTCACGGATACCTGCAAGAGCGACGATCGCTAGCATCCAGCCCACACCAGAACCGAAACCGTAAACAACAGATTCAGCAAAGTTGTAGTCACGTTGTACCATGAAAGATACACCACCGAAGATCGCACAGTTTACTGTGATCAGCGGTAGGAAGATGCCTAGCGCGTTGTACAAAGGAGGGAAGAAACGGTCAAGAACCATCTCTAGGATCTGTACAAGTGCTGCGATTACACCGATGAAGGTGATGAAGTTTAGGAAGCTAAGGTCTACGCCCTCAACTAACGCGTTCTCTTTCAGAACTAGGTTGTAAACTAGGTTGTTCACAGGAACCGCGATAGTTAGTACTACCACTACTGCAACACCTAGACCGAAAGAGGTCTTAACTTTCTTAGATACGGCAAGGAAAGTACACATACCTAGGAAGAAAGACAGTGCCATGTTTTCGATGAAAATCGATTTAACTAGCAGACTGATGTAATGTTCCATGACGCCCTTACTCCTTCGCTTCTACTTGTTCTGGTTTCAGAATACGGATTACCCAGATTAGGAAGCCGATTAGGAAGAATGCAGATGGTGCTAGTAGCATCAGACCGTTTGGCTGGTACCAACCACCGTTGCTCACTAGAGGTAGAACTTCCATGCCGAATAGCTTGCCTGAACCGAATAGTTCACGGAAGAAACCTACAGTGATAAGAACGAAGCCGTAACCTAGACCGTTACCGATACCATCAATTAGCGATGGGATTGGCGCAGATTTCATTGCGAATGCTTCAGCACGCCCCATTACGATACAGTTCGTGATGATAAGACCTACGAATACAGATAGCTGTTTAGAGATATCGTATAGGTAAGCTTTAAGCACTTGGTCTACCACGATTACTAGCGATGCGATGATTGCCATCTGAACGATGATACGCACACTGTTAGGAATGTGGTTACGGATCAGAGAAACAGAGAAGTTAGACAATGCAGTTACGAAAGTTACCGCTAGTGTCATTACAAATGCTGTTTCTAGTTTAGTTGTTACTGCAAGAGCAGAACATACACCAAGAACCTGCAGCGCGATCGGGTTGTTGTCCAACACCGGCGCCATAATGCTCTTTTTAATGTTTTGTGCGCTAGACATTAGTTCAGACCTCCGTCACGAACTTTTGCTAGGAAAGGACCAAAGCCCATGTCACCTAACCAGAAGTCAAATGTACCTTGAACACCGTTACCAGTTAGTGTCGCACCAGATAGGCCATCAACGCCGTGTTCAGAACCTTCTGGAGCACCACCTTTAACAATCTTGATTGCTGGTTTGTGGTTCTCGTCGAATAGTTTCTTACCAACGAATTGAGCACGCCATGCTGGGTTTTCTACTTCACCACCAAGTCCAGGAGTTTCACCTTGCTCGTAGTAAGTAATACCAGACACAGTGTTACCGTCAGTTTCAACCGCAACGAATGCGTACATCATAGACCATAGACCGTTACCGTGAACTGGGATGATAACTTTAGAAATGTCATCACCACTTTTCACTAGGTAAACGATACCTGTGTTAGCACGACGTAGGATCTTAGCTTTGTCTTCATCAGCCGTTAGCTTGATAGACTCAGCAGGATCTTTGGCTGCTTTACGTTGGTCGTAGTTAGCTGCTGTAGAGCCGTCTTCAGCTTTCTCTACAAAATCACCAGTTTTGAAGTCAACTAGACGAGGTTCGATGTACTCAGCAAATAGCTCAGGAACTTTCTTACCTTCAGCGTCGATACCCGCAACTTCGATGATCTTAGATTGCTTATCTAGTACAGCGTTAGCTTTTTGCTGGTCACGCAGACCCACTGCTGCTGTTGATACGATGATTGAACAAACAAGGCTCAACCCGACAACAACACCCAGCGTCTTTTTAATGCTGTCGTTATTACTTGCCATAGCGTGCTAGTCTCCGCTTGATGTTCTTCTCGATAACTACATGGTCGAACAGAGGTGCGAACAGGTTCGCGAATAGAATCGCCAGCATCATACCCTCTGGGTAAGCCGGGTTAACTACACGGATCATCACACACATTGCACCGATTAGGATGCCGTACCACCATTTACCACCGTTAGTAAATGAAGCTGATACTGGGTCAGTTGCCATGAAGAACATACCGAATGCAAAACCACCTAGAACTAGGTGCCAGTGCCATGGCATGTTGAACATTGGGTTGGTGTCAGAACCGATCACGTTGAATAGTGTCGATACTGCGATCATACCGATCATTACACCTGCGATGATGCGCCATGAAGCGATTCGCATGTAAACGATCATCGCTGCACCGATCATTAGAGCAAGCGTTGATACTTCACCAATTGAGCCTGGGATGTTACCGATGAATGCATCCATCCAAGTGATAGGAGCGCCAGTGATGTTGTTGATCAATGCGCCGCTACCGCCGTGAGCCCATTGGCTAAGAGCAGTTGCACCAGAGAAGCCGTCAGCCGCAGTCCATACTACGTCACCCGAGATTTGCGCTGGGTAAGCGAAGAATAGGAAAGCACGACCTGCAAGAGCAGGGTTCAGGAAGTTACGACCTGTACCACCGAAGATCTCTTTAGCAACAACAACACCAAATGTGATACCTAGTGCCGCTTGCCATAAAGGTAGCGTTGGTGGAACGATAAGTGCGAACAGGATAGAAGTTACAAAGAAACCTTCGTTAACTTCGTGCTTACGCACCATACAGAAAAGCACTTCCCAGAAACCACCAACAATAAATACTGTTGCGTAGATTGGTAGGAAGTAAGTCGCACCTAGTAGCATCTTACTGCCAACGCCAGCTTCCGCACCGATGGTGCCACCAAGCATTTCTGTTAGCCAGTAGTGCCAGTTACCTGCGATAACTGTCGCTAGTTGGTCACCAGCGTACATGTGGTTAAGTGCTGCGATAGCTTGGCCACCCGCATTGTACATACCCCAGAACATTGCTGGGAATACTGCGAACCAAACCATGATCATGATACGTTTTAAGTCAACGCTATCACGAACGTGCGAGCTACGTTTTGTTACTAGACCTGGCGTGTAGAATAGTGTTGCTGCTGCTTCGTACAGTGCAAACCACTTTTCGTGCTTACCGCCTGGTTCAAAATGATGCTCGATATCCTCAATGAATTTCTTAAGCATGGATTACCCTTCCTTCACGATGGTATCTAGGCATTCACGAAGTAACAGACCGTACTCGTATTTACCAGGACATACAAAGGTACACAATGCTAGATCTTCTTCATCCAGTTCAAGCGCACCAAGTGCTTGAGCACTATCAGTATCGCCTGCACATAGATCACGAAGTAGCAGTGTCGGTTCCATATCAAGCGGCATTACGCGCTCGTAGTTGCCGATTGGAACCATTGCACGGTCACTACCGTTAGTCGTTGTTGTCATGTTGAACAACTGACCTTTGAAGATGTGACCAAGGAAAGATTTCGTGATTGAGAACTTGTTTTTACCAGGTACAGCCCAGCCAAACAGTTCTTTGTCACGACCTTCGCGTAACACAGAAACTTGTTGGTGGTAACGACCTAGGTAGGCATGTGGACCAGACGCTTGAGTACCAGAAAGTACCGAGCCTGAAATCACACGAACTTCACCAGGCATCAACTCGCTGTCAGTTAGGTCTTCAAGAGAAGCACCAACAACTGTACGAAGAAGACGTGGGTTGTTCACAACAGGACCAGCTAGAGACACAACACGATCAGTGTAAAGCTCACCCGTTAGGAAAAGCTGACCGAACGCGATAACGTCTTGGTAGTTGATGCTCCATGCCACATTTTCTGCATTCACTGGGTATAGGAAATGCATGTGGGTGCCAGCAAGACCTGCTGGGTGAGGGCCATCGAAGACGTGTTCTTCTACGTTTGACTGAGAAGAGCGTGGCAAGCTAGTGCCAGACTTACATACGTAAACCTTGCCTTCTGTCAGGGCTGAAAGAATGTCTAGACCGGCAACGAATGCTTCTTGTTGTTCATTGATGATCAACTCAGGCTGTGCTGCTAGTGGATTAGTATCCATTGCAGTTACGAAAATAGCCTTAGTAGCAGACTCGATTGCTGGAACCTTGCTAAACGGACGAGTACGTAAAGCGGTCCAAAGACCAGATTCAACCAATTGAGTCTTGATCACTTCGCGATCTAGACCTGCTAGTTGAGCTGCTTCGAACTTATCAAATGTAACCTGCTCTTCGCCTGCTACTTCAATCACTACTGATTGAAGTACACGCTTAGCGCCACGGTTAATTTCGATCACTTTACCGGCTGCTGGAGCAGTGAACTTCACGCCAGGGTTCTTTTTGTCTTCAAAAAGAACTTGCGCTTTTTTCACTTCATCGCCAACGCGGACATGCATGGTAGGACGCATGCCAACGTACTCTTCGCCAAGCAAGGCGACTTTTTTGATGGTCTTACCATCATTAATCACCTGGGATGGAGCTCCTGCGATAGGAAGATCCAAGCCCTTCTTTATTGTAATCATACGCACTTGCACTACTTTTATCGGGAAAAAGATTCTTTTGATTGCGTAACTTTTAGACACGACATCAGTGTCCGGTTTTGATGTTGTTTAAAACATCAAAATCGCAACATCCTATTAATTATCTCGTCACAAATATTAGGCGAGATTTATCAGGTGCCGTAGTCTAGCATTTTTTAGGAACTTGATGCCATGACCAATCTTAGGAAAGGAGGGTTTATTTCGGTAGAACAAGGTCTAAAAGGTTAAAGAATAGTCATAAGTTTGACCGAACGCACAAATGCCAATTCCCATATATTTGATATGGAATAAAAACATTCATGCTTTGAAACATGCATTAATTTTCATTCATTTGTTGAAACACTGTTAACACTTTTTATAACCTTTATTTGTGCCACATTTTTGTCCCGAAAAGATGTAAAACAAAAAAAGATGGCCGAAACCATCTTTTTAAATCAGTGTTTTAATCGCGCTCTAGCGACCGCCACCCATACACATAGGACTATCTGGTGCCCCATCTTGTTCAAGCTTCCACTCTTCGTTGGTGTAAGTGTGGATCGCTAATGCATGAATGTGATTATCGAGCTCATCAGCCAATACAGTATGTACCTGACGGTGACGTCCAATAAGGCGCTGACCCGCAAATGCATCACTCACCACAATCACTTTGAAGTGACTTTCAGAACCCGGCGGAACGTTATGCATATAGCTCTCATTGATCACTTTCAAATAATTAGGTTGCAGCTCACTGTGCAGTTTCTTTTCTATGATTTCTTGGATCATATTCAGTCCTCATTGATGCCAATCCGGTAAGTATATACTCTAGTTTACTAAATGAAATCAACGAAACGCCTCGCTGCGAGTTCTTCAACGCCAGGTAGTTCGCTAAAAGCCTGTGAAAATCAGTAAATTTGACAGCTTTTTGTATCTTGAATCTTCATCATTTGCGACAATAATCACTAATTTCCGAATCTACTTACGTTTAGTTATGAAAACCGAATTGAATCTTCATGATCGTAGCCTGACCCTACATCGTTTCCCAATGCGCTCTAATGAGACTCTTCAAGCATGGGACGCAGGTGATGAATACCTCATCAATCACGTGGAAGAACTTGCACTGCCTGACAATCAAAATATCGTGGTTATTAACGATAACTTTGGTGCGTTGGCTTGCTGGTTTTCAGACAAACATAATGTCACTTTAGTCAGTGATTCTTTTATCTCCCACAAGGGAGCACAACAAAACCTAGAGCAAAATGGTGGCAACAAGGTCGCATTTCTCACCACCATGGATGAGATTCCTGCGAATGCAGACTTGGTTTTGTTACAGCTACCTAAAAGCAACCGACATCTTGTTTGGCTGTTGAGTCAATTGCGTAAAACGTTGCCCGCGACCTGCCCTATTATTGCGGTCAATAAAGCGAAAGAAATCCATACTTCGACACTGAAATTATTCGAAAAATACTTAGGCGAGACAAAAACCTCTCTAGCATGGAAAAAACACCGTCTAGTCTTCTCACACGCAAATGCGCAACCTGTTATGGAAGTAGACCCAATGACAGTATGGGGAGTTGACGGCGAAAACATCGAACTCAAAAACCTGCCAAATGTTTACTCTGGTGAAAGCCTGGATTTGGGGGCACGCTTTATGCTTCAACACCTCCCTCAAGATTCGGAGCTAAAACACGTCATCGATCTTGGTTGTGGTAATGGTGTTCTATCCGTAAAGATGGGGCAATTGAATCCCCAAGCACGCCTGACTTGTGTCGATGAGAGCTTTATGGCTGTCGAGTCTGCGAAACAAAACTTATTGGCGAATTTAGGAGAAGAGCGTGATATTCAGTGCATTGCCAACAACTGTTTGGATGGATTTAAATCAAGCAGTACTTGTATGGTGATGTGTAACCCGCCTTTCCACCAGCAGCAAGCGATTACTGATCACATTGCATGGCAAATGTTCTGCGATGCCAAACAAATACTGAACCAAGATGGCAAACTATTGGTCATAGGAAACCGTCACCTTGGTTACGATGCGAAGCTAAAACGTCTATTTGGCGACAAAAATGTGAAATTAGTCGCTTCTAACAATAAGTTCGTGATTTTACAGGCAACGAAAAATCCTGCTAAATTAGGCGCAAAGCAATAAAGTCCTGACTTTAGCAAAATGTTTAAAAGGAATAATAAGATGAAAAAACTGGTACTCGCGGCTTCGGTTGCTTTGCTTGCTGCATGTTCAGCGCCACAACAACCTCAACTGAATCTGATGCCTGAAACGACATTAAGCACAAACCCTATCGTACAAGGTAAGAGCTATAGCCTAACCAGTAAAGATGTACGCGCAGCACAATACGTTGCACTTGTTGACAACGGTCGTTCAAACATTTTGCCTCTTCATGCAAAGCAAAACCTACGCATTTCTCTTGAAGAAGCGCTAGAGAAGCAGTTCTCTTCTCAGGGCTTCCACTCTGATCTAAACAGTGACAATTCGATTGAGCTGCAAGTTCAAGAAGCGTTGGTGAACGTGAAGCATTCAGTGATGGAAAATCATATGGATGCAAAAGTGGTACTAGAGATCACGGCGGAAACTCCGCAAGGCAAGCTTGTTAAGACCTATACTGGTACAGCTAAACGTTCGGGAACATTAAGCGCTTCAGATTCAGATATTGAGCAAACATTAAATGATGTTGTTGCTTTAACATTGAAAGAAATCGCGAATGACCCTGAGCTTCGTCAATACATGCAGGAGCGATTCTAATGCTACGCAAAGTTATTCTTTCTCTCGCGCTATTGAGCTGCAGTGTTTTCGCCGGTCCGAAAGTTGCGTTTGAAACAACACTGGGTAACTTCACCGTTGAGTTAAATGAGGAAAAAGCGCCAATTACTGTCGCTAATTTCCTTAAATATGTCGAAGACGGTAGCTACGAGGGCACCATTTTCCATCGAGTGATCCCTGGCTTTATGGCACAAGGCGGCGGCTTCAACCAAGATATGCAAATGGTGAAGACATACGCTCCAATTAAAAACGAGGGTAACAATGGTTTAAACAATAACCGTGCTACCATCGCGATGGCTCGTACCAACGCTCCAGACTCTGCTACTCGCCAGTTTTTCATTAACCTAGTAGATAACGACTTCTTGAACTATGGCGCTCGCCCACCGGGTTACGCTGTGTTTGGCGAAGTCACTGAAGGCTTTGACGTCATTCAAAAGATGGCACAACAGCCAACCAAATCTGTCGGTCGCATGCGCGATGTCCCTGATACGCAAATCGTCATCACCAAAGCAACACTGCTCAAATAGCCAAACTCATAAGCCCTTTGAATATTCGAAGGGCTTTCTCTTTTAGTGGCTCAATTTTAACGGATTGATTTATGTCTTCATTGCCTTCCATCACTTGGTTGGAAACGGTAAAAAGTTACCTTGATAAACGCCTGCTTTGGGTTTTCATGTTGGGTTGCTCCAGTGGCTTCCCATGGGTACTTATTGGTTCAAATATGTCGGGTTGGCTGAAAGATGCAGGTCTCACTCTGTCTGCTATTGGCTACTTCGGCAGTGTATTTGCGGTGTACGCAATCAACTTTATGTGGGCTCCTTTGGTCGATCGCGTCAAGCTGCCTGTATTACATCGCTTGCTAGGGCAGCGTCGTAGCTGGATCTTTCTATGCCAAAGTGTCGTGCTGGTCGCGACTCTATTTATTGCAGGTGTAAATCCAGCGGAAAACCTAGTTTTCACCTCACTGCTCGCACTGTGTATTGCCACCGCGTCAGCAACACAAGACATTGCGATTGATGCATTCCGTATTGATAGCTTTCCAAAATCAGAAGATTCGAAATTACCGCAAGCCTCCGCAATGGCAGTAATTGGTTGGTGGACTGGCTACTCTTTACCTGGTTATTTGGCATTCATCAATGCAGACAGTGTCGGTTGGAATGGCGTGTATTACGGCATGGCTTTTATTGTCATCATTTTGATGCTCTTCACTTTGCTAGTAGGTGAACCGAAAACACAACGTGAACAGCTTCAATCGGAAGCAGAGCAGCGCCATAAAGAAGTAGTTGGTTCTAAATTAGTCGCTTGGTTTACCGTTACCGTTGTAGAACCTTTCTTAGATTTCTTCAATCGAAATGGTGTTCGTGTTGCCATCACGCTTTTATTGTTTGTTTTCCTATTCAAGATTGGGGAAGCATTCTTAGGTCGTATGTCCATCGCTTTCTATAAAGAGATAGGTTTTAGCAACGAGCAAATCGGTTACTACTCGAAACTCATTGGCTGGGGTGCGACCATGTTGTTCACCTTTGTCGGCAGTATGTTCAACGTTAAGTTTGGTATTGTACGTGGCTTGATGATTGGTGGTATTGCAATGGCAGCAAGCAACCTGATGTTTGCTTGGATCGCGAAAGTCGGACCAAATGAACACTTGTTCTTGGCGACGATCATTGTTGATAACTTCACGACGGCATTCTCGACAGTGGCGTTTGTATCATTCTTGACGATATTGACCGGTCAAGCTTTCTCGGCGACTCAATACGCATTGTTGGCGTCGCTAGGTAACTTTGGGCGAACAACATTGGCGTCATTCAGTGGCGAACTGGTCGATTATCTGAATGATTGGACCACATTCTTCGTTATTACTGCCGTAATGGTTGTGCCAAGCTTGATCATGCTCTATTCATTGCGACACTACTTTACTGAGTTGCTGGAAAAGGCAAGACAAAGAAATTAAAAAAAAGATGATGAAGAAAGCCACCGAGATAAGGTGGCTTTTTGTTTGAGTTCCTAGCTTATGGATACATGCCTTTACCAAACAGATTGAAGATTCTCGCGACACCCTGTGTGAATATCATTGGCTCGGTCAGTACCGTCAAACATAAGCAGTCTTCACCGGGCTTAGTAAAAGGGCTATGTTTTACTGACGCATCTCTTACCAGCATATCTCCCACTTCGTAGTGACCATCTTCATCACTGAATCCACCATGGAGTACAAGTGTCGATTCTTGTCCTTTGTGCGTGTGCTGTGGAATACGAACATCTTCACTTATATACATAAGGTTAACGCGCGCATCTTCCCCTAAATCCAATTGAGCGCTATACACTTTTCCACCGTAACTCTTCCACTCCCCCACTAAATCTGAAAAGCGACTGAGCGTTTTCGGAAGCTTGAAATCTTTACCCGCAACCGCCACCTTCGCTACATCTTTAATAATAATGCTATCTGGTTTGGGTTCTGCCGTAATAATGTCGTTAAACATACTGTCAAACTCTGCATCGTATTCTGGTGAAATGTCATCAACGACAACATTCGCCTGTGCAGCTTCTAACTGATTTACATACGCTCGGCATTTGGAACAGTTTTCTAGATGTGTGGCAACCACCAGACCAGAAACTGCATCAATACTTCCGGAAGCGTAAGCTTCTAACAAGTTGTTATCTGGATGTTTGTTCATAATTGCTCCGTATGCATTGAATGCCTCAACTTCTCTACCGCGAGTCTCAATCGTGATTTCACGGTCCCCAAAGGTATGTCGAACAACTCAGCGACTTGTTGGTGTGGCAACTCTTCGAGGTATACTGCCTGCAAAACGTCCCTTTGATTCTTCGGCAGGATGTCTAAAAACTTCACCACCTGATCTTTGAGCATGTCTTGCTCTGGCGAATAATGGTCCACCAAATCAGGTGGATAATAATCTGATGGCCAAATGTCGTCAGAATGGATGTGTAGATCCTTACCCTTTTGCTTTCTTAGTAAATCAAAACAAAGGTTACGGATAATGGTGTAAATCCATGTCGACAAAGCACTCTTGGTACCGTCGTATAAATGAGCCTTTTGCCATACCGTTGCCATGGTTTCTTGCACCATCTCCATCGCAACTTGCTCGTTACCGACATGTTTGTAGGCGAACTGCTTTAGCTTTGGTGCATAGAAACGAAATACGAAAGCAAAAGCGTCTTTATCACGCGCTTTCACTTTATTCATGTATTCATTCCATTCGCTTCGCCCCAATTTTTGTGGGCTTTCACTCATCATAATCAGCCTTAATTGTTGGGAGGAGTTGCCCCCTCCCATCCTAATGTTACTTGGTAATGTCACCAACAAGCAGACCAAAACCACCATTGTCATCAATTGCAATCGCCTGATATACCATGCCATTTTCTAGTGTAGGCAAAGGCGCAGGACCAATGACCGGAGTTTTATCACCTGGCGCTGTTACGGTTACAAAGTAATCGCCAGCAGTGACGTAAACATTTTGAGCACTATCTTTATACGCAAAGTTAGCTAATGCTGGATCACTTTGAGAAATATCTTGCGACGGTGTTAGATAAACATCCACACTTGCGGCTGCTGGATTTGCTGCTGCGTGAGTGACATTCAGTACCGCGCTTGTCGCAATCGATCTTCTGTTATCCGATACCACAAGAGGCTCTACCGCAAGTGGTACCGCAGTACCCACAGCGTAAACACTGTAAGACATGCCACTATCCAAAGTTACATCAGCATCGATAATAGGGTCAGTTAGCCCCGCATCAACTGTTGCATTGTAGGTACCTGCATCAACCGAAAGGTAATTAGAGATATCTTTAAACATCACGTCGTTAAGTACGACATTGCCATCCAGCGCGACGTCCACATTTGGTGCACCATCGACAAGATGCCCTACTCTCAACTCAGATTTGCTGCCTGTATTTAAAATAATAGACGACCCCATACCATCTAGCACTAGTAGCTTGACTGGTGAGCCCGAGATCGTGCCGCCGGTTTTAATGGCAGCAATGGTCAAATCTGCGTTTGCAGGGAGCGGTATGGTACCGGAGTCAAAAGCAACGTTACCACCTGCAACAAGACGAACTTGGTAATCACCTGCAGCAATATTGAGGACGTCTGTCGAGTCTTTATACCCAAGAGTGGTAATGGGCGAAGAAGAAGCAAGGTCTGCACCCGGGGCTGTTACATACAGGTCAACATCACCTACACCAGCAGCCGCATGCACAACTTGTACATCCAAACTGTTTTCATCAGCCATCGACATTGCGCTTCTTGTCACGATCAATGGCTCCACTGGATTAGCCGACCCCATTGCAGCATCACCAACAACAAATGCGGTGTATTTAAGGTCTGAGTCTAAATCCAACGACGTCTTATCAACCACGGTTGCAACTTCGCCACCCGGCAGTTGTACGTCAACTTGTACCGAGTTTGTACCCTCGCGCAGTTTTACGTAACCTGAACCCACACCGTAATCCACCCCGGTTAACGCTGCTTGGTCGTTAATCCAAACATTTGCTAAAGGGGCATCTGCCGAAGCGTGTACCGCTTGTAAATTCGAATATTCAATCGAGTCGCTGTCTGAACCACACGCAGCAATCCCTAGCACAGCAACCAAAGTTACTGCGGTTTTAGTTAGTCCTTTCATATCCTAGTCTCTCTTTTCGGTGGGGCGTCTATGGCTTGATTGAGAAATTCCAATGCTGGCAGACAATCTTTTGCACCAACCAGCTTCTCAAACAACGCACTGTCGAGCGGCAGTAATTCAAGCCAACGTTGGGTGACCCACGAAGCATCATCATAAAAACGATGCTGGTAGAGCCTGCCCACCTGAGGAAACTGTTCATATATATGATCGAGCTGCTTGCTCAAATAAAGAAAGTTGGGAGTGGGCGTTGGTTCGCACCAATTTTCAATCCACTCAACCTCAGCATGACGAAGACCATCTGAATCTGCTCGTACGCGCGTGACAGTAAAACGCTTTTCACCAACAACGGTGATACCAAGAAGCCCATCACTCAGTGTTTCGAAATCAACGATGGTGACCAAAGTACCAATAGACGACACATTCCCTACTGCTTTTGGATCCTCTCCACTACCAACAAGGCAAACGCCGAACCCGACATTTTGAACGCTGCATTCTTTCACCATGCGTTGATACCGTGGCTCAAAAATGCGCAAATTCATTTTTCCTTCTGGCAGTACAACCGAGGTTAAAGGGAATAACATGACTTCTTTCATTAAATCGTCCTCTTTGATTCCCAAACTCATACGAACGGTGTATTGGAGAGATCACTAACGATTTATGTTGGTTAATCGACTGGCTTAAAAAGTCATAAAAACGTTTACGCAAACGACATGCGTCACATATTTATTGCAAAACGATGCAACAAACAAAAAGTTCCGTGAAATAAACTTATTTCGTGACGAGCTTCACTAAAAACCTTCATTTTTGCATCCTTTATCACTTTCATTTGGGATTTTTATCGCTATTATTCCCGCCAATTGGAAAGCGCAGCAAAGATTGCGTGTTCTGAATCATTACAAACATAGAGAGTCCCCTTATGCGTAAATCACTTTTAGCTCTTAGCCTTCTAGCGGCTACTTCAGCTCCTGTAATGGCTGCTGACTACTCAGACGGCGACATCCACAAGAACGATTACAAGTGGATGCAATTCAACCTAATGGGTGCATTTGACGAACTTCCAGGTGAGTCTTCACACGACTACCTAGAAATGGAATTTGGCGGTCGCTCTGGTATCTTCGACCTATACGGTTACGTTGACGTATTCAACCTAACTTCAGATCCAGGCAGCGACAAAGCTGGTGCAGAGAAGATCTTCATGAAGTTCGCACCACGTATGTCTCTAGACGCACTAACTGGTAAAGACCTATCTTTCGGTCCAGTTCAAGAGCTTTACGTATCTACTCTTATGGAGTGGGGTGGCGCTTCTCAAGTTAACACTCAAAAAGTAGGTCTTGGTTCTGACGTAATGGTTCCTTGGTTCGGTAAAGTAGGTCTTAACCTATACGGTACTTACGATTCAAACCGAAAAGACTGGAACGGTTTCCAAATCTCGACTAACTGGTTCAAACCATTCTACTTCTTCGAGAACGGTTCATTCATTTCTTACCAAGGTTACATCGATTACCAATTCGGTATGAAAGATGAATACACAACTGCTAGCAGTGGCGGCGCAATGTTCAACGGTATCTACTGGCACTCTGACCGCTTCGCAGTGGGTTACGGTCTAAAAGGTTACAAAGACATCTACGGTATCAAAGACACTGACGCATTCAAGTCTACTGGCTTTGGTCACTACCTAGCTGTAACTTACAAGTTCTAATAGAACCCATAAGTTCCCCAAAAATGGCGCCTTCTGGCGCCATTTTTATTTGCTTTCCTTTTTTCCCTCATTATCCTTGCAGCAAACCTTTTTAATGAGAGCGTTTGGTGAATATTCTTATCCTTGGACCTGGAGCCGTTGGCTCACTCTGGGCGACCAAATTCCAACTTGCCGGACACAACGTCTCCTTGTGGGGAAGAACCTCAGATAGTAAGCAACTGCTTCAACTTGATGACTCTCCTGCAATTAATTTTGCTAATCAACACCTTCCTTCTGTACAAGCCGCAGACCTGATTGTTGTGACAGTAAAAGCATGGCAAGTGGACGAAGCGATAACCCCTCTTTTGCCGTATATCAACACTGATACCATTGTAATGCTAATGCACAATGGCATGGGAACAGCACCACTTTTGGAAACAAAGCTCACTGATAACCCTATCGTGATTGCAACCACCACACACGGTGCCTATAAACCAAGCAAAGCACAGGTTCTTCATACTGGCCATGGTCACACCCAATTAGGTGGTTTTAATACCAAAGGCAATCAATGCGAATTTCTCGCGCAAGTGATGAACCACGCTTTACCAGAAGTCAGTTGGAACCCAAACATCAATACTGCGCTGTGGACCAAGCTTGCGATCAATTGTGCAATCAACCCCCTGACAGCCATCCATCAATGCAAAAATGGTGATCTTGCTGCTCCTGAGTTTGCAGTGACATTAAAAAGCATCACTTATGAGTTGGTAGCAGTCATGAACAAAGAAGAGATAAAGATCGATTTTGACTCTTTACATGCCACAATTATGCAGGTGGTTAACGCTACAGCTGCAAACTACTCTTCTATGAGACAAGATGTCCTTCACCAACGTCGTACCGAGATAGACTTTATTACTGGTTATTTGCTGCAAGCTGCCGAAAAACACCAAATTAGTACGCCAGAGAACGCAAAACTCTATCAACACATCAAACAGATTGAACAAAGCTGGACAGAACAATGAACAAAAAGATCTTAGTACCTATCGCTCCGGGCACAGAGGAAATGGAAGCGGTAACCGTTATCGATATGATGGTTCGTGCTGGCTATGACGTGACGGTAGCAAGCGCAGACTTCGATGGTGCTCTTACAATGAAAGCCTCTCGCGGTGTAACACTGACAGCGGATTGTAAATTGGTTGATATTGCTGACGATGAGTTTGATGCAATTGTTCTGTCTGGTGGTGTTGGCGGCGCAGAAACCTTCCGTGATAGCACCATCATGATTGAGATTCTGAAACAGCATATGTACGAAGGAAAACTGGTTGCCGCGATTTGTGCAGCGCCAGCTTTGGTTTTGCAACATCACAACCTTTACCCTGAAGCCCTGATGACATGTCATCCAAGCTTCCAATCTCATATTCCTGAAGACAAATGGCGAGCTAAACGTGTCACCATGGATGTGAATCACAACCTACTGACAAGTCAGGGACCAGGAACTGCACTTGAGTTCGCGATGGAAATCATTATCAAACTTTCCGGTAAAGAACATGGATGGATGGTTGCTGAGCCGTTAGTCACTATCCCAACACTGCATTATCACGAACTCGGTGACGAATAATGTTTGACGTAAACGCTGTACGCGAACAGTTCCCAGCCCTAAATCAAGACGTCAACCAATCGCCTTTGGTTTACCTTGATAGCGCAGCAACAACACAAAAGCCACAGTGCGTGATCGATGTGATTAGCCGTTACTACAGTGCACAAAATGCTAACGTGCACCGTGGCAGTCACAGCTTAACAGCCAACGCGACCAGTCAATTTGAAGCGGCTCGTGAAACCGTTGCGAAGTTCATAGGAGCAAGCAGTTCAAAAGAAATCATTTGGACTAGAGGCGCAACCGAAGCACTAAACCTAATCGCACAAACTTATGCTCGCAGCACACTCCAAGCCGGTGATGAAATCCTGATCAGTGAAATGGAACACCACGCGAACATCGTGCCTTGGCAAATTGTCGCGGAGCAAACGGGCGCGAAAATCGTTAAAGTTCCGATGACCTCCGATTGCCAGTTCGATATCAATGCGTTTGAAGCACTGTTGTCGGAGCGCTGTAAAATCGTGGCGTGTGCACAAATCACCAACGTCACTGGCTCTCGTCAACCTATCGAGAAAATCATCGCAACGGCACATGCAGCAGGTGCGGTTGTTGTTGTTGATGGTGCACAAGGTATCGTTCATGAACCGTTGAACTTGGCAGAGCTTGATGTTGATTTTTATGTTTTCTCCGGTCACAAACTGTATGCACCCGCTGGGATTGGCGTACTGTATGGCAAACTTGAACTTTTAGAAGCAATGCCACCATGGCATGGCGGCGGCAAAATGGTCGAAAGAGTCTCGTTTGAGAAAACCACCTTCTCTGCCTTGCCGGGTAAGTTTGAGGCAGGCACACCAAACGTCGCCGGCGCGATTGCTCTAGCGAAAGCCATCGATTGGTACCAAAGCTTCGACCAAGCCGCAGTAGAGGCACATCTGCATTCTCTGCAGGACAAAGCTTACCAAGCACTAAGCCAGTTGGACGACATTCAAATCCTCGGTTACCAACCGAACGCTTCAGTACTTACCTTTGTGATGGATGGCGTTCACCACCAAGACATTGCCACGCTGCTTGATCAACAAGGTATCGCTGTTCGTGCCGGGCATCACTGTGCGCACCCTCTGATGGATGCGCTCAACGTTAAAGGCACGGTGCGCGTTTCTTTTGGTATCTACAATACGTTAGAAGATGTTGAAAAGCTGATTGCAGCAGTCGAGAAAGCGGTCGATATGCTTTAACAATCAAGATACCAATCTAGATACATAGAAAAAGGGTTGAAACCACTTGGCTTCAACCCTTTTCTTTGTTTTGTTCTTTGCGCGATTTTAACTAACGCCAACTACTGAGCCTGTGTTTTGATCTGCTCAACAATCGCTTTCAAACCATTACCACGCGATGGGCTTAGGTGAGCAATTAAACCGAGTTTTTCAAAGTAAGCATCAATATCAAACGCTTGAATTTGCTCTGCCGTTTTACCGTCGTAAGCCGCCATCACCAAGGCAATCAAACCACGTACAATACGCGCATCAGAATCAGCACAGAAGTGCCATACACCGTCTTGCTCTTTGCTCACCAGCCATACTAGGCTTTCACAGCCAGATACCGTAACTTGCTCTGATTTAAGCTCTTCAGGCATTTGAGGCAACTTTTTACCCCATTGAATTACCTGACGGTAACGGTCTTCCCAACCTTTAAATTGCTGCATGGTTGCAGCGATGTCTTCACTGGTAATGTCAGTGCCAAACGGCGAAACAGGAAAATCAGTCATGATGCGCTCTCTTCTCTGAATTACTTCTTATGCTTTTGGATCAGCTTTTCAACAATACGAGATACCGCAACAAAACCAAACGTTGCTGTTACAACCGTCGCTGCGCCAAAACCACTCGCACAGTCCATACGTTTTGGACCTTCTGCTGTCGATTTCACGCCGCATACTGAACCATCGGCTTGTGGGTACTTCAATTGCTCGGTAGAGAACACACAATCGATACCAAACTTACGTGCTGGATTTTTCGGGAAGTTATGATGACGACGCAATGTGTCTTTGATCTTCTTAGCCAGTGGATCTTGGATTGTCTTGGTCAGATCTGCCACCATGATTTGGGTTGGATCGATTTGACCACCAGCACCGCCGGTTGTGATCACTTTAATCTTGTTACTACGGCAGTAAGCCAATAGCGACGCTTTTGCTTTTACGCTATCGATCGCATCCAACACGTAATCGAACTCTTTGCTCAAGTACTCGTGCTGGTTATCTGGCGTGATGAAATCGTCAATCAGATTGACCTTACACTCAGGGTTAATCAGCTTAACGCGCTCTGCCATTACTTCAATTTTGCTTTGACCAACCGTGCCAGTCATCGCATGAATTTGACGGTTAATGTTAGTCACACACACGTCATCCATATCGATAAGCGTCAACTCACCAATACCAGTACGTGCCAGCGCTTCTACCGCCCATGAACCAACACCGCCAATACCAATCACACACACGTGTGCAGCACGAAGAATTTCTACTTCGCTGTTGCCGTAGAGACGACGAGTGCCACCAAAACGTTGGTTGTAGCTGTCAGATGCCGGAGTATCGAGTTCACGCATATTGAAGTTCCAGATGATCGATAGAAAAACAAAGAGTGCGATTTATACGCACTCTTTGAGGAAATGTCTAGACGATGAGAGGTGATTCCTCTCACTAGGCGCTTATTGTAACTTCTCTGGTGGTAAAGCCCAAGGCGCTTGCGTTGGTGTGTTTTCCAAACCCAACTTCCATACTCGGCCAAAGTGCTTGTAATGACCCGCTTCGGTACCTGCACGTGGCCCCATACCATGGTACAAGTCGAGATGGTTTTGTTTTACCGCTCCGCCAGTGTCCAGCACAATAAGAAGGCGGAGTTGGTGCGCACCACTCCATGTACCGTCTTTATTAAGTAACGGTACTTCTGCCAAAATTGGCGTGCCCATAGGAAGAATCGAGCGATCGCCCGCCACCGATGCCATTGGTAATAGAGGGATACCTGCAGAACCCGTTACCGGCGCATCCGCTTGTGGCGCGAAGAAGACATAAGACGGATTTTGCTCAAGCAACTCACGAACCGTTGCTTCATCGTTTGCCATTACCCATTCTTTGATTGCTTTTAATGACATCTTTTCACGTGGTACTTCTCCACGTTCAATCAAAATTCGACCAATGCTCACATAGGCTTTGTTGTTCTTGCCTGCATAAGCAAAATATTCCAACGTGTCATCATCTTCAAAATGAACAAAACCGCTGCCCTGCACTTCCATCATAAATGGGTCGATCATATTTGGCGCGTAACCCAACTCAAGCCCTTGCCCTTCTAGTGCACCGTTGTAGATTTCGGCACGAGTCGGACAATCTGAGCTACACGTCGGCTTGCCATACACTGGGTATTTAAACTTTTCATTTGGCTCATGGCGTAATTCCATCACCGGAGAGAAATATCCAGTAAACAACACGTTGCCCTTTTTATCCCCACCACCAAGTTGCGCAGCCTGAATGCCATATGCACTCAAAGCTGTCGTATCGCCACTTTGCAATGCCCACTCGCTCAATTTTTCATACAACGGTTGGTACATTTTTGCCATTGAAGGAGAGTTAATCACCACCTGCTCTGCTTGCTTATTGAATTCAGTAAAGTCTTGCGGTTTGTTTGATTCCACCACATCCGTTTTATTTAGGATGTTTGGAAACTCGCCATCTAAATATTGTTGAGCACGATCGTTTTGATCGGCGGCACAACCAAATAGCAAAGCTAAAGAGACGATAGGAAGGAGTTTTTTAAGCACGTGTTTTTTCCATAAAAGAAGATAGCAAAAGGATGGCAAACAAATGCACACGACGCAATTGAAAAGCTGCGACAAAGTGTATCAGCGCTAAGGCAAATGCTCTGTTTGCTGTCAATTTATCCATTTAAACTGGGTTGAGAATAATATACCCAAGTAACCTCGAGATGCTAGGTTCAGCGAGACTGACTTGGTTTGTAGACGCGGCGGCGATTTAAAGGTTTAGTGGGTCTAAATCAAGAATCGGCAACAAAGTATACAAGCCAAGGCAGCTCGCCCTTTGGGAGCGTGTCATTGACCCGATTGCTGCGTCAAACAACTTGGAAAGAGCTGGCTATTACACTGCGTTGTTTTCCTTGCTCTCGAATCAATGACAACGCTCTGAATCCTGCATCTTGAAGTCACTTGGGTATAACAGCAATGGAATCAAACGATTGTCCGGAAAATGTTTGTGAAAAGTCGCAAGAACATAAAGATGTGACAAAACGCGACGCCCTGCCATCATGCAACGAATCGCGCTTTAAAAGAGTGGGTTATCGAACCGCTAAGTTAGAGTGTCCTTCTAAATGAAAAACGGGCAGATAATGGGCATTCGCATCTAATTTCATCTCGGCATAGTGCTGCCCGACAAACTCAAAAGTGCGAACAGTTGAACCCACTTTATAAGACAAGCTATCACCATCGAACTCAAAGTCAGTAGCGACCGTGGAGCCACGAACCATCACCCCTCGTTCACTCAGGATGAACTCTTCGCGGGCATAAGGTGCAACATCTTGCTCCACCCACTTGCCATAAACGGTAGATTTAGGAATCGGCGGATTTACATAGCGCGTAATTAAGTCGCCGTACATCAAAAGAACGGCAATTGTCCCAACAAGCGCTGTTAACATCAGAAAACGTTCTGTCCACTTGCGTAATGTCGATTTGGTTGATGAATTTTGCTCGGTTTGAGCAGTGATCGCAGCATTCTTATTTACAACTGAAGACATGAGGCTCACGTAATTAAACTAGACCGGAGCATTGTAACCTCTTCGCCCAAACAGAACCAAGTATCATACTCTCGATGTTTGGACTCTATTCCAAAAAATTGCCTTGCCAACAATTGAATAAAAAGACAATATTAGAGCATAAATAAACACAAGGAATGGCTGTAGTGAAAATTCGTAGTACTGCTCTGGTTAAAGGATTCCGTCAATCCACGCCCTATGTAAACGCACACCGTGGAAAAACCATGGTGCTGATGTTAGGTGGCGAAGCGGTTGCTGATAAGAACTTTGGCAACATTATCAATGACATTGCATTGATGCACAGCCTTGGCATCAAAGTCGTCATCGTCTATGGCGCTAGACCACAGATTAATCAACTGCTGGAAAAACAAGACCTTACTACGCCATATCATAAGAATATCAGGATCACCGACGAAGCCGCACTTTCGGTAGTTATGCAAGCAGCGGGACAACTTCAGCTAGCCATTACCGCACGCTTATCTATGAGCCTTAACAACACACCAATGGCAGGCACGCAACTCAACGTTGTAAGCGGTAACTTTGTCATCGCTCAACCTCTTGGTGTTGATGATGGCGTCGACTATTGCCATAGCGGTCGTATCCGTCGAATCGATACCGATGCTATTCACCGTACACTCGATCAAGGTTCGATTGTGTTACTCGGTCCTATTGCCAGCTCAGTAACTGGTGAATGTTTTAATCTGCTTTCTGAGGAAGTGGCGACTCAACTTGCGATCAAGTTAGGAGCAGATAAATTGATTGGGTTCTGTTCAGAACAAGGGGTCATTGATGACAATGGCAATGCGGTGGCGGAATTATTCCCTATCGAAGCCGAACATGTCATTAAAAAACTCACTGAAAATACATCCCCAGACAGCGATTACCACTCTGGAACTCTGCGTTTTCTTAACGGTTCGATTGCAGCTTGCCGAGCTGGAGTACCTCGAAGCCACCTTATCAGTTACAAGGTGGATGGCGCACTTATCCAAGAATTGTTCTCTTTTGATGGTATCGGTACACAAGTCGTCATGGCAAGTGCAGAGCAAGTGCGCGGAGCCAATATTGATGATATCGGTGGTATCTTAGAATTGATTCGACCTTTGGAAGAACAAGGCGTGTTGGTGAGACGTTCCCGAGAACAATTGGAGCAAGAAATTGGTAAATTTACTATTATCGAAAAAGACGGTCTGATTATCGGATGCGCCGCCTTGTATCCCTATGTCGAAGAACGCAAAGCAGAAATGGCGTGTGTCGCCATCCATCAAGACTATCGCGATGGCAATCGAGGATTGTTATTGCTGAATTATATGAAGCATCGCTCTAAGTCTGACGACATCAACCAAATCTTTGTGCTCACTACGCACAGCTTACATTGGTTCAGAGAACAAGGCTTTTATGAAGTAGGCGTCGATTACTTACCAGGAGCAAAGCAAGGTTTGTATAACTTCCAGCGCAAGTCAAAAATCTTAGCTTTAGATCTGTAGAAACAACGAGCAAGGGCACGAAAACTACATATCTTATTATGCAAAGCATTACATTGACACTGGTCGCAATTTAACCTTTTCAATATACATACTGTTGGTTATACTCTGTTCAATGTTTGATTGAGTTTTAATCAATCAACAGTATGGATCTAGGTGAACGTTCTTCACCCTAAAGTGCTGAGAGCTTTGACAACTCAGCACGATACATCAAGGACAGCTGTTACTCTTAAAATGAATAAGATGAGCACTGTTATGAGAACCATTATTTGCAATTCGCTTCAAAGCTTTTGGGATATGGCAGACAACCAGTTTTTGGAAGGGCTTGATGTCCATTGCGTGTTCCCCGTCAATGATGCCATCAGAGATTTTATCTTGGCTTATCAGCAGCAGTACAAAATTCGCAGCGTGTCATTTACCAATGCGTTTACACAAAATTAAAAAAGACCGAGCATGGTGCTCGGTCTTTTTGTTTTAACTAGATAAACGAGATACTAACCCACTCGATCGGGTAGTTTTCACCTTAATACCACGCTTGAGGACATTCATCTCAGCGTACATCGCAAGGCGTTTCTTCGCGCGAGTAATTCCTGTGTAGATCAGCTCGCGAGTGAGGATTGGACTGAAATCTGGCGGCAAAATCATTAGCGTGTACTCAAACTCACTGCCCTGTGATTTATGAATGGTCATCGCATATGCGGTTTCGTGCTCAGGGACTCGGCTTGGTAGTACCGACTTCACGCTACCATCCGGCAATTCGAAGAACACTTTAAGACGCGATTCACCTTCGCTGTCATCTCGCATACAAATGCCGATGTCACCGTTATACAACCCTAAACCATGATCGTTACGCGTGACCATTACTGGTCTACCGTGATACCAAAGTTCATCTTGGGTTTGAATCAACTTACGTGCTGCTAGTGCTTTTTCAATGCGTTGATTTAAACCCGTCACACCAAAGTCACCTTCACGAACGGCACACAATAATCGGCATTGATTAAAGGTATCCAACACGGCTTTGGCTTTGTGGGTCAGTGTCTCTGGTTCCCCAGTCTTCTGGTCAATCTCTTGCTGTCCGATGCGTTTTAAATAACGACCATATTCGGCAACCAAAGTCTGCATCATCTGATTGTAGTTTTGGCTGCTCAGTGCGAAATGCTCGATATCAGCAAAATCACGATTCCAAACGTCGTCTACTTTTGCGGCTGAGCCAGCATTGACCGCTTTCGCTAGCTGACCGATACCAGAACGAGCATCGAATCGGTAACTCTTTTGCAGCATGCACAAACTATCGGCAATCGAAGCATTACTGTTGGTGCTGTACGCCAAGGTGTCAAAGCCTGTTAACTTCGCGACTGCAGACGCCTGCTCTTTTCCGAAGCCAAATGCGTGGAACGAACAGATATCACCTAGCACCGCACCTGCCTCTACCGATGCCAACTGGTCTTTATCTCCCAGTAGAATCAAACGTGCATGCTTTGGCAGCGCATCGACAACTTTGTACATCATCGGCAGATCGACCATGGAGGCTTCATCCACCACTAAAATATCGAGGTGCAGCGGATTTTGTTTGTTGTGACGAAACTCTGCACTGTTCGGGATCGCGCCCAACAGGCGATGCAAAGTGCTCGATTCGGTTGGAATTTTCGCTTTAAGCTCAGGCTCCACTGGCAACTCTTGAATCGCTTTACCAATAGACTCCGTCAAACGTGCTGCGGCTTTACCTGTTGGCGCCACCAGCTTGATGGTGAGGTTTTTCTCTTGTCCTGCTTGCTCAATCAATGCGGCAAGCAGTTTGGTTACCGTAGTAGTCTTACCCGTACCCGGACCACCGGAAATCACCGCAAAACGACGCGTCAGTGCTACCGCAGCAGCGACCTTCTGCCAGTTGACACAAGCAGACAACGGTACCAGCTTGTCCAGCACTTGCAGATCGTGAACTTGTTTCGCTTGGCAGACTGCCGCATCAATGGCTGACCAATCAAGACTGTCTACAGTGACCACATCCAAATGGTCACAGACTAATTGCTGGCGTAGCACCTGGTTACTGGTTCCTGCCTCTGTCGCTTTGGCTAATGCATTGAACAGAAAGTGGTACTGACGAGCGAATAAATGATGCAGCAACTCAGACAAACGTGTGAACTCTTGAGGCTGTAGATTTACAGCCGCGCTGAGTTGATTGAGCTTGTCCGCCAACGTCACTTCATAGTGCCAGTAACGATGTAAGTAGAGACGCTCACCATCAAACATCATTGGCAAGGCTTCACCTTGAGCACCAACCAAAGGCGACGCTTGCAGAAGCTCAACCCAGTTAACGCCTTGCAGCTGAGTATTAAACGCTAACGCAGACTCTCCAAACAGACCAAGCTTACTGGCAAGGTCCGCTGGTTGCCCTTGGCTATCAAACAGAGGCAAACAGATATGTCCTTTCCCCAACTCACTGCTGACCACACCAGCAATAAAAGCCAGTTCTTGGCTGTTTTCTTGTTGCTCAACTTGCGAATAGATAAAGCGTGCGAACTGGAAATCCAATTGGCGAATCGCCCCTTTGTTTGCTAGCGATTCTAACGTTGCCAATAGATCTGGTGTTGCCGCTAGATCTCGTGTTGCCACTGGGCTGCTTTGCTCAGAAAGAAGATCATTGGTTTTCATCAAATTAACTCCATCTGACCAGATTCGCTGGATCGCGTGTCTGGTGCTTGACCATCAATCAAATGATCCATCTCTTGTAAAAATTCAAAGGTTGGCTTGGCAGAAAAAATACCGTGATCACTTTGCCCATCCATACCACGCAAGAACAGGTAATAAACGCCGCCAAAGTGCTGTTCATAATCATAATTTGGCAATCTGCTACGCAAGAAACGATGCAGCGCCAAAGCGTAGATTTGGTATTGCAGATCGTAGCGATGATCCGCCATCGCCGACTTCAACGCATCGCCATGGTAATGGAATACATCATCACCTAAGTGGTTCGATTTCCAGTCGAGGACGTAGTATTTGTCTTGGTGCTCAAACACCAAGTCAATAAAGCCTTTCAACATGCCTTGCAAGGTTTGGAAACCCAAATCGCCCGCTTTGGCAGACAGCGGATCATGACGTTGAATCACGCGGTTCAATGCAGGTGCAGACAACACTTCAATCGGCAATAAGAATTCCATCTCAACCAAACGCTGCGCCGGGCCTTTTTGATTGAGCAGCAGGGCTTTGCTATCCAACGGCGTTGCCAGCACGGTATCAATCAACTGTTGCAGGATTGGCAGCCACTCTTCATCAAGCAGCTCACTTTCCATTAAACCGAGGATGATTTGGGTGTTCTCTTCCGATGTCGCAGGTTGAGTAAACTCTATTTCCTCAAATAAGCTGTGCAGGAAAGTACCCGGACGTGCGCCACGCGGGAAGTTGAAGATAGAGCGTTCTGGCTCAACCAATTCCGCCTCATCTTGCTCTTCTGAAGAATCGATATCAAAGCCGGTGATTTCAATCGTCGCGTCATGTTCAGCATGATGAGAACCTTGCTTAACCAAGCCCGAGTAACTGGTAATGCGCCAGTTTCTATCAATCGGGTTTTGCAGCTCTTTGGCAGTCAACGCTTCTAACTCGGTTTGCTCCGCAACATACATCTCATCGTGCTGCTTTGGAGGCTCACAAATCACGACGTTATCGAGATTCTCTTGCTGCTTCTTCAGTCCTACAAACAGGTCGTTGATGCCACCCTCTTGACCATTTTGCACCAAGTAACCAATCGCACTGTGATGCACGCCGGTTGGCTCTTTGGTTGAGCGACCATTGCGCAGCGGCGAAGCGCCAATAAAGCAGGCATACACGGCTCGCGTTAGCGCTACGTATATAAGACGCAAGTCTTCAGCAAGGCGCTCTTTATCTGCCTGTTTTAACGACGCATCATTACCAGTGATATCGAGTACGGTGCGATCGTTCTCTGCGTCGTAGTATTTGGCTTCACTTGCTTCTCGGTAACCAAACACAAATGGCAAGAAGACCAAGTCATATTCCAGACCTTTAGATTTGTGAATGGTGACGATTTGCACCAAGTTACGCTCTGATTCCAGACGCTGAATTTGGTCATCACTGCCACCTAGCCCATGTTCTGCATCGCTGATGGATTGCGCTAACCAACGCAGCAAACCGTGGTCGCTGTCTAATTCGTTGCTCGCTTGCTGCAATAGTTCGCCAATGTGCATCAGATCGGTAAGTACTCGCTCACCGTTCTCACTTTGCGAGCTCGCCCCTTCTTCTAGCAAACGCTCAGCAATATGACGCTTACTGATCACTGCTCGCAGCATAGGAAGCACACCACGTTGCACCCAAAGCTTACGGTATTCTTTGAACTCGTTAACCGCGTTTTCCCACACGGTTTCATCGTTGTTGAGGGCGTCTAAGCTGGCTGCATCTAGAGCAAATAATTCTGATGCTAGGCTGGCACGCAATGCTCTGTCATTTTCTGGCGTTAACACCGCTTGCAGCAAACGCTGTAAGTCTTGTGCGACGGAACTGGTAAACACGCTATCGCGGTTAGAAAGATACACGCTGGCAATGCCTTGGTCTGCTAACGCCTGTTTGACCATGCGACCTTCGCTACCCGTTCGTACCAGCACCGCAATGTCGCCCGCTTTGACTGGTTTCTGCTTTTCGCCATTGACCAGACACGCTTGACCTTGTTGCGCTGAGGTCAAAATGGTTTGAATTTGGCTCGCTGTCGCCTCTGCCATGGCGGTGAGGTATTCACCTTTTGGCAGAGGTTTATCTTCCGCTTCTTGCAGCCAATAAGTCAGTGCAGGCTGTTTTTGACCACCCATGGTCCAAACGCGTTTGTCGGCACTTGGGCTGTAATCCACGGAGTGGAATGGAATGTCGGAGTCGTAAATAAACGGGCTATCTGGCAGAGCAAAAATCTGGTTCACTGCCAGTACCATATCGGCACTTGAGCGCCAGTTGGTGCCAAGCGTGTAGTGAGCACTAACTTGGTTACGAGCCTTAATGTAAGTGAAGATATCCGCCCCACGAAAGCCGTAAATCGCCTGCTTCGGGTCACCGATCATAAACAAACCGCACTCAGGATTATCCAAATAAATGCGGCTAAAAATACTGTATTGCAGTGGGTCGGTATCTTGGAATTCATCGATCATCGCAACCGGATAAAGCGTGCGAATGCGCTCTGTCAGTAGTGCGGTTTCATCGGTATCAATCGAGGCAGAAAGCTGAGTCAGCAAGTCATCGAATGATAACCATTGCTTCTGATTTTTTGCTTTTGCCAGCATCACGCGACAATGCTCAATCGCATGAGCTAACAATGGCGCTTTTAAGCTGATTGGGTTGGCAAGGAAGGCTTCTATCGCGTCAAACACCGGGTGCTGTGGCGCAGTGCCTTTCGGGGTTTTCTCAAACAACACATTCTGGGCGAACTTCTCCAGCTTATCTGGATAGTCATAGCCCGTGGTTTCTGTCGAAGCCCATGCGTTTACCGCTTCTAACCATGTCGGTAAAGACTTTTTAGTGTAGCTGCGTTTGTTGACGTCGGAATCAGAAATCAGTGCGAGGAAATCCTCTTGGCTATCACACCATTGGGCTTTCAAAGCATCAATTTGCTTTAAGTTTTGCTCATGCAAATCGGCAAGGCTACCTTGCATTGCAGGAACAGAGAGACTTAGCGGCGCACCCGTGAGGTAGTTGCTGATGTCATACAACAGATCCGATGGCGAGCCCCATAGTTGACGCACTTCTCCTGCCAAAGCGAATGGCAGAGGATAGAAGTTGCGACGCCAATAATCGGCAACCACTTGCGCTTTAAGATGGCTTTCGTCTGTCACAAACTCATTATTGAAACGACTACCGGATTCGAATGCGTTTTGCGTCAGCATGCGTTGACAGAAACCGTGAATGGTGTACACCGCGGCTTCATCCATTTGGCGCTCTGCTTGCAATAGGATCTCAGCGGCTTGCTTATGATCCTCGACTTCTTCCAGCAAAGGTTGAATCACAGGATCTGAGCTTTGTCCGCGAGCGAATGCGATCCTCGCGTCGTGAATACGCGCACGAATACGATCACGTAACTCTGCAGTTGCGGCTTCGGTAAAAGTCACTACCAGAATTTGATCCACAGTCAACGGCACGCGATGTTTGGTATCAGTCGTGCCATGCCCTAGTAGGAGTCGCAGATACAAACCCGCGATGGTAAAGGTTTTACCCGTACCCGCAGATGCTTCAATTAGCCTTGCACCATGCAGCGGAAAAGTCATGGTTTGCAGTGGAGTTGGAACTGACATTTGCGCCATAACGCTGAATCTCTCCAAGTATTCAACAAGGACATGTGGATCTTCAAAGGCGTTTCGCATCTAAAGATCAACAAACCCTATAATGTGATCTATCGTTAAAAATTTTATTAATGAGTCTAATAGGTTGGAATATTTAAACCTTTGTGGGATCTCACTCACGGTTATCATTACGGAGTACCGTTAGTATGCGCCTCACGAGATAAGCCCAGCCATTCAGGCGGCTACACTCAAACGAATCATGGTCCCTCTGACCTTGTGGCCGTACAGCGAACGCCCTACAAAAAATAATGATTTTCTGGCGGCCACCCTACTCTCTTCTTTATCTAAATAATCCAACTTATTCTTATACCCAAGTGACTTCAAGATACAGGATTCAGAGCGTTGTCACTGATTCCCTGTTTATCGAAAATAAGCAAGGAAAACAACGCTGTGTAATAGATTGCTCTTTCCAAGTTGTTTGACGATGAAATTGCTTCAGTGACACGCTCCCGAAGGGCGAGTTGTCTTGGCTCGTATACTTCGTTGACGATTTTTAATTTAGAGCCACTAGATCTTCAAATCATCGCCTCGCCTACAAGCCAAGTCAATCTCGCTGAACCAAGCATCTTGAGGTTACTTGGGTATACTTTCAGCATCCATCGCCGTCAATCTTGCGCCTTGAAGAACCAATGCAGTCAGTGTGCGAACTTCTGCTGCAAGCTCATCATTCCAAGCAGACCAAATACGCGAAATATACGCATTGTTTCCTTCGCCTGGGCTCATGTACCCATCATTGAATGCGTCCGCCATTTTCTTCAGCGATTTCTCTTCGTCATCAGCCCAGTGGCCACGACTAAAGCCCGCCTCGACACACGCCAGTGCTGTTTTCGGGAAATATGGCAATGGCTTAGTCATGCCTTCAAAAAACAGACGTACTAATTCAGCAAGAAATTGTTTCGCTTGCTCAGCGTCTGCCATTGCAGGGTAAACTAAATGCACCGCGCCTTCCTTGCGGTCATAACCGATAACGTGGGTCTTTCTAGCCTGACCAGAGGCAGACATAGCAAGATGATCAATCCATGCAGCTAGGTAATCCTGCGCACGAATTTTACCGCTTCGGTAGCGAATCAACCCAGACTGATAACACTGAGTTAGCCAACCGGTTAGACGGATGTTTTTTCCTTCACCAAGCACATCGAAGGTAAGGTCGATTTCTAAATCGTCTTGCGGCGCACCGGATAAAAACGCCAACTTATCCACCAACTCTTCCGCTTGCACGCGGTTGGTTTCAAACTCGATATCACCAAATGCGCCAACCGGTAATTTGCCCTGCGCGCGTTGCTCACTCATGAAGTGCTTGAGTACGTCTGCTTTTGCGGACGGTTGAGTAATGGCGGTTTCGAGCAAGGTTTCTAATAACTCATCGCGCATCTGATAGCTTTCTAACCCACCTAAAACAAACGGCTCATCGTCTTCCATCACAGGTAACGGCGGCTCGAACATCACTTTCAAACGACGGTTAAAGAAATACTGCACAGGCAAACGCCAGAAGCGTTGTAATTCCACCAAATCCAATTCGATTGGGAAGGTTGCGCCGAGTAAGTAATCATCCAATGCGCGGTTAAACTCGCCACGCGCATGACCTTGCGATTGATTGCTTTGGGTCAACGCAGCTGGAATCCACTCTTTGGCATAGCTTGAATGAGAACCTTGGAATGCGCTTGGGCTGAATGGCACCATGGCATGTACGTTCACTAACTCGTTGAGTAGTTTATCTCCGGAGTCATCGACAGGCTGGTCTTGATCGCCATCTAGGCAGTAGTTCTGATGGCAATATTCCATCAACTCCGACACCAGCACAGACGGCACACGCTCAGTGTTATCTTGAATAGAACGCCCAACGTAACTGATGTACAAACTTTGCTGTGCAGACAGCACGGCTTCTAAGAATAGGTAACGGTCATCGTCTCGACGTGAACGGTCGCCCGGTTTAGTACGCCCTGTCATTAGGTCAAAACCTTCTGGTGGCATTGAGCGCGGGTACACACCATCGTTCATACCGAGTAAACATACGGTTCTAAATGGGATCGAGCGCATCGGCATCAGCGTACAGAAGTTCACTTGTCCAGCAAGGAAGCGCTGGCTGACCCGCGTCCCTGACAGCTTGTTTTGTAGATACTGGCTAACAATGGAAGGCGACAAGGCATCATCAAATGCCGCATCAGCTAGCTGTTCTTTCAGTTGGCTCAGGGTATCTCGAATCGACTTAAGCGCCATTTCCCCTTCTAACTCAACAGAGAAGAAGTCATCCAACATTGCCACCAAGGTTTCACGCCATGCATCAATCGACTGAACATGGGAAAGTTTGCGGCGATATTGGCTAATTTGTTGAATAAAGTGAGCTAACTTACCGGCCAGTTCTGCGCCCATACCTTGCACTTCATTGTATGGCGAGAGGCTACCCTCTTGCGCTTCAAACAAACCAGCAGACTCTGGCATCGCGTAACCTAATAACATACGCTGGATACCAAATTGCCATGTGTTTTGGCGTGTTTCTGGCAGTTCAAATTCGCTGCCGGTATGGCTATCTAGCCCCCAGCGAATGCCGGATTCTTCTACCCATTGTTTGGCTTGAAGGAAATCATCTTCGCTTAAGTCGAATCGCTTCAAAATCGCCGGCGTTTCTAACAACTCAAGTAATTCAGAAGCCAAGCAACGTGTATTCGGTAAATTAACAAGTAGCATGAAAGCCGCCAAAATTGGGCTTTCTTGATCGGCCGTTCGGTCTGAAATCGAGTAAGGAATGAATCGTTCACCCGGCGCATTGCCGAATACCGCCTGAATCGCAGGGCTGTAGGCATTGATGTCTGCCACCATGACAATAATATCGCGCGGTTTCAGTGTCGGATCGGCATCGAACATCGCCAGAAGCTGGTCATGTAGCACTTCCACTTCTCGCATTGGGCTGTGGCAAGAGTGCAAGCTCAGAGATTTATCACCTAAACTCACCACTTGTTTGTGCTGACTGCTGTCGATTTGTTCGTCGTCTTGGTGCTCTTCTAAATTAAGAATGTCGGCTTGAAGTTGATGGAGCAGACTGTCGCGCTCAACATCAACAAAAGCTTCTATCTCATGGGATTCAAGCTGCGACAACAGATACATGTTATCGCGTCCAAGTTTGCCCATCGAAGCCAACAAACTGTTACCCACCACATCGGTATGCAACTCATCCACCACGTTTTCTTCTAGTGAACCTTTTAACTGCTCAGTCTCACCTTGCACTTCAGAATGGCCTTCTTGCCACACCACGTGCTGACGATGTTTTGCTGCTAAGCGAGCTAGGAATTTACGGTCGCGTACTTCACCCCAGTAATAACGACAGGGGTTAGTAAACATCAGATGGACATCAATATGTTCACCAATGGCTTTTAGCGCATCCATGTAACGTGGTGGCAGTGAAGAGATACCAAACACAAACAGACGCTTCGGCAGATGATCAAAATTGCCGTTGAAGTTTTCGAGCGTATCAATGAAGTGTTCGTACAAATTGGCACGATGATAAGGCGATTGCCCAAGGATAACCGTGTGGTCGTACAATGCTTGCCACAAAATCGGCTGCCATGGATGCTCGTCTTCAAGTTCAGGCACCGTTTGTCCGGCTTCCCAGCTTGCAATCCATTCTGGGCGGTACACCAAATAGCCATCAAAGATATCGGCAATTTTCTCTGCTAATTGATACAGCTTGGAGTTGTCACTGTCGTCTTGAAGATAACGTGCCAAAGGTTCGAATGACGCTTCGTTCAACAAACCCGGAAGCAAGTGCATCAGCTTCCACGTCATGGCTTCTTTGTTGAAGGCACTGCGCTTTGGCACATCAGCCAATACTTGGGTAAACATTTCCCAGATAAAGGTCGCTGGCAGCGGAAACTCTAGGTTTGCCGCAACACCAAACTCTTTCGCCAATTCCATTTTTAACCACTGAGACATACCTGGGCTCTGCACCAGAATTTGCTCTTTTTCGAATGGGTTTTCTAATGGGTTGATGCGAATCAGTTCAACAAGAAGTGATTTGAGAACATCGACCTGATTGGAGTGATAGACAGTAAACAAAGTAAGTGCACCGAATGCCAATGGAAACTGCTAGCAAGCTTAGCACAGCCGCATTTATTCCTAGAGCGATCTCGATAGCTTAAATAACAAAAGGTTAGAGAACACTCAAACTGTGCTCAAATAACCAACAACTAACATTTGTAAGCAACGTCTTACACGCAAATACAAAGCGTGACATCAGTCACAAGTATTTCATGATAAAAAACACTGTTTTATAATCATCACAAATTTTTATAACAATACCCATCATATTGAATATTGGTTTGAAACCAACAATTGGAGGCGAAATTGCTCCTCTCTTCGGTGGATATTCACTCTAAGTTCAATTAAATGGGCGAGAAATACTGGAATATCAAAGTATGTTACGCAAACTTTCTTCTAATAGTGCTTGGCTGATGGCTTTTTTTGCCTGCTTTGCTCTTTATCTGTCGATCGCTTGTTACCCATTTTTGCTGTCAAATAGCCAAGCAGAACCGCTCACATTTCTGCAAAAGTACTACTTAGTCGCGACACAACTAGGCTGGCTGGGATTGATTGCTATGCCAATGATGTTAGGTTGTTTATTGCTATCTTTTCTGCCGACACGCATGTTTAAAGTCGTTGTGATCGCCATTGCAATCGCAATCTTGATCATGCTGAAAGTCGATATCCTCGTTTTCCAGCAATACAAACTGCACATCAATGGTCTACTGATCCGCATGTTCTTTGAAGGCGGTCGTGACGTATTTGAAATCTCTTGGATGAGCTGGCTGATCTTTGTTAGCGACATTGCACTGCTTATCATTGGTCTCGCATGTACCGTTTGGCTTAGTCACAAACTTGTTCAGAGCCGGGGGAAGTTTATCCTGCTCAGCATTTGGTTTGCTTTGCTGCTAAGTAGCCAGATGATCCACGCTTATAAAAATGCGCTCTACGATGATGAAGTCAGCCAATTTTCAAATAACTGGCCACTATATTATCCACTCACTGCACGCCAATTTATCTACCGTCACGGTTTAGTTGACCAAAGCATCGCATCTCAAAACCGAGTAGAACTCAAGAATATTGAAAGCAGTTCACTCAATTACCCATTGGCGCCTATTAAAGTCGAACGTAAAGATAAACAACCTAATGTCCTTTTCATACTGGTTGATGCGTGGCGCTACAGCGATGCAACACCTGACATCATGCCAAATGTCAGCAAGTTCACCGAAAAAACGGTCAACTTCTCTCAACACATGAGCGGTGGTAACTCTACTCAAGCGGGCATTTTCAGCCTGTTCTACAGCTTACCAGCAACGTATTGGAACAGCTTTTATGCGAGTCAGAAATCGCCTGTATTCATGGATACATTGCAAAACCAAGGCTATCGAATGGGCATTTTTGGCTCCGCACCATTAACCAGCCCACCTTTGTCTCGCACTGTCTTTAAGAAGGTGAAAGATCTTACGTTAAAGCAGACTGGCGAAACACAAATCGAACGAGATCAACAGATCACCGATGAGTTTATTCAGTTTCAAAAGCAGGATAGCGATAAACCATACTTTAGCTTCTTGTTTTATGACTCTGCCCACGGCACCAGTTTCCCAGAACCTGAATTTGCCAAATTCAAACCTTACTGGGAGCGCGTCGATCATATTCTGCTCGATAACGATTTTGACGCCTCGCTTTACCACAACCGCTATAAGAACTCGTTATATTTCATTGATAGTTTGATCGAAAAAGTTCTGAAAAACGTTGATCTGGAGAACACCATTATCGTGATTACCTCCGATCATGGGGAGGAATTTAACGATCATAAAATGAACTACTGGGGTCATACGGGTAACTACAGTGATACTCAAGTACACGTGCCGCTGTACGTTTATCTGCCAGATCATCAGCCGGAACAAATTAATTACCGCACAACGCACTTTGATATCGTGCCAACCCTAATGAACGAGCTATTCGACGTTAAAGGGGAAACCCAATCTTACAGTGTAGGACGAGACTTGTTTGACAATTGCGTTCCGCGAGATTGGTTCATCGCTGGAAGCTATTACAACTATGCGCTGGTAGGTAAAGAAACTATGTTAGTGGTAAACCCTGGTGGGCACTCTCAGCAACTCAATAACCAATTGAAAGTTGATAACGAACACCAAGTACCAGTGAACGCCATCCAACAATCGTTGGATGAAATGTCGCGCTTTTACAACAAGGGATAACCAGTCCCTAGTTTGATGAATTAGTATTGTGTCGAACTTTCCTGCCACCCTATTCGGGTGGCTTTTTTATCTACTCGTCAACATAGAATCTATTCGTCGATGTATAACCTAGTCTACCAATATAAAAAAAGCCTCTTGGCGAGAGAGACCAAAAGACTTTGCTTTACGAGTAAAACTTCAGCTTTATGCGTGATGTGTGGTCATCAAGCGTGGTTGAATGAGCAAGTTATTGATGTATTGCAAACCTACGTAAGTCACCACAATCGTTGCCACAATTAATTCGATGCCTGCTAGACCACGAACTTGTTGTACATAGTGCGCTGCTAGACCATTTGCTTCCATCCAATTTGCTGTTTTGAACAGAGCTGTCGCACCAATCACCATTGGGAAGGTAAACGCTGCATAGCCAGGGCTAAATGGCAGTCTTAGCAGTTTAAAGAAAGCTAAGTAGATGATGGCTGTCATCAATACCGCGATACCAAACAATAGAGCAATAATCACTGGTGAAGGCGTCGCTGTTACAGTTAGGTAACCGGCCAACGATAGGCTTGCTGGTGCCGCCATGATTGCCATTGTTGGTTTTGCTGCATCTGGAATTTCATGAGTGAACATGAAACGGTAGATCATCATTGGCAGCATCACAGCGTAAGCCACCATACCGAAGATCAATGCACCATGTGCAATTGGTGCAAGCACTGGGTTACCAGAGAAAGACACGTCTGCAACGATAATACCCACTGGCGGTACGAACCAGCTTGGCACCATGTGGTGTAGTTCGAAGTCTTTCGCGCGGTGGTACAAAAAGCTCACAAGGAACACGATATGTAAAGCTACCGCCACTAACCAAAGCACGTCACCTGCAACAGAGAAGAAATGCCCTAGTGAGTTTGAAACCACCATAGTTCCCATTGCGAAAGTTGGAACGACACTACCCACCACAGGGTGCGCAAGATCTTGTCTTAACAAGTGATTGTGAAAAAGAAATTTAACCGCCAAGATTGCTAGCAATACACTTGCAATACCTGCGCTAATCCACTGTCCATAGCCATGTAATTCGACGAAGTTTTCCCAACTCCAACCCAAGCTCGCAATACCAAGAGCCAGACCCGCCATTGGGGTTGGTGCTCCCATTACTTTTGCTTTTGTTCTTTGAATCATTACGACCTCAAAATCTAGGCTAACTTTCTATGGGGTGTATATTACTCTTGCACTTCGTTCCAATATATCTAATTATTTAAAACTAACGTTCAGATTTACTTAACGGAATATCATGCCTAGTCATATCTCTCTTAAACAACTGAAAGTTTTTACTACGATCACTCAGCACAAAACGCTGACAGCGGCTTCAGAAAGCCTGTTTCTTTCGAAAGCAGCGGTAAGTATGGCGCTGTCTGAGTTAGAGAAACAAATCGGACATCACCTATTTGACCGGGTGAACAACCGCTTAATTCTCAACCAAGAAGGACAAAAACTTTTGCCCCTCGCGGATGAACTCCTCAACCGAGCTCGGGATATTGAGAGTGTGTTCGATGGCGACCAAACCTTATCAGGGCTGCTTCGCATCGGTGCCAGTGACACCATCGGCAACCAAGTTGCGCCTTACCTGTTAAGTGATTTTCGTGATGAAACGAATCACCAATCACAGAGTTTGTTCATCTCCAACTCTGCCCAGATTTGTGACATGTTGATCGCTTACGAACTCGACATCGCGCTCATTGAGGGCAAGACCATACACCCAGAGCTAGAATCAACGCAATTCAGCGAAGATGAAATGTGTGTGATTTGTCCACCTGATTACCCTAACTATGACGAAGGACCTATCAGCCTAAATGAACTCGAAGACACCGAGTGGATTCTGCGTGAAGCTGGTTCTGGTTCTCGAGAGTTTTTTATGCGCGTTATCGCTCCGCGTTTAGAGCATTGGCATGAGGCTTTTCAGCTCAACACCACTGAAGCGCTGATCAATTCGGTATCTGCTGGGCTTGGTTTAGGTTGTTTGTCGCGCTTATCCGCAGAACCTGCAATTCGCGATGGTCGAGTGAAGATGCTCAACATGCCTTTGGATATGAAGCGCCGTTTCTGGCTTTTGATCCACAAAGAGAAGTATCAAAACCCACTTCTGCGCACGTTTATTGAATTTTGCCAAAATTGGGAACGCCCAGAGAACCCGCACCTTAAAGATGACTAGTTCGAGGTGGATAGTTCAAGGTAGAGAATCCAAGGTAGATAGCTCAAATGCTGGTCAGTTAGTTGTACCCGGCTCTCATTCTGAGGCTTGTCGCTAGACTTAATTGGTCAAAAACTGTATAAAAAGCCAGTATAAATTCATCAAGTTAGAGGACCAACCATGGCTGTAATCGTCAAGTACGTGGTAGAACGCAATGGAGAAGAGAAAATGACTTTTACCTCTAAAGCGGAAGCTGACGCATACGACAAAATGCTGGATATGGCAGACGAGTTATTCTCACTGCTAGGTAAAAGTGAACTTCTAGAAGACGAAGGTAAGCAAGAAGATCTTGCAATGTTCCTTGCGCAAAACAAAGAAGAAGTACTTTACGCTTTGGGTGCAAAACGTAAGCCTGCGCCAAAAAAAGCAAAGAAGCTTGAAGCTGTTGAAGAAGATAGCGAACAAGAAGACGCTGCATAAGCCTCTCATTTGTTTCAAAAAAACGTCGCACCATGCGGCGTTTTTTTATGCGTTGCATTAATCGCCATATATCTCTGAGAATATAAAGAACCGATTTAATATCCCAAATTGCTCTAAATTTCATGTTGCAGATTAGTGTGACTTAGATCTAATCTAAATGGGCACGGTGATGGGGTACCACCGGAATCGAAAGATTCAAACCGCTTTTAAAGCTGATGACTCCTACAGAAACGAGAACAGGTCAGCCCTGTTGGAAGTACTTTTGCCTCTAGTGTAAAAGTAAGAGTTCTGTAGTGAGCAATTCAACTCTTCTCCAACCCCGCTCCTGTTTTCTCAAAAATTAAAAAGATATCCAAAATAGTTGTTAACTCAACAAGGCGACAAACGCGTAAGCCTCCTGAACATAGTTTTTCTATTTGATGGAGCGAATAACAGCAGTCAACGCCGTTGAGTCTGACCAATATGCTGGATATCGTACACTGGGAAAACATTATGCAATACTCACACGAAATCCAATCAATGTGCCCGATTCAACGCGGCGATCTTCATGCTTCTGCACCGATCCCTGTTGAAGGCGCAATGATCAATCCAAAAGACGTTATCGCGATTTCCGGTCTTAGCCACGGCGTTGGTGCTTGTGCTCCTCAACAAGGTGCAGCAAAACTGACCCTTAACGTCAAAAACGGCATCATCGAAGAAGCTTTGATCGAAACGATCGGCTGTTCAGGCATGACTCAATCTGCAGCGATGGCCGCAGAAATCCTAACCGGTAAAACCATTCTTGAAGCACTCAACACTGACTTAGTGTGTGATGCTATCAACGTCGCGATGCGCGAAATCTTCCTTCAATTTGTTTACGGTCGTACTCAATCTGCTTTCTCTGAAGGCGGCTTGGAAATTGGCGCGGCACTGGAAGATCTTGGTCAAACTCAACGCAGCCAAGTGGGTACTAGCTACTCAACCAAAGCAAAAGGCGTGCGTTACATGGAGTTAGCTGAAGGCTATGTAACCAAACTCGCGCTAGACGAAAACAAAGAAGTGATTGGTTACCAATATCTCAACCTAGGCAAGATGATGAAAGCCATCAACGAAGGCGTATCTGCAGCAGAAGCAGCAGAAAAAGCAACGGGCACTTACGGTCGTTTTGACGAAGCCGTAACGACTATTAACCCACGCCAACAATAATCGCCACCAAGAGGAAAGAGATTATGAACACTCCAATTACTGAATCTGTACGTCGCACATTAGACGAAATGCAACTTTCTTCTCTGGAAGCGGCTTACCAATACTGTATGGATCGTGGTATCGACCCTAAAGCACTAGTGATGGACACTCAACCTATCGCGTTTGAAAGCGCGGCAGATGCCTACACACTGGGCACCGCTTTGGCGATTTTCCGCGGAGCAAAAACAGCAGAAGAAGCAGCAAACATCATCGGTGAAGGTCTTCAGGCGTGCACTAAACCCGGCAGCGTGGCAGAGCAACGCCAAGTGGGTATCGGTCACGGTGCATTGGCGGCTCGTCTATTGAATGAAGAAAGTGGCTGTTTCGCTTTCCTTGCCGGTCACGAGTCATTCGCAGCGGCAGAAGGCGCAATCAAAATCGCATTGAACGTGAACAAATCACGCAAAAATCCGTTGAAAGTGATCCTGAATGGTTTAGGTAAAGACGCCGCTTACCTAATCTCACGCATCAATGGTTTCACTTACGTACGCACTCAATACAACTACCAAACTGGTGAGTTAGTGGAAGTAGAACGTCGCCGTTTCTCCCAAGGTCCACGTGGTGAGATCCTTTGCTACGGTGCAGACGATGTACGTGAAGGCGTGGCTATCATGCATAAAGAACAAGTGGATGTGAGCATCACTGGTAACTCAACCAACCCGACTCGCTTCCAACACCCAGTAGCAGGCATCTACAAAGCAGAACGTAACCGTGAAGGCATGCCTTACTTCTCTGTGGCATCAGGCGGTGGTACTGGTCGTACTCTACACCCAGATAACGTGGCGGCAGGTCCTGCCTCTTACGGTATGACCGATACCATGGGTCGCATGCACGCCGATGCACAATTCGCAGGTAGCTCTTCAGTACCTGCACACGTAGCGATGATGGGCTTCATCGGTATGGGCAACAACCCAATGGTAGGTGCAACTGTTGCACTTGCCGTAGCCGTCGGTGAACTTAGCCTTTAAGCCGATTTAATCGCTTTCTATCCAAAGCGATTAAATCCAACAAACCCAGTGTAGGGGGAGTGACTTCGGTCCTCCCCTTATTTTTTGCTGCGCCCCTTTTCCAACTTCACTTTGTCTTTACCCCAAATCGGTCTGAGAAGGCTTTTGCGACACATTTCTCATCAGACAAACATATCTCTAAAAAGACAAAAGGTATCCATCTACAGACTTTCTCCATTTCCCCTCTTTAAACTCCCCAACACTCTCTTTATGATGACTGACAACTTAATTATTTCTTGTCAGTGAACAGACGAGACACAAGACTCAACACATGGAGATCAACTATGGCTTTCTTCTCTCTAGCCTTTGGTACGGCAACTAAAAATCGCGACGGCAAAATCATCGAAGCGTTTTTCCCAAACCCAGTTCTTAACCCAAGCGAAGCGCTTGTTAACGCACTAGCAGCAGTAGCAGGTTACGAGCAAGGCAACCAAGCTATCGAGATCTCTGCAGCACAAAGCGCAGAACTGGCAGCAGCATTTGAAGCAAACGGCGATGCGGCAAACGCTTCTTTCGCAGCAAAAGCAGCAGAATCAGCACAACCACTTGTACTGGTTATCCTTGCAACTGACGAGCAGCCACAAAGCGTTGCTGAAGGTTTCCTAAAACTTCAACTTATCTCTAACCGCCTAGTTCAACCGCACGGTACGGTATTAGACGGTATCTTCGGTCTACTACACAACATCGCATGGACTAATGAAGGTCCAATCGACCTACCTGAACTAGCAGAGCGTCAAATCGAAGCTCGCCTAGCGGGTCGTGCACTAAGCGTAGATTGCGTAGACAAGTTCCCTAAAATGGTGGACTACGTGGTACCAACTGGTGTTCGTATCGCTGACACTTCTCGCGTACGTCTTGGCGCACACGTTGGCGAAGGCACAACGGTAATGCACGAAGGCTTCATCAACTTCAACGCGGGAACAACTGGCGTGAGCATGGTTGAAGGTCGTATCTCTGCTGGCGTAGTGGTTGGTAACGGTTCTGACATCGGCGGTGGCGCATCTATCATGGGTACGCTATCTGGCGGCGGTAAAGTTGTAGTTTCTATCGGTGAAAACTCGCTACTAGGCGCAAACGCAGGTCTTGGTTTCCCAATGGGTGACCGTTGTACTATCGAATCAGGTCTATACGTAACCGCTGGCTCTAAAGTGCGCATGCTAGATTCTGCAGGCCAAGAAGTAGAAGTAGTAAAAGCACGCGATCTTGCTGGTGTTTCTGACCTACTATTCCGTCGTAACTCTGTAACAGGTCAAATCGAGTGTCTTGCAAACAAGAGCGCGGTTGAACTGAACAGCGAACTGCATAAAAACAACTAATAAGAATACCCAAATAACCTCGAGATGCTTGATTCAGCGAGGCTGACTTGGCTTGCAGGCGCAGCAACGAGTTGAAGATCTAGTCAATCTAAATCAAAGCTCGTTAACAAAGCATGAAAGCCAAGACAACTCGCCCTTTGGAAGCGTGTCACTATCACGATTCCAACGTCAAATAACTTGAAAATAGCGAGCTATTTCACTTCGTCATTTTATCAGTGACCAGACTCTGAACTGAGCATCTTGAAGTCATTTAGGTATTGCAGTGAATTAGCCCTACGAAAAATCCCCCAGCAGGAAACTGTTGGGGGATTTTTTATTGCCTGAGAGAGGGCACATTGTTACGACATGGCGTGTGACGTAATACTGAGAACTTCAAATACTCAGCTTTTTAGAATTTTACTTGTTCAGAAAGTTGACTGCTTTATCAGGAAAGTCAGTAAACAAACCATCCACTTTCACCTGATTGTAGAAGATGTCCATCATGCCATCGAAGCTGTCGGTGTAAGCAGGAATACGCCCTGGATCCGCGCGGAAAGTATAAGGATGCACTTGCAAACCCGCGTCTTTTGCCGCTTTCATCAAAGGTTTGATGATGATGTTATCCTTGGTTGATTTGTCATCCACCAACATTGGTTTCCAAGGACCGATCCCTTCCGCGTATTCCGCGACCTTCTTCATACCATTGGCTTCAAACATCCAGTCATAACTGTATGGTGTTGCCCTGTCGCCTTTGTACTCCATGGTCTCGTTCCAATCGGTGTAAGCCATGAGCTGAACGAGCTTTAAATCCATGTCCATTGCGGGCATGAGTTCACTATTGATGCGCTGAAGCTCATTCGCATCAAAACACTGAAGGTATACTTTGTCGTCTTGTGAATCGTAACCGTACTGTTTTAAAACTTTAAGCACCGCTTTTGAGATGTCTTTGCCTTCATGACGATGGAACCACGGCGCTTTGATTTCCGGGTAAATACCGATGTCATAACCCAGCGTTTTGTTTAAGCCTTGGATCAGCTCAATCTCTTCAGCAAAAGTAGGCACGGTGAAGTCTGATTTCCACATTGGGAATCGTGTCGGATAGCCAGCAACCTTGTTACCTTTATCATCAATGTTAAAGCCTTCAGTGACTCGCAATGATTTGATTTCTGCCAACGTGAAATCAATCGCATAGTAACGACCATCTTTACGAGCACGATCCGGGAATCGCTCAGCTACATCGGTCACGCGATCGAGGTAATGATCATGCAATACAACGAGTTGATCGTCTTTGGTCATCACCACATCTTGTTCGATGTAGTCTGGTTTCATCGCGTACGCCAACGCTTTTGCTTCTAAAGTATGTTCTGGTAGATAACCCGATGCGCCACGGTGCGCGATAACAAGCGGTTGTGCAATAGCTCCAGCTGAGATGCTCAGAGCGAGAACCGTCATGCAAACTGACGTTGTTTTCATTGTTCTTTCCTTAGCTTATTGAAGGGGCAGTATTCCACCGCCCCTTTAATGTTTTATGACGCCAATGCTTCTTTCTCACGCGCTTTTTGTTCATGGTGAGCACGCTCGCCAAGAAATGCGTAAGTTAGACAAACGATAGAGGTGATACATGAACCGATTAGGATGATAAAGCCGCCATCCCAGCCGAAGTGGTCTACTGTATAGCCAAGAATCGCGTTTGCCGCTACCGCACCGCCCAAGTAACCAAATAAGCCAGTTAGACCTGCAGCCGTACCTGCCGCCTTCTTAGGAGCAAGCTCTAGCGCATACAAACCAATCAACATTACCGGACCGTAAATCAAGAAGCCGATTGCAACCAGCGCCATCATATCTACTGCTGGGTTACCTGCTGGGTTGAACCAGTAAACCAGCACAGCTACGGTTACTAACGCCATAAATAGAATACCGGCAGGAGCACGACGACCTTTAAACAGCTTGTCTGAAATCCAACCACACAATAGCGTACCTGGGATACCAGCCCACTCGTATAGGAAGTAAGCCCAAGAAGATTTATCAACCGAGAAGTCCTTCGCTTCTTTAAGGTATACCGGCGCCCAGTCCAGCACACCGTAGCGGATCAGGTAAACAAACGCGTTCGCAATCGCAATTGACCACAACAACTTATTAGAAAAGACATACTTGAAGAAAATTTCCTTCGCCGTCATTTCTTTTTCGTGTGACTTGTCGTAATCATCAGGGTAATCGTCTTTATACTCTTCAATTGGCGGAAGACCACAAGACTGCGGTGTATCTCTTACGGTGAACCAAATAAAGACAGCTACGAGCGTGGCAAAAAATGCAGGTACATAGAAAGCGGTGCGCCAATCGTCGTTGAATGCCCAAAGACCAAGGATGAACAGCGGACCAATTAAACCACCACCCACGTTATGTGCCACGTTCCAAACCGACACTATCTCGCCACGCTCTTTGCGCGACCACCAGTGAACCATGGTTCGACCACAGGCAGGCCACCCCATACCTTGGAACCAACCGTTTAGGAACAATAGAATAAACATCGCTGTAATGCTGCCAGTAGCCCAAGGCATAAAGCCGAAGCAGAACATCACAAGCGCTGACATTAATAGACCGCCACTTAAAAAGTAACGAGGGTTTGAGCGGTCAGAAACACTGCCCATTAAGAATTTTGATAAACCGTAAGCAATAGATACCGCAGCTAAGGCAACACCTAAGTCACCACGACTAAAACCTTGTTCAATAAGATAAGGCATCGCCAAGCTAAAGTTTTTACGAACCAGGTAGTAGCCAGCGTAACCAACAAAGATGCCGATAAAGAGTTGCCAACGTAAGCGGGAATAAGTGCCATCGATCTTATCGGACGATAAACGATCGATGTGCGCCTTAGGTTTGAATATTCCAAACATAGGAACCTCATTAATAATGTGAGCGATGGTAGGGAGTATAAAATCGCGAACGAGCAAAAAGGAGTTTCGTTCGAAAGTGAATGCATTTTATGAAATTCGATTTTTATTTCTGTGACAAATGTTGCATAAGAATTAAATTTCAGTAAATACAGAAAATTAGAGGCTTTTAATTAGACTGCGCTTCCACTTTCTGCAGATTTCGTTACTGTCCACATAGAACACGAAGTGCGCAAACGAACAAAATCAGCACAATATTAAGTGAATCAAGTGCTCAAATGACCACAAAAATGGATAAAAGATGGAAGTTGAAGAGACGAAGCACGTGATTTAAGCCATCAAACGCCTCAATTGTGGCGTGTTGCAACAATGTCATCGTGTTAACAATTAGGGTCAACATAATCCCACCGCTTCCAACGTACATTTAGAGGTCGTCTCCAAGCAAAAGATGGCATATGTGCTACGGGAAACGGTCTTCTTTCTTTGAGATGGCGTAGCTCTTAGCAACGAGCGAATGAATATCAGCAATCCCTTATCATCATTAGTGTTAGCTAGCTCTTTAGGGTTAGTTTTCGACCAATAATCTGAGTATTTTCCCACCATTCGCGAAGCAGGTTCACAAAACTCCTCTTACCAGTTTGTGCATTGATTTTCACATCGGTAGTTTTAGTCCATCAAAGCAAAATTGAAGACCATAATTCGTTTTATCGAGTTTCCTTTTTGAGCAAAAGATGCGTCAATTAACAAAAACGAAGAGTTTGATTAACAAATTTATGCTCAAACGCTCATTTTTAGCGCTCGTTTGTTTTCGCAAACGTTTATATATGCACAATAGAACCGTGCTAGATAAGCATAAATATTAAAGGACTCTTAACATGACAACGAACAAACACCCCTCACTGCTCGGAGAATGTTTGGCCGAGTTTATCGGTACAGGATTACTTATCTTTTTTGGCGTAGGCTGTGTTGCTGCACTCGTTTTGACCGGGGCTCAATTTGGTCAATGGGAAATCAGTATTGTATGGGGCTTTGGCGTCGCCATCGCTATTTACTGTACTGCGGGCGTATCCGGTGCACACATCAACCCTGCCGTAACTATCGCACTGGCGATGTTCCATGGATTTGATAAGGCGAAAGTTGTGCCTTATATCATTGCGCAAATGCTAGGTGCATTTTGCTCTGCTGCTTTGGTCTACAGCTTGTACAGCAACCTCTTTACGGATTACGAAATCGCACACAACTTCGTTCGTAGCAGCCAAGACGCATTAGCCACAGCGGGCATTTTCTCGACTTACCCACATGCTTCTCTCTCTTTCTTTGGCGCTTTTGCTGTGGAATTCGTGATTACTGCAGTGCTGATGTTTGCCATTCTTGCTCTTGGTGATGAGAACAATGGCGCACCTCGCGGCGCGATGAACCCTCTACTGATCGGTATCCTAATTGCGGTAATCGGCGGTTCTCTAGGTCCACTAACAGGCTTTGCGATGAACCCAGCACGTGACTTTGGTCCTAAGCTGTTTGCCTACTTCGCAGGTTGGGATTATGCCCTGACTGGCGCGCGTGAAATTCCATACTTTATTGTTCCAATTCTTGCTCCTATCGCAGGTGCTTGCTTCGGTGGTTGGTTGTACCCGAAAGCGATTGCTGCATATCTGCCAAAGCAAGGTCACGGCTGTACTATCCCTAACCAGTGCGAAACCGAAGAAGAAGCAGAACAAGCGCAAGCTTAACCCCTACCAATTCGAACATTTACTAAAATATAAATAACGAAACAAAAGGATTCTTACCATGACTGAGCAAAAATACATTGTTGCCCTAGACCAAGGCACGACAAGCTCTCGTGCTGTCATTCTGGATCATGACGCGAATATCGTAAGCGTCGCTCAGCGAGAATTTACTCAGATTTATCCAGAGGCTGGTTGGGTTGAACATGACCCAATGGAAATCTGGGCAACTCAAAGCTCTACCTTGGTTGAAGCACTTGCGAAAACCGGCATCCGTAGCGACCAACTTGCAGGTATCGGTATTACCAACCAACGTGAAACGACGATTGTATGGAACAAAGAAACAGGCAAACCGGTTTACAACGCGATCGTATGGCAATGCCGCCGCACTGCCGATATTTGTGAAGAATTAAAAGCGCGCGGACTAGAAGATTACGTTCGCGACAATACAGGTCTGGTTCTAGACCCTTACTTCTCGGGTACAAAAGTGAAGTGGATTCTAGATAACGTTGAAGGCGCTCGTGAAGATGCTGAAGCAGGCAAGCTGCTATTCGGTACTGTTGATACCTGGTTGGTTTGGAAGATGACACAAGGTCGCGTCCACGTAACCGACTACACCAATGCTTCTCGTACCATGCTGTTCAACATTAATGACCTATGCTGGGATCAAAAAATGCTGGATGAGATGGGCATCCCTGCATCCATGATGCCTGAAGTAAAACGCTCATCAGAAATCTACGGTCAAACCAACATTGGTGGTAAAGGTGGTACTCGTATCCCAATTGCAGGCATTGCAGGTGACCAACAAGCCGCTCTTTACGGTCAGATGTGTGTTGAAGCTGGTCAAGCGAAGAACACCTACGGCACAGGTTGTTTCTTGTTGATGAATACGGGTCAAGAGAAGGTAACATCGAAAAATGGTCTGTTGACCACGCTAGCATGCGGTCCAAAAGGTGAGCCAGCTTACGCCCTTGAGGGTGCGGTATTCATGGGTGGCGCTTCAATTCAATGGCTACGTGATGAAATGAAGATTCTGGCTGGTGCCGAAGATTCAGAATACTTTGCGACCAAAGTTGATACTTCAAATGGTGTTTACGTGGTTCCTGCGTTTACTGGTCTGGGCGCACCATATTGGGATGCTTACGCTCGCGGTACGATTGTCGGTCTAACTCGTGGTGTAAACTCTAACCACATTATCCGTGCAACTTTGGAAGGTATCGCTTACCAAACTCGTGATGTGCTGGATGCAATGCAAGCAGACTCAGGCATCAAGCTCGCGAACCTTCGTGTAGATGGTGGCGCAGTGGCGAACAACTTCTTAATGCAGTTCCAGTCTGATGTTCTTAATACCGAAGTTCACCGTCCTCAAGTAACTGAAGTGACCGCTTTGGGTGCAGCATACCTAGCCGGTCTAGCGGTTGGTTTCTGGAATAGCATTGATGAGCTGCAAGACAAAGCCGTGCTCGATCGCACATTCGAACCACACGATGATGAAGAAAAACGTAACCGTCGTTACAAAGGTTGGAAGCGCGCAGTCAAGTGTGCTCAAACTTGGTCTGAGCTTCACGACGAAGACGATTAATTTCTGATAAACGATTAGTTTCCCCCTGATTAATCGTGAAGAGCGCCGACTTGGCGCTCTTTTTTTGCGTTCGATCGCGGATTCCATATTCCCACGACTTCTCACAATGCGCTAATTCGAGCACAATAGAGCGAGTTTCTATATTCGAATTTGAAGCATTGGCGATTACCAGTGCACAAGGGAGTGCTAAGTGAAGCAAATACCAAGACACCAACAGATTGTTGAGTTGGTGAAAAAACAAGGCTACGTCAGCACGGATGAGCTGGTAGAAAAATTTAATGTCAGTCCTCAAACTATCCGTCGCGACTTAAACGACCTTGCTGATGAAAACAAGATTCGACGCTACCACGGTGGTGCTACCATTCCTCTCAGTTCAGAGAACACGTCATATAACACGCGTAAAGCGCTTAACTTCAATGAAAAAGATGTCATTGCGGAAGAACTAGTAAAGCACATTCCAGATGGCGCAACCTTGTTTATTGATATCGGTACCACGCCAGAAGCCGTCGCTCGAGCGCTCAATAAAAACCACAAACAACTTCGCGTGGTGACCAATAACATTAATGTTGCCACCATTCTTTTACCAAACCCAGAAATCAAAGTTATTTTGGCGGGCGGTGAAGTTCGCAACCGTGACGGCGGTATTGTCGGTGAAGCGACGCTCGATTTCGTCAAACAATTCCGCCTCGATTTCGGCATTTTAGGCATCAGTGGTATCGATTTTGATGGCTCACTACTGGACTTTGATTATCATGAAGTTCGCGTTAAACAGGCAATTATTGATAACAGCCGCAGTGTGTTCCTTGCGGTTGACCATTCGAAATTTGGTCGCAATGCTATGGTGAAACTGGGCAATATCGCGCAATTGAACATGGTATTCACCAACAAACAACCACCAGAAGAGATTCTTGCGATTCTAAAAGATGCCTCGGTTCCCCTTGAAGTGGTTGATACACAAATAGAAAGATCTGAGAACGAATAGCAAATTACCTCTCTTTCTATACGAATAAATGACCTCTGTCTTAATTAGGCAGAGGTTTTTTTGTGCCCAAATCACACAAAACGCTCATAAACGAAAATAAATAATGACCACAAACGAAACCTAAGCTAGGATAAACTCATGTTCCAAAATGCTCGTTCGCTCACCAAGAGGTCAAATTTATGAGTATCCAACAAAATGCTTCCACGACTAACGCATCCCCTACTTTAGACCTGATCGTGATCGGTGGCGGCATTAACGGGGCTGGTATTGCTGCAGATGCTGCTGGTCGTGGTTTAAGCGTCGGTTTGTACGAAGCTAATGACTTCGCATCGGCAACCTCTTCTGCAAGTTCAAAACTGATCCACGGCGGATTACGTTACCTTGAACACTATGAGTTTCGTTTAGTTTCGGAAGCGCTCGCTGAACGTGAAGTGATCTTACGTAAAGCACCACATGTGGCTCTACCAATGCGCTTCCGTTTACCTCATCGCCCATTTTTACGCCCAGCTTGGATGATCCGTTGTGGTTTGTTCCTTTACGATAACTTGGGTAAACGAACCACACTGCCAGGCAGCAAAACTGTCAACCTAGCAAAATCAGGTCTTTTGAAACCTGAAATGAAAACCGGTTTCGAATACTCAGATTGTTGGGTAGACGATGCGCGCTTAGTCTTACTTAACGTTCTGGCTGCAAAAGAGAATAACGCAGAAGTTCGCAACTACTGCCGCGTAGAAAAAGCACACCGTGAAGGCGGCATTTGGCATGTCACTATTCATGACGTCACCACAGACCAACGTTTCGAACGTAAAGCGAAAGCTCTGGTTAACGCTGCTGGTCCATGGGTGAAACAGTTCTTTGATGAAGGATTAGAGCAAACCTCCCCTCGCAACATTCGTTTGATCAAAGGCTCGCACATCGTTGCTCCTCGTATCCACAACGAGCCGCAAGCCTACATCCTACAAAACAAAGATAACCGCATCGTATTTATGATCCCTTACTTAGATAAGTTCTCGATCATTGGTACCACAGATGTGGAATACAAAGGCGATCCGCGTGAAGTCGCGATCTCCGAAGATGAAGTCGATTACTTGATCGATATCGTTAACCAACACTTTGTCCACCAGCTAAGCCGCGAAGATGTGGTATGGACTTACAGTGGTGTACGCCCACTGTGTGATGATGAGTCTGACTCACCGCAAGCGATCACACGTGACTACACACTAGAGTTGGATGCTGAATACGACCACGCACCTTTACTTTCAGTGTTCGGCGGCAAGCTCACGACATACCGTAAGCTTGGCGAAGCGGCAATGAAGAAACTTGCACCTTACCTACCTGAAATGGGTAAAGACTGGACGGCAAACCAAACCCTTCCCGGTGGTAACTTCAGTTGCAGCCGTGAGCAACTTGCGAAGGTGATTCATGCGAAATACTCGTGGGCATCAGAAGCAATGTTGCTGCGCTACGTGACTCAGTTTGGTACACAAACTTGGGATCTGATGGAAGGCACTAACAGCGTAGAAGATCTTGGTCACTGCTTCTCAGAGCAAGCAAGTGGCGTATATCAACGTGAAATTGATTACTTGATGAATCACGAAATGGCGCTAACCGATGAAGACATCTTATGGCGTCGTACAAAACTTGGCTTATACATGAACGAAGAGGAGAAAATCGCACTGGCAGAATATCTAAAAGAGAAGCTGCAACAAAAGGTCGTTAGCCTCTCACAAGTAAGTTAAATTGGACTCTCCTAATACAAAGCCTGCACCCCGCAGGCTTTTTTTTAGAGCTAAATTCTAATATCAACACCTTCTATCGAAAGCACAAAAAGTTTTAATTTCAGACAATTAACACTCTTACTTATTATTTTCTTCAGTCGGCAATTGCCCTCACCTCTAATTAAATCGGTATCCGATGAAGAAATCGCTATTCCTGAGCTTACTTCTCCTCAGTGGTTGCTCTGTTGCTCCTGAAGAAACACCACCTTGCGCATGTGATGACTACGTACCTCCCTATGTAAAGCCGCCAAGTGCATCTAACCAAGAGAATATCCAACAGTTACTGGCTTACATTGCGCAAAAAGCCAAAGATCGCTGGGGTGAAGATGAGTTCGTCGAAGCGGGAAAACACCGCTACGTGAAATACCTTGATGGTTATAACACCCGCGCTCATATCGACTTCGAAGCGGGAAAAATCTACGTTTCGACAATTTCCCAATACCAGCCAACGGAAAAGCTACAAAAAGCGATTGTACAGACACTACTCATGCCTGCCGATCCAGCACATGCGGAGTTGTTTAGTGACAAGGAAGCGGTATTACGTGGTAAGCCTTTTTTATTGGGGCAAGTTCTCGATCACGATGGAAAACCGATTGAATGGGAATGGCGCGCCAATCGTTACGCAGACTACCTACTCGACAACAAACTGCAAAAGAAAGCCATCAAACACGGCAGTGCTTACTATGTCGAAATCAACATGGTGAAAGATCATCTAGAACAACGCGAATACCAGTACGCTGGCTTGATACGTGACGCTGCAAAACGATATGGTTTATCAGAAGATCTGATTTTCGCCGTGATCAAAACCGAAAGTAGTTTTAACCCTTATGCGGTTTCTCATGCTGGCGCTTACGGCTTGATGCAAGTGATCCCAAAAACAGCGGGTGCGGATGTGTTTAATTTAGTAAAAAACAAACCTGGTATTCCTACCAAAGAATACTTATTCGATCCTGCCAATAACATTGATACTGGTGCAGCGTATTTCTATATATTGAAAAACCGCTATCTACGAGACGTGAAACATCCAACCTCGAAGCACTTTAGTATGATTTCCGCCTACAACGGCGGCACTGGTGGTGTGCTTTCGACGTTTGATAGCGATCGTAAGCGTGCAATGAATGAACTTAACAGCCTCAACCCAACTCAAGTTTATGATGCATTAACCACTCAACACCCAAAAGGGGAAGCGAGACGCTATCTACAGAAAGTTCTTTATTTCCAGAAAGACTTCAGCCAAGGGAATATCTAGGGTCTGTTGACCTTTTGAGCTGATTTTTGCAGCAGTTTGTGGGTTCTTTATACAAGGCAGAGGCTTTGAAATGTAGTTGCCCTACCTGATAAGCCGATAACGCAGTAGAAAGGAGCCACAAACGCTGCCCGAAGGGTTCGGCTAAAAGCGTTTTACTCTTTGTTGAGAGGATTTTGCTTAGAATAACTAGGCTACAAACCTCTCGCCGCGATTAAAACGCTTTTATCTCGAACAAAATTTAACCGCAAAAGGTCAACAGACCCTAATTTTACCTAGCCACAAAACGAAAAACGCCGCTTAGTTCCACGGAGGTATAGAACTAAGCGGCCATGTAATTACACGAAAGACACCTATGGGTCTAAAACGTCAATTGGCTAGTTAATCACTCATATTCATACGAGCAATAACAGATACAGAGTATCGAACTCCGCCTTTTCTGGCACGAGCAAAACTCAGATTAGAATTCAACGTTTTTCACATTCTTAATAATTTCCTTACTATTAATGGGTTATTTGCTGAAGCAACATCAAACAAAAAAGGCTTAGCATCTCGCTAAGCCCTTCTTCACTTTCATTTTTCTTCGATTATCCCGGATGACCATCCACACGCGGAGTTATCAACATCACACCAAAACGCCACACAAACATACCAAATGCAAGAATCCATAATGCTGCGCTGATATCAATCCAAAAGAACATCTGTGAAGGAGCAAATATCACACCTAAGCTTCTCGCTAACGCCGCAGCAATCACCGCCGCAAACGCGATACTCATGTTCGGACCTTTGTAAATCATACGTCCAGTGTGCCCCATGGTGACACGAGTAATCATTGCTAGGATTAAGCCACCTAGCGCACCAATCGCAAACAAATGAATCAAGTTGTGGTTGGCAAACGCGTTATCCCAGCTGCCACGTAGGATAAGACTTAAAGGCAGACACAAATAAGCCGCATGTAAAGACCAAACAAGTGGCTCGCTCAGAGTCAACCAAGGTTTCCAGCGTAAGAATCGAACCAATTGGGTGATACCAGCAAACAACATCAGCGGCTTCCCAAGTTCAGCAAACGTCACAGGGAAGAAACTCAGTACAAACAACATGACCAAAGGTAGGTTGGCGAGCCAATCTAGCCACATCAGCGGTTGAGCTTTTTCAAAGTTGAAACGACGTGCAGTAAAGAAAGGGATTACTCGCCCACCCATGACAGAAAGCAGTAAAGTGAACCACCACAGCATTGCTTGCCACACAGCAGAAGAGGTAAATGGAGGCATACCTTTCACCGTGGCATAACTGGCAAAGTTCGCAAAGATTGCAAGTAAGAATAACGGAACAAAAAATAGGTTACGCCACCCTTTAGCACGATAAACTCGTATGCCGACCTCATACGCTACAAATAGTAAAAACAGCGCTTCAACACTGCTGGTTAACCAAAGTGGTGCAGGCGTCCAAAGTAGAACTCGAGGAGCAAGCCATAACAAAAACAAGGCTAGCAAGGTGTAGTGCTTCGTCCCATTAATCCCCGTCCAGTTTTGTACCGCAGTCAGAACGAACCCCACCACAATCGCCATAGAGAAACCAAACAGCATTTCATGTACATGCCACCACAAAGCCGGAACACTCAACGCGCTAGGCTGCCCTGCTTGAAACATCCATACCCACAACGCAATCGCGATGATGGCGTAAATAGAGCCAAACAGGAAAAACGGTCTAAACCCAAGTCGCAGCCATGCGGGGATTTTTTCTTCCACTTTTTTATCGGTGATATTCAGCATTGTGATGCCCTTACGTACCAATTCGTACTGTCGAAAAACTTAACGTCAGCGATCTTAACACAAACATGTATAAAAAATACATGTTATAAGATCAGACTATCCTTTAGAGGTAAAAACATTGCGCCTGATGCCGTGGAGGCATTTCCTCCCAAGAACGTAAAAATGCTGGGCTCAGTAAGAATGACTTAGATATCATATTTAGGTATAACGGATAGAACGGAATTCGTCGAAGTAAAAGGGAACAATCACGATGTATATATTTGGCTACGGCAGCTTAATCAATTCGGCCTCACGTGAGCTTACAGGGCAAACGGGTGAAGCAATTCCCGTTATTGCCCATGGGTTAGTGCGCTATTGGGGCAAAGTCGACGACAGCTATATCTTGTCACCGCTGGTTGTAAATGAAGGCGAAGGGCAAGTGAACGGTGTGCTGCTCGAAGTAGACCACCAAGCGCTGACTGAATTTGACCGCCGCGAACGTGGCTATCATCGTATTCAAATTCGTCCTGAACAAATCGAAACTGACATCAGCTTTAATCCAGATCATGAGATTTGGGTATACGTGAAAAGCGATCCCCTTCCACCCTGCACGCTCAGCCCAATCATGCAAAGTTATGTAGATACCGTTTTAGCAGGATGCTTGGAAGTCTCTCACGCGTTTGCTGAACACTTTGTTCGCCATACTATAGGTTGGCAACACGCCAAAGAGAATGACCGCCACCAGCCCAAGTATGGCAACCTTGCGGGTGTGCAAGATCATCATTATGAATTAATAGATAACCTGATCAAAAAGGGAGCCTAGTGGCTCCCTTCCATTATTCATATTCGACAAATATCTGATTAGAATTTGTAGTCTAGACCTACGTAAAAGCCATCAAAATCAAAATCTAAATCACCGCCATTTTCAACATCAATCGTGACTGAAGACGCACGGTAACCACCAGAAACAATCAGACCAGAAGCAAATTCATAACCTGCTTCAGCACCGTAGTTGAAACCAATATCGCTACCATCTGTTGATATTGAGCTAGATGATGCAGTTGGAACATCCAACTTCAGGTCAACACCCATCACGCCCAAGCCAGCCACAGCGCCTAGGTAGAAACCTGTGCCTGTGAAGTAGTATTTAGGTTTCGCATTAAGATTCGCAGCGTAACCTTCAACTTCAATGCTCGCATTGTGCGCAGTGCCAAACTGATCGATGAAGTATCCGTTCTCTTTAAAGCTGCCAAAGTGAATAAACTCACCCTCAAAAGCTAATACAAACTGCTGAGAGAGCGCCATCTCTTTACCAACAGCGATACCAAAGCCTGTTGAAGACGATGAATCAATGTTCAACTCTGTATCGATCTCAGTGTTATGAATATCCGCACCAATATACCAACCACTATTTGCTTGAACCGACGCTGAAGCAACCACTGCACCTAAAGCCAATAAAGGCAAAACCTTTTTCATTATAATTTCCTATATTTTCATACTGTTAAACAGTTTTAAATCAAGAAAATTATAAATAAAGGTGAATATGAATCAACTCACTCATTTATAAAATGAGACATAAACCATAAGCATTTGTTATATAAATAAATTCAACTTACAGCTTAAACAATTCGCACGCCTAATGGCATTGCGCGTTCCGGTGTCAGTAATACGCTTTCCGACTCATCGTCAGTTTCAGCGCACAACAGCATACACTCAGAGGTTTCACCACGCATCTTAGCTTTTGCTAGATTACACAGCACTACCACCTGTTTACCCATTAACTCTTCTTCTGTGTAGTACGGTACAAGACTCGTTACCGTTTGCAGGGTTTTCTCTCCGACATCGATCTGCACAATGTATAGCTTGTCTGCATTCTCGTGGCGCGCCACCTCAATAATTTTTCCAGTGCGAATTTCTAACTTTGCAAAGTCTGAGTAAGCGATCGTTTCCATTAATTAAAATCCAAGTAAATTTTACTAAAAAGATAACGTTTACACTATCAGTAAGATTAATAATTACAAGAGGTAAAGATCGCACTTTAGAAAGCAACCACCTGTTAAAATTGCACTTATTACACAATGGGTGTTTAATACTCCGGTTAACGTTTTTAGCCAACGAAAGGTTCCTCATGGCAACAATCAAGGATGTCGCGAAAGAAGCGGGTGTATCAGTCGCTACCGTTTCTCGTGTGATCAACAAATCACCCAAGGCAAGCCAAACTTCTATCGATGCAGTGACTAAAGCGATGAGCAAACTTGGCTATCGCCCTAACGCGGCAGCACGAGCACTCGTCAGTCAAAGTACCAATACGATGGGTGTGCTGGTGAGTGATGTCTCTGACCCCTTCTTTGGCACCATGGTCAAATCGGTTGATAACGTCGCAAGAGAAAATGGTAAACACATTCTGATTGGCAATGGTTATCACAATCCAGAAGATGAACGACAAGCGTTAGAGCTGCTGATTAATAGCCGCTGTGAGGCGATTGTGATCCACTCTAAAGGCTTATCAGATGAAGAATTGATTGGCTATGCCAAAGAAGTAAAAGGGATGGTATTGATCAACCGCCACATTCCTGAGTTAGCAGAGCGTTGTATCTCTCTCGATAACCGTAAAGGTGCGTACCTCGCGACAGAATATTTACTTCGTCATGGGCATACCAAGATAGCTTGTATCGCTTCTTCACATGACATTGAAGATACCGATGAGCGCTTGCAAGGTTACCAAGCGGCGCTGAATGACCACAAGATTGAACTGTCGAAAAGTTACGTTGAATATGGTGAACCAAACAGTGATGGTGGTGAAATAGCAATGACCAACTTACTGACTAAATCACTCGAAATCACCGGTGTCGTGGCTTACAACGATTACATGGCAGCCGGGGCACTTGCCGTATTAGATCAAAACGGAATCAGCGTACCAGAGAAAGTCTCTATGGTCGGTTTTGACGATGGTTTAATTGCTCGCTTCGTCAATCCAAGTTTGACGACAATTCGTTACCCAATTGAAATGATGGCAGAACGCGCTGCTCGACTAGCGTTGGCATTATCACGAGATGAACAAGTGGAAGAAGACACGATCATCTTCAGCCCAACCTTAGTTCGTCGCAACTCGGTTGACCGCCTCTAACTCTGCACCCAATCTAAAATACGAAATAAAAAAGCTCTGCTACAGAAGTACCAGAGCTTTTTTGTTTTTAGTTCAATCAAGCTTTTGACCTACTGTAGGCAAAAAGCTCATGGCAACCCAAAAGGCTAAAAATCAATACCTTAACTAAAAAGCAAACTGAAACGTGGTACTGAATCGATACGCTTGCTCAGGTTCAAGAATACAACTTGGTTGCCCCCACTCAGCATGGTTCGGTGAATCTGGCAAAAACTGAGTTTCTAACGCCAAGCCCGCGTAGTCTTGGTATTCCCCACCGCGACGGTTTGGTGCACCCGCTAACCAGTTACCCGTATACAATTGCATGGCAGGCTTATTGGTCACGACAGACATATGCACTTTTCCATCCGGAGAAACCACCCGGGCAACGGGTTTTGAAACGTCGCGATGAGCATCAAATAGATAGCTGTGGTCATAACCTTTCGCTGCAATCTGCTGCTCATCTTGTAAGAAGTGCTCCGATACTGGCTTTTCATTTCTAAAATCAAAGCCTGTTCCTTTCACATCTTGCAATGTCCCCAAAGGAATACCGACCTCGTTAGTTGGTAGATATTGATCTGCTGCGATGGTTAAACGGTGAGAACGGCAATCCAAATCGGCTTCCGCACCAAGCAAATTAAAGTAAGCGTGGTTGGTTAAGTTCACTGGTGTTGCTTTGTCTGTCTTTGCGAAATACGCAATGCTCACTTGGTTGTCATCAGTCAGGGTATACGTCACATGGACTTCGAGGTTCCCCGGAAAACCTTGATCACCATCTTCAGACAACAAAGAAAACGTCACTTGCTGTTCGGACTGAGACTCAATGTTCCAGCGGCGCTTATCAAACCCTTCCTCACCACCGTGTAAGCAGTTTCCCGCTTGGTTAGTGGAGACTTGAAATGCTTCGCCATTAACCTCAAAAAGCCCATTGGCGATGCGGTTTGCGTAGCGACCAACAGTGACACCCATGTAACACTGTTGATGCATGAAACTCCCCATCGTCCCCACTCCGAGAAGCACTTCGCGCAACTCCCCATTCGCCAAAGGTAAACGACAACTCAGCCATGTCGCACCAATATCCATAAAGGAAACGCTCACGCCTGTGTTATTTTTCAGTTCGACCACTTTGGCAGGCACGCCATCAAAAGCAGCCTGCTGTGTCATCGTGATGGTTAATGGCTCGGTCATCTCTCGCTCCTACTAAAGCTGCGGTGCGCTTAAAGCACTTCGACTAAGCTAGCGCCATTTTTCGCTTGGCACACGTAGATAGATTCTTTCAACCCCGTTGCTGCTTGGTATTTAGCTTCAACGGTTGCTTTCACGTCATCTACTAATGCAGGCGGTACAAGAGCGACAATACAACCGCCAAAGCCGCCGCCAGTCATGCGCACACCGCCTTGCTCACCGATGACCTCTTTCACCATCTCAACCAAAGTATCGATTTCTTTTACTGTGATTTCGAAATCATCACGCATTGAAGCATGAGACTCTGCCATCAACTCACCCATGCGCTTCATGTCGTGTGCGCGAAGAGCTTGTGCGGCTTCGACCGTGCGATCGTTTTCTGTGATCACGTGGCGAGCACGTTTTGCCACCATTTCATCCAGCTCAGACACTTTCTGGTTAAACTGCTCAATGCTCACATCACGGAGTGCTTTTACGCCGAAGATGCGCGCCGCTTCTTCACATTGCTCACGACGAGTGTTGTATTCGCTGTCTACCAAGCCACGTTTTTTGTTCGAGTTGATGATCACCACAGCCATGTCTTCTGGCATCGATACTGCTTCGGTTTCTAGGCTACGGCAGTCCAATAACATCGCGTGATTTTCACGACCTTCTGCCGAAATCATTTGGTCCATGATGCCGCAGTTACAGCCGACAAATTCGTTCTCGGCTTGCTGACCGTTCAGTGCAATTTCCGCTTGGCTGATTTCTAGATTGAACAGCACTTTAAACGTTTGACCAATCACCACTTCCAATGCTGCCGATGAGCTCAAGCCCGCCCCTTGAGGCACATTGCCGCTCACGGAGATATCCGCACCAGACAATTGGTAACCGCGTGCGAGAAGAAACTTCACCACACCGCGAATGTAGTTGGCCCACATTTTGTCTTGTTGGAAAGTAATCTCTTGAGTGATATCGAACTCATCAACTGCGTTGCCGTAGTCCACAGATACCACGCGCACTAGGTTGTCTTCACGTTTTGCTGCTGCCACAACCGTTTGGTAGTTGATCGCACATGGCAATACAAAACCATCGTTGTAATCAGTGTGTTCACCAATCAGGTTGACACGACCAGGTGCTTGAATAATGTGGCTTGGAGCGTAACCCAGCACTTGTTCAAAAGAGGTTTTAACGTTTTGGATTAAATCAGACATAGTAAAATCTCAGCATAAAATTTTTGTGTGAATTCTCGACAGCTTTCATATCTCGCAATCAGAAACGACATATTTGATTGTCTAACATTTGTCATTCCGGGCGAGCCCTAGCGAGCATCCGGAATCTACGTTCAGCGCACTCTGATGGTAGATTCCGTATCACGCTCGTTCCTCGCTGTACGGAATGACATCTTTCGTATTTATCTTTAAGGTCTGTTGACCTTTCGAACAAAATTTAACCGCGAAAGATCAACAGACCCTAGTTACTGTTCTTTGTAATGCACATCGCTTAGGTCACGTAGGCGCTGTGCTGCTTGCTCTGCGGTTAAGTCGCGTTGGTTTTCTGCCAACATTTCATAACCCACCATGAACTTACGCACTGTTGCGCTACGCAGTAGCGGCGGGTAGAACAAGGCATGCAGTTGCCAATGATCGATATCAGTACCTTCTTCAAAGAATGGCGCGTAATGCCAACCCATTGAGTAAGGGAAAGAGCATTGGAATAGGTTGTCGTAACGGCTGGTTAGCTTTTTGATTGCAACCGCAAGGTCATCACGTTGCTCACCGGTTAGCTCACTCATTCGACGAATGTGCGTTTTAGGAAGTAGCATGGTTTCGAATGGCCACGCAGCCCAGTAAGGGACAACAGCAATCCAGTGCTCAGTCTCAACCACAGTACGTGAGCCATCTTTGAGTTCAGCTTGCGCGTAATCCACCAGCAAGTTACTGCCATGTTCTTGGTAGTACGCTTTTAAGTTGTGCTCTTTACGCTCAATTTCATTTGGTAAGAAGCTATTCGCCCAGATTTGACCGTGTGGATGAGGTTGAGAACATCCCATCGCTTCGCCTTTGTTCTCAAATGCTTGCACCCACACGTAGTCTTTGCCAAGCTCTTCGATTTGCTCATTCCAGGTGTCAATCACGCCACGAATTTTGTCGACTGGTAGTTCCGGTAGCGTTTTGCTGTGATCGGGAGAGAAGCAAATCACTCGGCTCAACCCGCGTACGCCTTGAGTCTTGAACAAAGGGCTGTCTGACTCAGGTGCATCTGGAGAATCCACCATCAACGCAGCAAAGTCATTCTTAAACACGTAGGTGCCTTGGTAATCTGGGTTTACATCTCCAGAAATGCGCTCGTTCGTAGGACATAGGAAACACTTCTCATCGTAACTAGGCAGTTGATCGATAGACGGTTTCTCATCGGCACCACTCCAAGGGCGTTTTGCACGATGCGGTGACACTAAAATCCACTGACCCGTTAGTGGGTTGTAGCGACGATGTGGGTGATCCACTGGGTTAAATTCAACATTCGACATCTTACTTACTCAACTTTTAAAATTTCTTTCATCTGCATTCCCCAATGAAATTGGAGTTGCTGCTAGGCGGTAAGCTTTCCAATATCCATGAGCATAGGTTTTCTATGTGATTGGAATTGGAAAGTGCAGGCGACAACGCTGCAGCATCAATTACGCAGGGGAATAGCCTTGCGGGTTATTTGACTGCCATTTCCACGTGTCCGCCGTCATTTCAGTAACGCTGCGAGTCGCTTTCCAGCCAAGAGCTCGCTCTGCTTTTTCAGTACTTGCCCAACATTCTGCAATGTCACCAGGACGGCGAGGACACAGCTCGTAAGGCACTGGCTTACCGCAAGCCAACGCGAACGCTTCCACCATATCAAGCACGCTAGAGCCTTTTCCCGTACCTAAGTTGTAAATGTGCAAACCGGCTTTATCACCGACCGATTTCAGCGCTGCGATATGACCGTCCGCTAAGTCCATCACGTGGATGTAATCACGAACGCCCGTGCCATCTGGTGTTGGGTAGTCATTGCCGAATACCGACAGTTTTTCACGGCGACCGACTGCGACTTGTGCAATGAACGGCATGAGGTTGTTTGGAATACCTTGAGGGTCCTCACCCATGGTGCCGGATGGATGTGCACCCACTGGGTTGAAATAGCGCAGTAAAGTAATGCTCCAATCGTTTTCTGCGTTGAACAGATCACTTAAGCACTCTTCCACCATGTACTTGCTACGACCGTATGGGTTGGTGGTTGCGCCCGTTGGCGAGTCTTCAGTAATAGGTACAATGTCAGGGTCGCCGTACACCGTCGCGGATGAACTGAAGACAATGCTTTTCACCCCAGCTTTGCGCATACTGCGTGCCAAAACGAGCGAGCCATTCACGTTGTTATCGTAGTACTCCAACGGCTTCGCAACGGATTCTCCAACGGCTTTTAGACCAGCGAAATGAATCACGGCTTGGATATCATGCTCAGCAAAAACCGAGTCTAAAAAGGCTTCATCACGAATATCACCTTGATGGAAGACGGGTTGTTTACCTGTCAGCGCTTCAATACGACTAAGCACTTCTACTTTGGCGTTACACAAGTTATCGACAATGATTGGCTCCATACCTGCTTCAATCATCTGTACGCATGTGTGGCTACCGATGTACCCCATACCGCCTGTGATAAGAACTTTCACTTTTGCTTCCCCATTGTTGCTGCTCATGCTTGGTAACGATTTGAGCCTATTAACCAAGCAAATTCGCTGATCGCTTAACTGGTTAAAAGTCTACCAACCAAAACCGATCCAGATCCGTGATCAAACTCAAACTTGTGTAAACGTTTCCACAAAATTACACAACACATAAAACTTAATAAGATTAAAGCAAATTTATTCATTTAAGGAATCAAAACAAAAAAATCCTAGACAAAATGTATAAACGTTTACATCTTCACGGCAACATTAAAAGGTGACGCGCAACGCAAGAAAGATCAGGCTTCGCTTTAGAACCCTGACATTGCTCTTACAAAACAAGGAGCAAAGCTCGTTACAGTAGCTCCGCCCCAAATGTAACCATTTGTAACAAGACTAAAATCCATGTCTTTTCTTTTATTGGGGCACATTGAGCACAAAGACCAAACCTAAAGGGCATCCATGCTACGCAAGCGAAACGAATTCCGAGACCACAATCAGGAAGTAAGATTGTTTAAAAACCGCGCCATCGTTGCTTTTATCGGCATGGTTATTTTGTTGGGAGGACTGGTTGCTAACCTTTATAACTTGCAGGTTAATCACTTCAAAGATTACCAAACTCGCTCGAACGACAACCGAATCAAGATCCTGCCAATAGCCCCTACCCGTGGTCTTATATATGACCGAAATGGCGTTTTGTTGGCTGAGAACCGTCCTGTTTATAACTTAGATATGATCCCAGAACAGGCGGGCGATCCAGATGCATTAATTGAAAAACTGCGTCACTATATTGATATCACCCCAGATCAAGTCGAATCCTTTAAAAAGCGTTACAAGCACACTCGCCGCTTTCGTTCTGTCACGATCATGAACGAACTGAATGACAAGCAAGTGGCGCGCTTTTCTGTTCATCAGCACGAGTTTAACGGCGTCTTTGTTACCGCAGATCTCAAACGTTACTACCCTTACGGCGAAGAACTGACCCATGTTTTGGGTTACGTTTCTCACATCAACGATCGAGACTTGCGTCGACTGGATGAAGAAGGCAAAGCACAGAATTATCAGGCAACGCAAAACATCGGCAAGTTAGGTGTTGAACGTTATTACGAAGACATCCTCCACGGCACCAAAGGCTACGAGGAAGTAGAGGTAAACAGTCGCGGTCGCGTGATTCGTACGATCAAATATGTGCCGCCAGTTCCCGGAAAAGACATCGTATTGAATCTGGATATTGAGCTACAAGAGTATGTCTACAAACAACTCAACCATCGCCAAGGCAGCGCAGTCGTGCTCGATCCACGCGACAATAGCGTATTAGCTATGGCATCAAGTCCGAGTTATGACCCAAACCCTTTTGTTAACGGCATATCTAGCAAAGCCTACCGTGCCTTACTCAATGATCCAGCTCACCCACTTGTGAACCGTACAACGCTTGGCGTTTACCCTCCTGCTTCTACGGTAAAACCTTTTATGGCCGTCGCTGGGCTTGAAGAACACGTTATCACACCAAGTACCGTGCGCAACGATCACGGTCTCTGGCGTATTCCTGGCTCTAAACCAAATTCAAAAGCATGGCGAGATTGGAAACGTTGGGGTCACGGCAACGTGGATGTCACCAAGGCAATTGAAGAATCGGTTGATTCCTTCTTTTATCAGACCGCATTTGACCTTGGGATTGACCGCATTTCGAAATGGATGAATAAATTTGGCTTTGGCTTGCCAACGGGCATCGATATTTACGAAGAAAGCAGCGCAAACATGCCGACACGAGAATGGAAAATCGCACGTCATCGCACCCCTTGGTATCAAGGTGATACGGTGCCTATCGGTATTGGGCAAGGTTATTGGACAGCAACACCAATGCAGATAGCCAAAGCAACATCATTCCTCATTAATCATGGCGAAATGAAAGCGCCACACCTTCTCAAAGCCGTGATTGAACATGGGGAAGATTTCGAAAACCAAGTCGATGTTAAACCAAAAGCGCTGCCTTCTATCGAAGGAGTACCAGAGAAGTTCTGGGATATTCCAATCAACGCCATGCGCTTGGTAAATAATGGGGCTCATGGTTCTGGTCGCCGTGCATTTAGAGGCGCAGAGTACAGCAGTGGCGGTAAATCAGGGACTGCGCAGGTATTTGGTCTGCGCAAAGACGAAGTCTACAACTCCAAAAAACTCGCAAACCACCTACTCGACCACGCATTGTTTACCGCGTTTGCACCATACGATAAACCCAAGTACGTGGCGACCGTGGTTATCGAGCACGGTAATGGTGGCTCTAAAGTGGGCGCGCCGTTCATTCGAAATGTGTTTGATCACTTGCTTGTCCATCACGACAAAGACGACAGCAATAAGGTGAAGTCTTAAATACGCCAGAACAACACCCAATAAACAAAGCCTGAGTGGATGTCCTAGCCACTTGGGCTTTTGTTTGTTTTCCAGCACAACCCCACCCACCCAAATTCTATAAAATACAAAAAATGTGAGATAAATCAGAAGCGAATAACAACGAGAAGAACATCACTATCAATAACCCCCCTTTCGTTTGCTAAAACGAAATCATCAATAGTTCCCCCCTCATCACTAAGAAAATAAAGTTTTTGGATTTCACTCTTTTTAAACCGAAAGACAATTTGCGCAAATTGGAAAAGCAGAAGATTTGTGACAGCAAGCTCAACGAAAACAGGGATGGTGATTTCAAATGTAAGAGCAATAAATAATCAGTAAGGGAAAATCAATGAACTACAAGACTTTGAAAGCTAGTGGGTTGGCGGTTATAGTCTCGGCAGCTTACATAGGGAATGCGTACTCAATGGAAATAGCCAATGATGCAATGGCAATAACATTTGATAATAACTCAGGTGTCGTGTCATTGATCAACAATAATACGGATGAACAAATCACCCCAACTGAACTTTTCTTCATTACTCTACCGAATGAAACAACACTTCATACCAAAGATTTTAAGTTGGAAAAGTACAAGAAAGATGGTGACAGCATCAATCTCACTTTTGTTCGCAATGATTTTGAAGTGGATGTCACTTTGAACGTAATCAAACAACGATATGTGAGTGTTGATTACAAAATCAAAGCTGTTGGTAACGATCGCAAGATCAAAAAAATCACTTTCTTGCCAACCAAAAAACAAGCGCAAGCGCCTTATGTTGACGGTAGCATTAACAGCTCACCAATTATCGCGGATACGTTCTTCATGCTGCCGTGTAAACCGATTGTAAATACCTATGCTTACGAAACGAAAACCAACCTCAATATTGATATTGTCACTCCAATAAGCACAAACGCCCCATTAAAATATACAACTTATATCGGTACGTTTAGCGAAGTCAGTCAATTAAGACGCGACTTCAACAAGTTCATTGAAGCAATGCGACCACGTCCCTACAAACCATATTTACATTACAATTCATGGATGGATATTGGCTTTTTCACTCCTTATACAGAAAGTGACATTAAAGGACGAATGAAAGAGATTTATCATGAGTTGGTGGAAAAACGCGGCGTAGTTCTTGATGGGTTCTTACTTGATGACGGCTGGGATGACTTAACAGGAAACTGGGATTTTGGCTCAGCATTTGCTGATGGGTTTGGGAGCGTAAAAGAGCTAGCCGATTCAATGAATACTAGTGTAGGTTTGTGGCTTTCCCCTTGGGGAGGCTATAACAAGCCACGTGACATTCGCGTTTCACATGCAAAGGATAATGGTTTCGAAACGGTGGATGGCAAGTTTGCTCTCTCAGGTCCGGTGTACTTCAAAAACTTCAATGACAAAATCACCAATCTGATTAAAAACGAACATATTTCATCGTTTAAACTTGATGGAATGGGCAACGCAACATCTCACTTAAAAGGCAGTCAATTTGCTTCCGATTTTGATGCGTCAGTTCAGTTGATCGAAAACATGCACAAGGCCAACGATAAGGTATTTATCAACCTAACGACCGGGACCAACGCAAGCCCATCATGGTTATTCTTCGCTGACTCCATTTGGCGCCAAGGTGATGATATCAACCTTTATGGTGATGGCTCTCCAACACAACAGTGGGTCACTTACCGAGACGCTGAAACATATCGTTCGATTGTCCGTAAAGGTCCATTATTCCCGATGAGTTCGATAATGCTTCACGGTATTGTCAGCGCCAAAAACGCTTATTATGGACTTGAGAAAGTACAATCCGATCAAGATTTTGCCGATCAAGTATGGTCATATTTTGCAACTGGCACACAACTACAAGAAATGTATATTACGCCAGATATGCTCAATTCAACTAAATGGGACACTCTTGCAAAAGCAGCTAAATGGGCAAGAGAGAACGCCGATGTTTTAGTGGATTCACATTGGATTGGTGGCAATCCAACTAACTTAGCGGTGTATGGTTTTGCGTCATGGAATGAAAACAAAGCCGTAATTTCGTTGCGTAACCCATCGGATAAACCACAAAAATATTACTTGGATCTCAATCGTGATTTTGAATTGCCTACAGGCGCAAATGGGCAGTTCAAGCTAAAAATGGCTTACGGTGAAAACAACACAATTCCATCTCACTACACCGACCCAGTAGTTATAACCCTGCAGCCACTACAAACTTTAGTCATCAACGCGAATAAATAACCAGTAACCAAAGAAAAGGCACTGTTATGGTGCCTTTGTTCGCTTTTTCTCAGACCTTAATACCATCAAATACGATAGAGCAACGAGTGCTTAACGTATTCTTCCGGCAGATAACTTCACTTCCCCGATCGCACAGTTTTACTAAAAGTTTGTGCATCCATAAGTAGCTGTTTACAATGGTGGGATTATTGCTTTTCTCACTGGGACAGTGAGCTTTGCCTACGGGAAGTGCACATGGCAACACTAAAAGATATCGCTACTGAAGCTGGCGTCTCACTCGCGACCGTATCGCGCGTGTTAAATGATGATCCGACTTTGAGCGTAAAAGAAGAAACCAAACACCGCATCTTAGAAATCGCAGAAAAGCTGGAATACCGCACCAGCAGTTCCAAAAAAGCCACCAAAGAGGCAAGACAAAAACACCACTTCTTAGCCTTGTATAACTACAAGCAAGAAGCCGAGGTGAATGACCCTTATTACTTGTCGATTCGTCACGGGATTGAAACCCAGTGTGACAAATTGGGCATTACGCTAACCAATTGCTACGACAGCATCATCGATGTAGAAACGCAAAAGATCACCGGAATCCTTCTGGTCGGTAAAACTGACAGCGCCGTGATTCGTAAATTGCCTAAACGTCTTACTGACAGCATTTGCTACATCGACTTCTCTGACAGCGATAGCACATACGACTGTGTTGATATCGATCTTGCGCGAATCAGTAAACAAGTGGTCGACTTCTTTGTTGAACAAGGCTACGAACGGATTGGTTTTATTGGTGGTCAAGATGAACCAAACACTGCAGACATTCGTGAAAATGCATTTGTAGAATACGGCAGCTTGAAAGGCGTGGTGTCAGAAGACGATATTTATCGCGGCGACTTCTCTAGCTTATCTGGTTACGATTTAGCAAAAGCCATGTTAGCAAAAGGCGATTTTCCTAAAGCGCTCTTTATCGCTTCAGATTCAATTGCAATTGGTGTTTTACGCGCGATTCATGAATTCGGTTTGAACATTCCACAAGACATTGCCCTAATCAGCGTCAATGACATTCCAACCGCCCGATTTACCTTCCCACCACTCTCAACTGTGCGCATTCATTCTGAGATGATGGGTATTCAAGGGGTAAATTTATTAGTAGAAAAATACCGCGACGGTCGCGCACTGCCTCTACAAGTGCATGTGCCGAGCAAATTAAAACTCCGCGGCACCACTCAGTAATTCCCTTCACATTATCAAATTTATAAAGCACTGAATATTCAGTGCTTTTTTATTATCCCCTCTTTAAATCTAGCTATTTTTTATCCACTTTACCTAAGAAATCGGCTTGGGATGCCATTCCTTTATCCTGATCACATCTTGTTCAATGATCGTCCAATAAAACGTGACCAAGTTAAAGTTAAACGTTTTCACTAATTTATTTTAGTAAAACTTTTACTAATATCTTTTCCCAGATAATTCATCACTCTTTTTCAAATGACATCGGCTGCATTTCTTTTGGATAGCTTCAAGTATTGGACTCCTCCTTTGCCTGCTACCAAACTAAGCCGAGGGGAGAACAAACGTGAACAATTGGGAAAACTTCCTTCACCTGCATGAGAATCGTATGGCACCACGTGCTTACTTCTTCTCTTACGATTCAATTAAAAACGCACAAACATTCCAACGAGAACTGAGCAGCCGCTTCAAACTGCTAAGTGGTCAATGGACATTCAACTACTTCACCAATCCTCTCTTGGTGCCAGAAGAGTTTTACTCGCAAAAAATGGAAGAATGGGGACAAATTACCGTTCCAAACATGTGGCAAATGGAAGGTCATGGCGACCTTCAATACACAGATGAAGGCTTCCCATTCCCTATCGATGTGCCTTTTGTTCCGACAGATAACCCGACAGGTGCTTACCAACGCACGTTCACTCTGGGTGAAAACTGGAACGACAAACAAACCATCATCAAATTTGATGGCGTTGAAACCTACTTCGAAGTTTACGTAAACGGTCATTACGTTGGCTTTAGCAAAGGCAGTCGATTGACCGCAGAGTTCGACATCTCTTCTTATGTACAACAAGGTGAAAATTTACTGTCTGTACGTGTGATGCAGTGGGCAGATTCGACTTACATTGAAGACCAAGACATGTGGTGGACGGCGGGTATCTTCCGCGATGTGTACCTTGTCGGAAAAGAGCACGTTCACGTCCAAGATCTGACTGTTCGTACTGATTTCGCCGACGATTACCAAAGTGCTACCTTAAGCTGCCAAGTTGAACTAGAAAACCTATCGACTACGGTTGCGTCTGGTTACACGCTGGAATATGCCCTTCAAGATAAAAGCACTGTGGTTGTAAGCGGTCAATGTGATTCACTGACTATCCAAGACAACAGCCAAACAAGCTTTGCCATTGATGTGGTGAACCCAATCCATTGGACAGCGGAAAATCCATACCTTTACCAACTGTTCATTACGCTAAAAGACGCACAAGGCAATATTGTCGAAGTGATTCCGCAACGTGTTGGCTTCCGAGACATTAAAGTGCGTGACGGCCTGTTCTACATCAACAACCAATACGTAATGCTACACGGTGTAAACCGTCATGATAATGACCACCTAAAAGGTCGCGCTGTTGGCATGGATCGCATCGAGAAAGACCTGATCTTGATGAAACAACACAACATCAACTCAGTTCGCACCGCGCACTACCCTAACGACCCACGCTTCTACGAGCTGTGTGACATTTACGGCTTGTTCGTAATGGCAGAAACCGACGTAGAAACCCACGGCTTCGCTAACGTTGGCGATCTCAGCCGCATCACCAATGACCCTGCATGGGAAAGTGTGTTTGTCGATCGCGCAGAGCGCCATGTTCATGCTCAAAAGAACCACCCTTCGATCATCATGTGGTCACTGGGCAATGAGTCTGGTTACGGCTGCAATATCCGCGCTATGTACAGCGCAACTAAGGCGATTGATGACACTCGCTTAGTGCACTACGAAGAGGACCGCGATGCAGAAGTGGTTGACGTCATTTCAACCATGTACTCACGTGCTCAGCTCATGAACCACTTTGGTGAACACCCGCACGACAAGCCTCGCATCATCTGCGAATACGCACACGCGATGGGTAACGGACCTGGCGGTCTGACGGAATACCAAAACGTGTTCTACAAGCATGACCACATTCAAGGTCACTACGTTTGGGAATGGTGTGACCATGGCGTATTAGCGCACGATGAAAATGGTCAAGAGTTCTACAAGTACGGCGGCGACTACGGCGATTATCCAAACAACTACAACTTCTGTATGGATGGTTTGATTTACCCAGATCAAACGCCGGGACCAGGCTTAAAAGAATACAAACAAGTTATCGCACCAGTGAAAATTCACGCGGTGGAAGGCACAAAAGACCGCTTTACCCTAGAGAACAAATTGTGGTTCACCAACCTGAATGATTACACCATCACTGCGGATATCCGAGCGGAAGGTGAAACGCTGCGCAGTGTGCAGTTTAAGGTCGAAGAGCTTGCAGCGAACAGCGCACGTGAAATCACGATTAATTTGCCTGAACTGGACGAGCGTGAAGCCTTTATTAACTTCACCGTGCGCAAAGACAGTCGAACTCTGTACAGCGAAGCAAACCACGACATCGCGACCTACCAGTTCCAGCTAAAAGAAAACACAGCAAGTGAAGCCGAGTTTGTTAACCACAATGCGCAAGCGTTAGTAACAACAGAAAGCCGCTTGGAACACGTGATTGAAGGCCACAACTTCACGCTGATTTTCTCTAAAGTCAACGGCAAGCTGACCTCTTGGCTCGTCAATGGTGAAGAGCTGATTCAATCTGAGCCTAGACTGAACTTCTTCAAGCCAATGATTGATAACCACAAACAAGAGTACGAAGGTTTGTGGCACCCAGCACACTTGCAAATCATGCAAGAGCACTTCCGCACGCTGCAAGTCGAAGCAACCGATGATTCGGTTTCGATCACGACCACCAGCATCATTGCACCGCCGGTGTTCGATTTTGGCATGCGCTGTACCTACCGCTACCAAATCAACGCACAAGGGCATTTGAATGTGGAACTGAGTGGCGAGCGCTACGGCGATTACTCGCATGTTATCCCTGTGATTGGTTTGGATTTGGGCATCAACGGCAGCTTTGACCAAGTCAGTTACTACGGTCGCGGTCCTGAAGAAAACTACCAAGACAGCCGCCAAGCCAACTTGATTGATGTTTACCACAGCACGGTAGCCGACATGTTTGAGAACTACCCGTTCCCACAAAACAACGGTAACCGCCAACACGTTCGTTGGGCATCACTAACGAATCGTCACGGCACGGGGTTGTTGGTGAAACCACAACAAGAAATCAACTTCAGCGCGTGGTTCTACACCAACCAAAACCTGCACGAAGCGCAACACACCATTGAGCTAGAAAAGAGCGGCTACATCACGCTCAACCTTGACCATCAAGTGATGGGACTGGGTTCAAACTCGTGGGGAAGCGAAGTGCTCGACTCATACCGTGTATACATGGATGAATTCCGTTATGGCTTAACGCTGATGCCGCTTCAAGTTGGCGATTGCAGTGCACAAGCCATGGCAAACCATGATTTCGACAATGCGTTCTTCACTCAATCCAATACTCAAACAGCAAACGAGGCGTAATCCATGATCGTGTTAGACAACTTAGACCAATTCAAAGTCGTGTACCGCAATGGGCGTAAATGGCAGCGCTGTGTCGAGGCAATTGAGAACACCGTAAACCTTAAAGATGGCGTGATGTATTCCATCGGAGACTCCTTGGTTTACATGATTCAAGACGGCACAAAACAAACTGAAATGTTTGAAGGCAACCGCCGCTACTTCGACGTGCATTACTACCTTGAAGGTCGCGAAACGGTGGAGTTCGCAGACAAGAAAAACCTACAACCTGAGCAAGCTTACCAAGATGAAACTGACCGCGAGTTCCTTTCCGGTCAAGGGGATACTCGTGAGCTTTGTGAGGGTCAAGTAGCAATTTTCGATAACACCAAAGCCTACCGCTTCCACGGTGATAACCGCGTTAGAAAGGTCGTGCTGAAAGTCACTATCGAAGATGGCTACTTCTTAAATAAATAACAAAAGCAAAGAACAAGAGAAGGGCTGCGCTCACAGCAATGCAAGCCCTTCCTCCCTACAATTCCAACGTGATTCATCGGAGATAGAAAATGTCTGAATCCAAACGTAATACGATAGGCAAATTCGGGTTGTTGTCCCTTACCTTTGCCGCGGTCTTTAGCTTCAACAACGTAATTAATAACAACATTGAGATCGGTCTTGCTTCAGCGCCAATGTTCTTCTTGGCAACCATTTTTTACTTTATTCCTTTCTGTTTGATCATCGCAGAGTTTGTATCGTTAAACAAAGACTCGGAAGCCGGTGTGTATGCATGGGTAAAAAGCTCACTTGGCGGACGTTGGGCGTTTATCTCTGCCTACACCTACTGGTTTGTTAACCTATTTTTCTTCACGTCATTGCTGCCTCGCGTTATTGCTTATGCGTCATACGCGTTCCTTGGCTATGAATACATTCTGACCCCACTCACCACAACAGCACTGAGTATGATTCTGTTTGCGTTCGCAACTTACGTATCAACTAACGGCGCGAAGATGTTGGGTCCAATTACCTCAGTCACTTCTTCTTTGATGCTGCTACTGACTATGTCGTACATCCTGCTTGCTGGCGCTGCATTAGTCGGTGGCGTTCAACCTGCTGACCCAATCACAGTAGAAGCCATGGTGCCAGACTTTAGCTGGGCATTCCTAGGCATTACCACTTGGATCTTTATGGCAGCAGGCGGTGCTGAATCGGTAGCGGTTTACGTAAACGACGTGAAAGGCGGCTCAAAGTCTTTTGTTAAAGTGATCATCGTTGCAGGTATCTTCATCGGCGTACTTTACTGTGTCGCTTCAGTGCTGATTAACGTATTCGTACCTAGCGAAACACTTAAATACACGGGTGGCTCTGTACAAGTATTTGAAGGTTTAGCGGCGCACTTCGGCTTGCCTGAAATATTGATGAACCGCTTTGTAGGCTTAGTGTCGTTTACTGCAATGTTCGGCTCTCTGCTAATGTGGACAGCGACACCAGTGAAAATCTTCTTCTCTGAAATTCCAGAAGGTATCTTTGGTAAGAAAACCGTAGAGCTAAATGAAAACGGCGTGCCTGCTCGTGCTGCTTGGTACCAATTCCTTATCGTTATTCCACTGATGATCATCCCGACTTTAGGCTCGAACACAGCGCAAGATCTGATGAACACGGTCATCAACATGACGGCAGCGGCTTCAATGTTGCCACCACTGTTTATCATGTTGGCTTACCTAAACCTACGCCTAAAACTGGACCATCTAGAACGTGATTTCAAAATGGGCTCTCGTATGACAGGTATCGCTGCGGTTTCTGTGCTTATCGTTATCTTTACTGTGGGCTTCCTAGCGTCAACCTTCCCAACTGGCGCAGACATCATGACGATTATTTTCTACAACGTTGGTGGCATTGTGATTTTCCTTGGCTTTGCTTGGTGGAAGTACAGCCAGTACGAAAAATCACTCGACCAAGAAGAGCGCGCCAAAGAAGCAGCGCCAGCAACTCAAGCAATGTAAGCCTTACACATAACGCTTGATAGCACCTGACCACATTCGTCAGACCAAGGGCACCCATCGGTGCCCTTTTTTATACCCAAGTAACCTCGAAATGCTAGGTTCAGCGAGAGTGCGTTGAAGTAACGATATCTGCCACCAACTGACGTAGCCACATCCCTTTGTCTTCATTGTTACGACTTGTGTGCCACAGCATAGCAATATCAAAATCGGCAACCGCAATCGGCGGCAGCACAGACACTAAGCCATCTGAAAAGCCTTCTGCTGATGCCATTTTTTCCGGCACAATGGCAATCAAATTACGTTGTTTAAGCAGATTACGGATCGTCAAGAAGTTACGTGAAGCTACTGTTACCTTGCGGCGTAAACCATGTTCCGCGAGTTTTTTGTCTACCTGTGTACTTAAACTGCCATCCGGGCTCACCAAGGCTTGCTCAATATTGGCAAATGCTTCAATCGATAATTCAGTCTCACCCTTTAAAACCTGCTTATCGCATAGGCACACATGCTTTTCAGTGTAGAGATATTGGCTATCAAAGTTGTCATCGAGTACGGGCATGCTGCCAAGAATGACATCGAGCTTGTCGTGTTCAGTAATGGCGACATAGTTGCTACGGTTAACATTGATAAAGCTGATTTGCGCTTCTGGCGCGCGCTTGCGGATTTCATCATAAAGCAGAGGGGCGAAGATGAATTCAGCGTAATCGGTAAGACCAATGCGACACACGCCAGTGTAGTTTTCTGGCTGAAACTCGGACTTAGTCAGCAAGTCTTTGGCAATGGAATCCAATAGATTATGTACTGTTGGCGCGATATGATGTGCGTGCTCAGTCGGATCCATTTTATGTCCTTTACGCTCAAACAGAGGGTCATCAAACAGCACACGCAAACGCGATAAGCTGTGGCTCATGGCGGACTGACTGACAAAACTCTTCTCGGCAGCCAAACTCACACTGCGATAGCGATACAGATAAGAGAAGGTCACCAACAGATTCAAATCGATGTTACGCCACTGAATATCATCTTTCACACATCACCCAATCCTATTTCATTCATAGATGAAATTAAAACTATTAATTTGAGTCATCTTAGTACATTTCATACAGTAACTGGAGTGTTATTGGAGATTTAACAGGCTCAATATGTTTACCATTTTTAAAACCTTTTTTTGGCTTGGTTGGATCAGTTTCGGTGGTCCTGCAGCACACATCGGTTACTTCCGCCAAACATTCGTAGAAAAACTCAAGTGGATTGATGATAGCGAATACGCACAAATCGTGGCGTTGAGCCAATTTTTACCGGGACCGGGGTCAAGCCAAGTTGGCTTTGCATTAGGTTACAAACGCGGAGGTCTGGGCGGCGCTTGTATGGCATTTCTTGGATTCACGCTGCCTTCGGTGATCATCATGTTGGCACTTGCGATGGTGAGCAGCCAAATCACGGATACGGCACTGTTCCAAAACATCGTACACGGCTTGAAGTTACTGGCTGTTGTGGTGGTCGCCGATGCGACATGGGGAATGTACAAAAATTTCTGCCAAAGCAAACTAACAGCAGGATTGTGTGTAGCAACCGCAATAGCGCTATTGGTTGCACCTAGCATCATGACACAAATGTTGGTCTTAGTAGTGGCAGGTTTGATTGGTACTCAATATCTAAAGAAAGAATCGACCACACCAGCAGAGCCGTTCAAACCAACTATCGCTCCACTCGCTCTGTTTGCCGTACTTCTTGTTGGCTTGCCTTTGGTGGCTCACGCTCTACCGATGCTGGGGTTATTTAGCGACTTCTTCCAAGCCGGCAGTTTAGTGTTTGGTGGTGGTCACGTGGTTCTTCCATTGCTGCAAAATATTGTTGGCGATCAGCTCAGCCAAGATGCGTTCCTAACGGGCTACGCAGCAGCGCAAGCTGTACCTGGACCGATGTTTACCTTCGCAACTTACATTGGCTATGAACTATCGGATACACCAATTCTAGGGGCGCTAGTTGCAACACTGGGTGTCTTTCTTCCGGGCTTTTTGCTGTTACTTGGCGTGCTGAAAAACTGGCAAGCTCTAGCTGGTAAACCTGCGGTATCTGGCGCAATTAATGGCGTGAATGCCTCAGTAGTTGGTTTACTCTTAGCGGCACTTTACCAACCAGTCTTCACTAGTGCTGTGATTGCTCCGATTGATATCGCATTAGTCATTGCCGGTTTCTACCTACATAAAAAGCTCAATCTATCTGTACTTTGGATGATCGTATTCTTTGTCGCAGCAGGCATTGTGACCTGCATGATGTAGAGAGTGGCACAGAGCACTGCATTCGCAGTGCTTTTTCATCCCTACTCTGACATTACCGCATTAACATAACCTATTAATTTTATTTAAAAACTTCCATTTTCATTACTACTTAAATTTTCCTCATCAAACTTTAATCTTCATTAATCAAATTACCACCTCTAACTACGACTATACTCAATAGCAACGTTTTCATACTAGGTTAATAATATATGGAAAATGAGTGTGTAAAGTCTGAGGTTAATTTATCTAAAAAATTACATCGTTTCTTGAAAGAGATTCAATCTGATCTTAAAGATGACAAGCTCATCTATTACTTTATTATTATCTCTTCAGTCATTACCTATATTATTTCTTTTTTTTCTCCAGGTGGAATAACATTTTCTTTTTTTACCTATTTGGGAATATTGGGTATTTCCATGTTTGTTTTTTTAAATGCATGGGGAATATATTATTACTTCTATCTTTTATTCAAGCTAGAGCCTCACCCGTTAAAGGCATTTTTTTACAAAGCTAAAAGTTCGTTAACACCAATAAATAGACCATTATATATACTTTTCTTGATCATTGCTGTTCATGTAACTTTCTCTTCTTTCACTTATTTGAAGTCTATTATCCCTTTTCTGCATGCTTTCAAATATGATGAACTCTTTGCAGATATAGATCGTTTATTACATTTTGGCATAGACCCTTGGATCATAACGCATACTATATTTAGTAGTCCGTGGATGAGTCTAATTATTAATATTTTTTATAACCTTTGGTTTTTCTACTTTCTTGGTGTTCTTATTTATTTTATCTGTTCTCAGTCAAACCCTAAGATTAGGCTCCAGTTCATTTTTTCTTTTTTGTCTTGCTGGATGATATTTGGCGCTTTATTAGCGACCTTACTTTCCTCTGCTGGTCCATGCTTCTATGAAGCATTACTAGATGATGCACGATATGGTTTATTGATGGATAGGTTACACTCTCAAAATGATTATATATTGAAATACATCGACATGCCCCTGTGGGCTCTAGGAACTCAAGATTCGCTTTGGAATGATTATGTAAACAATGAAAGTGGTGTAGGTTCTGGAATATCTGCAATGCCAAGTATGCATGTCTCTATTGCAACGGTTTCCGCCCTAGCACTATATCAGGTAAAAAAAACAGTCGGACTATTTGCTTGGATATTCACTGCTATTATTCAAATCGGGTCTATACACCTTGCATGGCATTATGCTATCGATGGTTATGTAAGTATTATCATAACCATATTACTTTGGAAATTAGTCGGAAGATATTTAAAAATGACTAAACAACCCATGTAAAAATACAATAATTCTCACTTTTGATACTGAGACCATTAATAAATAAACCATTGATTAAACTACTTATTCAAATTCGAAAAGTCATTAATCTACTGCTATACCTAAGTATGGGACAAATATTATTATCGCGTTAGAACTATCTATTTGATTTTAGGTGATTTTGATTCACCTTTCGCCAAATTTTTACATCTGGCGCTGTAATACCGGAAAGTTAAGGGTAAGGGGCACAGTTATGGTGGTAAGAAAGATACGCCAGATCGGCACCGCTTTAATTGAATTCACGATAGTAGCCTTCTTTTACATGATCATTTTCTTCACTATTGTCGATTTCGGAGTGTTTGGTTACGTCAAATTGACAATGCAACATGCAGTTAGAGAAGGTGCTCGGTATGCGATCACTGGGCGGACTGACTTAGATCCGAATAACAGTAGCGACCGTAGCGCAGCCGTTATTGCAAAAATTGATAATGCATCCGACGGTCTTTTATCCCGAGTCACCAACACCAGCAACATTCGCGTCGAAGACATCGATGGAAACAGTGTTGCTGGATTTGGACAACCAAGACAGCTCATTTCCATTCATCTGGATTGTGAGTGGCCAAGCTTCAGCCCTTTCATTCGACCATTTGTCCAAAATGGTCATTACAAGTTCACCGTAAGCTCAGCAATGAAAAACGAGGCATTCTAGCACGCCTTTTCTGCTAAACAGCAGTTCTAGAATGAACAAGGATAAGAACATGTTCAAAGCACGACAAAAACAAGCCAAAGGATTCGCATCGATAGAAATGGTCATCATTGCACCTTTGATGCTCATTGTTGCGATGGGTATATTTGAGTTAACTCAGCTACTTCAAGCCAACAGTATTGTGGTTAATGTAAGCCGAGAAGGAGCAAGTCTGATCTCCCGTAGCAGTACGGAAACCCCACAAGAGGTAATGGATGTTGTTGCCTCAACGTCCTCACCGATAGATCTCTCCACTAAAGGAGCAATCTACATCAGCCTTGTTGTTGGGAGACAAAACCAATCTCCCTACCTCTCACGACAAATTCGTTGGAATCAATCTGGTCTTACAATCGCCAGCCAAGTATGGTCAAGTTGCGGCTCATGGCAGAGTAACGGTGAGTGCAACCTTGGAAGTCCAAAGCCAGCATTATCAAATTTTCCGATAGCACTAGACGATAGTGAGATTGTTTATGTCGTTGAAGTTTTTTACGACTACGACCCCGTTTCTACATTTGTTTTTGACAGCAGCTTCACCATAGGTGAAGTCACTTATTTGTGAGGTAGTCGCTATGATGAATGTCACAAAAAACCACCGCAAGTCTAAAGGGCTAGTAATTTGGCTAACCGTCATCGCCCTTCCTTTCTTTTTAATGATTACCGGTCTAGCACTAGACTCTGGTCGAGCCTATTTAGTAAAAGCCAAACTCTTCGCCGCTTTAGATGCGGCCGGTATTGCTGCAGCTCGAGCGGTGGCAAATGGGGAATCTGCCGCGAGAGCAGCGGCAAACAAATATTTCTCTGCCAACATTCCAACCAACTACCTCGACAGCAATCCATCATTAGGTCAGATTAATTTTTCCACAGATGCATTTGGCAATGTTTCCATCAATCTGAACGCGTCGGCTAGCCTAGTGAATCCATTCTTGAGTGTGTTTGGTTATAGCAATTGGGACGTGAGTGCTGAGGCTCAAACCATTCGGAGACCGGTTGATTTAGTCTTGGTTGTAGACAACACAACCTCACTACGTTCTGGTTCGATAGGCGATGTAACTCAAGATGTGATTGATCGGTCTAAGTCGTTCGTAAAAAACTTCAACGAAAACTTCGACCGAGTTTCTATCGTGAAGTACGCATACGGCGCGGAAACTCCGGTGACGTTTAACAGCACCAGAGGGCATTCACGACAAGCTTTGATAAGTGCCATTGATAGTTTTACGTTTGGCTCTTTCTCTTCTCCACAATACACGAATGCCTCTGAAGGTCTGTATCGCGCTCTTGATGGGATACGCAATGTTTCCAACCCTGCCAACTTAAAGGTGATAGTGTTCTTTACTGATGGGGCACCAAACACGTTCTCAAGCCGTTTCCGGTTTGTTGGTGAAACGGGCTGGCATAGAGGCTCTATTCGCTCGGGGGATAGTACGTCAAACGGGACCCCTAGAGGACTTTGGCGACATAACCGAGTGAATACGACGGCATCTAACGGTGATTATCATGGCTCGAATATTGACGATAAATTAAGACGCTTCCCCGACTACTATAATACCCATAGCGTTAATGCCTCGGAGTTCAGAGTACTTAACCCAACTCACCCTGTACGTCCTGTCGCTCAGTACAATCCAAATTCTCATACTGCGGCTCAACTTTATCAGCGGGTCAATCGTATTTCCCGCAACTTAGTCGAAGATATGGCGGAAAAAGCCAGACAAGAAGACATCTACGTGTTTACCCTAGGTCTAGGTTCGTCTCTCACCAGTTTTTCTGGTCCCGATATGGAGAAAGGGGAAGACCTATTGTTACGTATGGCAAATGATCCGAGTATGCTCAGTCGCCCAAGCCTTTCTAGCGACTTTAAGCCAACACAACTGCAAGGTGTGTACTGTCACGCGGTTGATGAGGAAGCATTAGGTCCTTGTTTCGACCAGATGCTGGATGTCATTATTCGCCTAACACTGTAGAGTCTGACAACCCGAGCGCGGATGAATGTATAGGTAACTGCCGTTCTAACTGACTTTGCACAAATAGCTTCTAGGAAGCATAAAAAAACAACTCACCAATGAGTTGTTTTTTATGTTCATAATCCAAAAGTAGGATAAATCAAAAATAGCGACTTACCACGCCGCTGGTTTATCTTTCTTTCTCACTTCAGTTAATGCTCGAGCAAGGTTTTCGTTCGCTACTTTGTAATAGGATGGTTTCTTGTCAATCGCTTGCTGAAGGTACGGAATGGCTTCATCAGGTTTACCTTGAAGCATTAAGAAATAACCGACATTATTGAGTGCTTCAGCATCTGACATTTGACGCTTGAAAAGGCTCAATGCACGCTGGCTTTCTCCCCTTGCAAGATAAATCAATGCCAGATTATTAATTGCTCGCTCATTGTCTGGGTCATATTGAAGAGCCGTAGCGGTCACACGTTTTGCACTTGCATAATCACCACTCATGTAACGTGAATAGCCCATATTAACTAACCCTTTAATTGAGGTTGGATTAGCTTCTAAACATTTCTTGAAAAACTCTTGCGCAATATCGTGCTTTCTTTTGACATCAGAAAAGACCCCTAGCCCCATATAAGCAACAGCAGGCGAGCTACTATCAATGGCAAGCGACCGTATCGTCTCAATGCTATTGGAATCACTCACAGTGGTGCTAGAGTTCAATCGTTTTTGGTCTTGATTTATCGCTTGGACAAAATACTTCTTCGCATCGTTCATTCTTCCTTGCTTCGAATACAGCAGCCCCAACTCTGCCATGGCAGCTGCATTTTCAGGATTGTTTTCAATTGACGCGAGAAACGCCTTTTCTGCCAGTTGATCATTTTGACGCGCTACGTGTATTTGCCCTATCGTCATGAGTGTTTTGTCATGGTACTGCTTTTCTGGATAACTCAACGACCGAATGTATTCGTACAGTGCAAGGTCTAAATTCTGCTCTCGTAGTGCAACATCACCTCGCATAATAGCTTCTTTCTCGGTTGATGGCGGAGCATCACTGGACAAGCTATCTATTGGCTTGCCCGAATACAGCGCAGCATTGAAATCATCGCTTGGCTCTGGTGAGCTCGTACATCCGACGGTCGCTAACGATATGCACAGAGTTAGGGTCGTAAGTTTTAGGTTATTCATAGACTTGCTCCTGGTGCAGACAGTGCATCAAGGACAATCAAGATGCCTGGTCCTAGTGCAACAATGAAAAAACATGGCCAAATAAACAGCAACATTGGGAACAGCATTTTTGTAGGAATCTTAGCGGCAATTTCTTCTGCTGCTTGTTGTCGTTTATCTCTAAAATCGTCGGTATAGGAACGTAAGGTCTCCCCCAAACTACCACCGATTTTAGCCGCGTGGGTTAACACAGAGACCAAACCAGACAGCTCCACCAGCCCAGTTCTAGAAACTAACTGAGCGAGGGCATCTGGCATCGTGACCCCTGCTTGTATTTTGGTACACACGGTATCGAGCTCATCTGCAAATTCCGGATGAGAAACGTACAACTCCCTTGTTACCCTGTTTAATGCTGCGTTAAAACCCAAACCTGATTCTGTACATACAACCAACAGGTCTAAAGCATCTGGTACACCATTGCGTATTTTTCTCTGACGCTCCTTTTTCATATGCTCTAACAATATGTTCGGTAAGAAAACGCCAATAAACACAGCGGTAATAATGAACAAGTTCTGAAACGAACCACCAATATCTAAATAGTAAATGCCAAACGCAATGATCAAACCAAGCAAAGCAGAAAGTCCTTTCAGTGCGTAAAACACTGACAAGGCACTCTTATTATGAAATCCAGCATGCATCAGTTTCTGTATGTAGGTTTCTTTCTCCTTTTCACTACCCTGAGCAATGTAAGGGCTGAGTGAATCTAACGTGTGAGCAAACTTAGCCGCTGTTGTGTCTTTGCCAGTATTGCCTGAAGTATTAATATCTCGAACACGCTTATCTAACGGAGAACGAAGACCAAAAACAATAAAACCTACAGTGAACGTAAACGCCATTGTGGTTAGCAGAACAAGCCCATAAAACAGATATTGAGCATTAGTATCGAAGTTCAATATCATATTTTGCCAATATGTTAGGTTCAAATATTCCATAATTTATATCTCGATACTGACAATTTTCTTTATCCAAACAGCACCAATTGCAAGTAGGATCACGCCGATGCTGATCATGTTTAAACCCCGAGGATCGGCATACAAAGGTTCGATATATTCTGGGTTAAAAATCTTCAGACCTAAGAACAAAATAAAGGGAGATAAGGTGAGTATCCATGCGGATAAGCGACTCTCTGCAGACAAGGTTTTTATTTTTCGTTCTAGCTTAAATCTTGCTCGTAGCACTTGAGATACATTTTGCAGGTTCTCTGTTAGATTCCCCCCAGTCTCTTTTTGCAATAACACGGCACTAGAAAAAGCCAGCATGGAGATCGTTGGCACTCGTTCCGCCATCTGTAAAATCGCTAAACGCAGGTCATAACCAAAATTAAGCAAGTTGTACGTGTTTTGAAATTCGATACTGATAGGTGGTGACATCTCTTCTCCAACTTCTCGAAATGCTTTAACGAGAGGCTGTCCACCTTGTAACGAACGGCGAATAATATCCAAGGCTTCCGGTAACTGCTCTTCAAAAAGGGCTAATCGCTTTTCAACTCTTCTTTGTACGTAAAAGTAAGCACCAGACATAGATAGGAAGAAAAGCGCAACGCAGATATACCATTCCTGTTTGAGCATGATGCCAACAAGGGAAAAGGCGAAGCCCACTAATACAACGGTCATCAAAAAACTTGCGACGCCAACCTTCAAACCTGCTAGTTCAATGACTCTTCTTATATCGGCGAAGAAGGAAAAACGAACTAAGAATTGATCCGTTGGGGAGAGCTCTTTTCGGTAGTGTTCTTTAAGTAAAGATAAACTTTGTTCATCTACATTTCGGTTCTGCTTGAGCCTGTTAGACAGCTCTCGGTGCTTACTTTTCTTACCTACAACAGGAAGCAGTAATGCTTGAGAAATCAGTAATACCGCAGCAAAGAGCAAGATGAGTGAAATCGTAACTTCATCCATGATAGATCTCCTCTAGCTATGCTCATCGGTAAAGAGTTCAAACGGTAAGTTAAACCCTCTTTTTGCTAGAGCATCATGTGCTTGTGGAACCACTCCTGTGGCAACGAAGTGTCCAAGCACATTACCTTCACTATCAAGCCCCTGACGCTCAAACTTAAAGATTTCTGACATGGTGATCACTTCTCCTTCCATGCCGTTGATCTCTTGCACACTCACCATGCGACGTCGACCATCTTCTTGTCTTTCCATTTGAATGACCAAGTGAATCGCGGAGGCAATCTGCGAGCGGATATTCTTTGTCGAGATATTCCAACCAGCCATTGAGAACATATTCTCAATTCGACTTAATGCATCTCTTGGTGAGTTAGCATGTATGGTCGTCAGTGAGCCGTCATGACCTGTATTCATTGCAGCTAACATATCCACGGCTTCACTACCACGAACCTCACCAACTACAATTCTATCTGGGCGCATACGCAGGGAGTTTTTCACTAGCTCACGCTGCCCTATCTCGCCTTTTCCTTCTAGGTTTGCAGGTCGAGTTTCTAGACGAATAACATGAGGTTGTTGAAGTTGAAGCTCGGCGGAATCTTCAATTGTGATGATACGTTCATCTCTTGGGATGTAACCAGATAGGATGTTTAAGGTTGTGGTTTTACCTGAACCTGTACCACCAGAAATAAGAATGTTCAGTTCGCCTTCTACCGCTGCCTCAACAAATGTCGCCATTTGCGGTGAGAGCGTGCCAAAGTCTAAAAAGTTCGACATTTTGAGTCGTTCAACGGCAAAGCGTCGAATAGACACGGAGGGACCATCAAGCGCCAAAGGAGGGATAATGGCATTGACGCGAGAGCCATCAAGTAAGCGCGCATCAACCATAGGGGAAGATTCATCGATTCGGCGCCCTACTTGGCTCACAATCCTATCAATGATGTTCCGCAGATGGCGATCATCAAGAAATGTGTAGGGGGTCTTCTCAAGTTTACCCCTACGCTCTACAAAAACATTCTTGGCTCCATTAACCAAAATATCAGAAACCGTGTCATCACTGAGTAGAGGCTCCAAAGGGCCTAAGCCAAATACTTCGTCTTCAATTTGTTTTATAACTCGCTTTCGGCCTTCAGCGCTGAGCGCTTGTGAAGGATCATCATTCATCATTTGAAGAATGGCTTCATGCAGATCTTTCTTCGCCTGTTCCTGACCTAAATTCGAGAGCAATCCCAAGTCCAATGTTTCTAACAGTTGTTTGTGGTAATAGTGCTTAACCGCTAGCTCTTGTTCCAAGGCTCGTTTTGCCTCTTCAATGGCTTGTTCTTTAGCTTGCTGGGCTTCAAGCTTCTTATCAACACTCGCAGTCTCCTGAGAAGGTTCAACCCCTTCTAGTGCTTTCGTTTTGTCGTCCTCTAAATTCGCTTTATGCTCGAAGTCAGGGTTTAAATTTTTACGTTTAAAGAACATCGTTATCTCCCAAGTTCCCTATGAAAACAGCTTGCTAAACCAGCCTTTTTCCACTTTTTCAGGGGGTACGATTTTGTGAGAAAAGTCGATAATGGAGCGGGTAATAAAGCTTCTTTTTTTAGTACTCACAAATGGCTTACCTAAATTGGCGCTGTCGATTGCCACTTTAAAATCATTTGGTACCAGATGAAGCTGCTGCCCTTTGAGTGCATGTTCGATGTCTCCGATCTTGATGCTTTGTCTTTTTTCATATCGATTGACGATCACTTCGATGATCTCTTTTTGCAATCCATACTCAAAAGCGAGGGAGTTCAGTAATCTTGCACTGTTTCTTACCGACACTAAATTTTGCTGAGCAACCAAAAAAACGCGCGTCGCAGGAGCAATGGTCGATGCAAACACATGATCAACTCCTCGCGACAGATCAATAATGGTGTAAGGATAAAAACGCCTTAATATCGGTAATAACCGACCTATTCTTTTTGCCTGCTCAAAATCATCAGCTAAATTTTCATGCTTAAAGCTGAGTATATGTAAGCCAGATTCATGTTTATGAACGAGAGAACCGAGAGACACCTCATCGAGGTCTTTCGATATCGCGATGGCATCCGAAATGCTGTAGGCAGGCTGAACATTTAAATAGTCAGGAATGACACCAAACTGCAGATCGATATCGAGCAGCAAAACTTTATTTTGGTGGTAACTGGCAAGTTCAATTGCAGAATTAAGCGCCAGCGTTGTCGCCCCCATACCACCTTTCGAATTGATAAAAAGAAACAACTCCCCAAAAGACAAGCTGTCCAATTTCTGGGTTGCCGTTTTCTCTAGCATCGGCATCATGCCCGAGATGGTAATCTCCCGAGACAGAAAATCACTGGCGCCGATACGCAGAGCAGTTCTGAGTATCTCGCTATCACCTTCATCACCAAAAACGATTAATGATGATTCGTGCTCGCCCCAAGAGAAGTTGTATTGCTGCATCTCTTGCATCTTTTGCGCCCAACCATCACCAGCTTCGACGAAGATAAGATCTGGTGCAGCAAGGTTGTGTAAAAAGGTTTCGCTAACGTTATTCAAAGAGCAAAAGTCGAGATGTAAGTTACGGCATTTAGCGAGTTCAGACTTCATATGAAGATGAAATGCTTCACTCGAATACACTACCCACACTTTCAAATTTGTCTTCAATCTATTGGTTGTTGGCTCACTTTCCGGCTGCATAAAAACGGTTTCACCCATAACTCACCCTTCCATACTGGTGCGTATGCTTCATAAAAAATCACGACGTCTTTGCTTGTTCTTTTTATTCGATTAGTACGCTCTACCGTCACTCGTTTAATTAAACTCCTCAAGCACTTTGCTTGAGCGTGTAGATAGATCATCCGTATCCTTGCCAACATATTGGTCGTAAGACTGCTGCATCTTTTCACCAACACCTTCAGGTACGAGCCCCATGTTTTCTTGCGTCGCTGAAGGGTTATAAGTTTGCAATGTTCTTAGATTGGTTACCGACTCTCCGAGAGGTTCGTTATGGCTGCATCCTGATAAAACTAATATCGCAGAGACAAACACTGGCGCAATCCATCTTGTTGTTTTATAAGTCATGTCCAAATACCCCCTCACTGCCGCCATCAACTTGAATGACCACGCTATCCTCTTCTTGACGCTGAATAGACTCTGATTGTGGTAAGTCTAGATAAGCCCCTCGTCCTAATAAGTAGTACTCGAAGTCATTCGGAGTAACGAATGCATCGGTTGGTAAAGTGACACGCTCTCTATCTATAGGAGTGGCAAGGCGAGGTGTAACAAGGATCACTAGTTCAGTTTCACCAGAGACAAACTCTTGACTGTTAAACAATTGGCCCAGTACCGGAATGTCTCCAAATCCCGGCATCTTATTACTGATATCTCGAGCGTTTTCACTTAATAGACCCGCAATCCCAATAGTTTGTCCGTCGGCAAGCTCAAGTGTCGATGATGCACTACGTCGGGTAATTGGAGGGATAAAATAGGTCGCATTGGTTTCAGTAGGATCAATAGTTAATGAACTGCCGTTTGCAATCTCACTGACATCAACAGCCATGTTTAAATTGATTTTTTTGTCGCTAAGAACGGTAGGAATGAACTTCAAACCAACACCATATTCTTTGTACTCAATGACGATACCGTCATCGTCAGGAACAGGAATTGGGAACTCCCCACCAGCGAGAAACTCGGCTTTGGAACCACTCAGTGCAGTGAGGTTAGGTTCTGCCAATACTTTCGCCACACCATTTTGTTTTGCTATATCTAGTGCAAAAGAAAACAAGGTATTTCCATCAATAAACGAGCCTAACAGCCCATAATCGCTCGCAACGGGAATATCAAAGATAGGCGTTCCATTGAATACACCACCAGGTCCGGCAGTCGCCCCCCAAGAGAAATTAGAGCCCGATGTCTGGAAGAAATGGAAGTTAGCATCAAATTTCTTTACTAAGCTTCTTTGAACTTCGGCAACAGTAACCTCTAGCATCACTTGCTGCGCACCACCAATCGCCATCAGGTTGATAACACCAGTATCTTCTACAACTTCATTCGATGAGCCTTTTTCCTTATCAACGGATCGCCCACCCGAATAACTTTCAGCAATCCTCATCGCGGTGTTCATTCTGGCTTGATTACTGACTAAGCCACTTAAAACAACGCGATTTTGAGCGCTATGGACTTCGATTTTTTCATCAGGAAGAAACTCGTAAAGTTTGGCTTTTAAACTGTTTAAATCATGAGTTACTTCAACATTAATGGATTCAATCAATTGTCCTCTGGAATCCCACGCCATAAGATTTGTAGCGCCAAGTTTTTTACCAATCAAAAACACTTCGTTCGAGCGAAGCATGACGATATCAAGTACCTCAGGATCGCCCAAAGATACTTTTCTTGCCTTACCAGACAGGACAACATGTGTGGATTTGTGATGAGGTACAACGACGGTTTTTCCTGTCGGTGCAGCTCCATATGCCCCAAATGAGAAACAACATAAGGCAATCAAATACGTTATTATTTTGTTCATATTAACCTCAATTGCTCACTCTAATATTAGACGTCTCCGTACCTCTAATGATGGTTACGCTCGGTTTTGGAACATAACGGCGCACTTTCTTGTCCACAGCATGTGGATTTCTCAACGCCAATTGCAGTCCACCTTTTGATTGAGCCGTCATCAGTTTTTCAGCCTCTTTTGGGCTAACTTCTAGCGTGACAGCACGAACAATGACTGGAGAGTTTTCTTCTGAACGAGAGGTTTGGTCTACCGCAAGCACCCTAATGTTCTTAAGCACTGTAGACGTGTTAACAATATTTTTTTGGTACTGGATCGTATTTAAAATATCGACCTTATTCCCAGGCAATAGAAAACCGGCAACACCAATAACATCATCTACCCTGATAGTAACTGCTCGTTTGTCTTCTGGGATTAACGAAGCCAATGTGACGCCCTCTCCGGGCAATGTGAACCTGAGACGGTGAACCACCTCATCTTCGTAAATCGTATTCGCAACAACTTGTCCTACTAGCTCACTTTTATCTGTGTAGTTGTTTTCGTTTATCCAATCTTTTTCCATCAGTTTTAGAGTTAAGTCTTTGTCTTGGACGACAGTACCTGCGGGAATTTCAGTCGCCGCCACGACAACAGGATGACGCTCAATTTCTTCAATCTGAACGGTTGGCTTTTGATTTGCTTCAAGCCACTGTTTAGCAAAAAAGACCGCCCCCAACCCAAATATCACTGACAAAATAAGTAGTAAAAACACCTGTTTACTTCCCATTTTCCTTGTCCTCTATTAATCCTCGGTAAAATACACCTTCCACGCCCTCTCCAATATTTCTGACGTTATAATTGGTGAATATTCCTCAAATTTGATCATATCTTGGCTGATTCCCACCAGGTCTTTCGGTAAACAGGGATAAAACGCAACCTTATTTTTTTGATGTAGATTTAGTACCGTATCTAAAGCATCACTCTCTAATTCTAATGCTTTCTGTTTTGCTGTTTTCAACCACAATTCTTGATATTCATCTTTAAGAATAGGATCGAATTTAATTTTGTACCCAAGCCTTCTTAGAAAGGCAGGGTCGCTTATTTTCTCTGGCGTAAAGTTAGTAGAAAATGCCAGATTTAAAATAAATGGCGCAGTAATTTGTTGACCATTTGGCAATGAAAATTGGTCGAAAAAATATTCCATTGGCACAATCCAACGATTAAGTAGAGCATCCACTGGAACAGGCTGTCGTCCTAGGTCATCAATCACCAAAATACCGTTATTCGCCATCATCTGCAGTGGCGCCAACCAAACTCTGTTGTGCTCTGAATGGTTCACTTCCAACATATCCAGAGTAAGTTCGCCTCCGACTTGAATATTTGGACGTTCACACAACACCCAGCGATTGTCATATTGCTTTTTATATAGAAATTCTGCTTCTTCGAAATGCCCTTCAACTTTGACATGATGCTGAGGCGAGAACACTTTGATCACATTACCTAAAGCATATACCGCAAAAGGAATATAGACTGAGGTATTTAATGCATTGATAATCTTAGAAGCGACAAACGTTTTACCCGTACCAGCTTCTCCATATAGCAACATTGCACGACCAGAGTTAATAGCGGGTCCCAGCAAAGGCACTAAACGGTCTGCACCATATACATCACTGAGTGCGCTCTCTACCGCTTGCCTAGAGATCGCTTTCGATCGTAAGTCTTGCGCCTCGACGATTTCACAATAGTGCGCAAGAGATACTGGCACAGGTCCAAGATAAGGGTCTTTCACAAAAGCAATTTCTGCTGCCTTTCGTCCTTTCTCAGACAACGAATAACGAATGTGATTGTGAGAAATGCTGGCTTGAAAGCCATGTTCACTAGGTTGAAAAACTTCGATCTCTGAGCGAGCTCTCAACGTTGCAAGAACTGTTTCAACAACGCCTATGACAACCCCTAAAAGCTTAGACAATTCAAGCAAATCAGATTTGGGATAGGCTGCCAAATGTTTTAATACCAGGTTTTCTACAACGGCCTCAGGCACGCCTAAAGCGTCACACGAGGTTGGTACAGGAATAGGATCAATGTGAGGGGTCAAGTCTCCAGAATGCAGTTTTTTTCGAATATCCATGGAGATCCCTCGAATAAAATAGATTAATCCAGACTGTTAATCTTTAATGAAAGTAACTAAACATAGCGAGTCCAATAACCACTGATGGAGCAAAAGGCATTGTTAAATTATTCTTGTATCTCACGTGGGTATGAAGGTTAGTAGATCCTTTCTCTTTTTGACTTTCTATTCCTCTCAGTATCCATCGATTAAAAAAGTAGTTTTTTGCCAAAAAACTCACTTGCTCTCCGCTTTGAGAAATACTGTAGAAAAGATATAACGATCCGACTATCCCACCAGCAACAACAATATATACACTGGATTCAACAAGATTACCCCAACCAACATATGCACCAACAACAAATAAAAGTTTTACGTCGCCCGCAGACATCGCTCTGAGAAAAAATAAAATTAACCCAAAAACAAAAAGGGCAATCGCACCATACATTGAATACAATATTTCATTGTAATCAATTGGTGGAATCAAGAGTTTAACAACAAGAAATAGAAGCAAAAGAATGAGTAGGTTATTATGTATTCTATGCCATCGTATATCATTGATAGCAATCATAATCATAACAACCCAAAAAGGAGCATAAATATCCATACTTTTGCTCTATCCCCTCTTTATATCATTGATATTATTGAGCCGACTGTATTAGCTAAATCCACCCACAAGCTTGCGAAAGCAACACTTAGGAAGAAAACTAATAAAGCTGCCCCAATTATATATTCAACAACAGTCAAACCTTTCTGTTTATAGTAGTGTGAATTAGCCACAACTAGTTTCTTGGTCAATGGTTTAATATTTCTACGGAGCTGAGCTCGAAGAGATAGCACTTACAATATTGCCAAGCTTGGTGCTCAATGTACTACTAATGCCCCCGAAAATAGTCGATAAACCGAATACAAGCATCGCCGCGCCGATTACGTATTCGATAACAGTTAAACCTTCTTCATCTTTCAAAAAAGCTTTGCAGCTATCTACAAATTTGCTCATGACAATCACTCCCTTGTCTTAACTTGATAAACAGGTCAATTACCTGTCCTTTAAAACTTAGAGGGCGATTTTCATTTTGGGTAGGACTTTTTTGCCAAGCACTAGCACTTTCTTGCTAGAGACGCCTACAAAGTGCATGTGTAGCAAATTTGAGACAAACCAAGCAAGATATGTGACACCTTTCACACTTGAAGTCTATTTATATAAGCCTAAGCTTAATAAACGAAAGGTTGAGTTTTTTGATCTCAGGAATAGAGATCTAATTTTAGTTTTACGGCTCAAATTGTATAAAGTTCACAATTCATGGAATCATTATGGAAGAACAGGTTAAGGCATACTGGCTCGGTAAAACTGTTGAATCTCTCCCGAGCACTTTTCGCTCAGAGCTTCTAACCTTTTTCTCTGTTATCGAAAGTTATAACGACATTTCAATCCTAAGCGACAAAGAGTTCACCCACTTCTTTTACTATGCTGAGCCAAAGCATGAGCATTTACATAAGAGCATAATTACTCTTTGCGAGAACCTTGATAAAAAGTTACTCGTGATCCACGACAAGACCAATCCCATCACTCTCCCACCTGAACACATTACAGCTGAGTACTATCACGTTGAATCAAATAATGCTTCAGAATGGTTGTCACAGATAAAGCTCAGATACTTTTCCACCACCATGTCTAGTGAAGCAGTACTTTCAGGTGATTTAGTATTAAAGAAAAATGGCAAGCCTAACTTTTCTGATGTAGTTAGCTATATCGCGAACAATGCACACAAAGATCTAAGAGAGGAAGAAGCCGCAGCACTTTGCCATTATTCCCCGAATTACTTTTCTAAACTCTTTCACCGAAAAGTTGGAATGTGTTTTCGCGATTACATCACGGAAAAGCGCATCTCTCTTGCCAAGAAAATGCTTACAGAAGAAGACTCAATGAAAATTGCCTATATTGCGTATCAATGCGGCTACCGTGACGTCTCGTATTTTTCTCGCATCTTCAAAAAGAAAACCGGACTTTCACCCGCAAGCTATCGGCAACAGTTTTAAAGAATGACGACTTGGGCAACTTTGCCTTCTCTAACGTAACCTTTCCCACAGATTTCATCAAAATGCATTCCCGTATAATGATTTAACATGCTAAAGTTAACAATGTTTTAACAACTATAAATACAAACGAGAGAAGACATGGAGTCATCTACAATGAATCAGCCTAACCTAGAACAGACCGCTGGTTGCGCTCTCCCGCCGCCAAATGAAATGATCCTTAAATGGGCAGAGGAACGCCCAAATGAGGTTTACTTAAAACAAATCATTAATCGACAGTTTGTTGAATTTACTTATGCCGAGGTCGCCGATAAGGCGCTTAAATTGGTTACCGCTCTGCGCAACTTGGGGGTTCAACCCGGTGAAAAAGTCGCATTGGTTTCGAAGAACTGTGCCGAATGGTTTATCTGCGATTTAGCCATGATGCTTGGCGACTACGTGAGTGTGCCAATTTTCCCGACAGCTGGCGCTGACACCATTGAGTACTGTGTTACCCACAGCGAAAGTAAAGCACTGATTGGCGGTAAGTTAGATGATCCAGCGGCAACGCAACAAGTGATCGATTCAATGCCAGATTTAATTAGCATTGCACTTCCTTACGATACTGCGCCGAAATGCCAATATCAGTTTACTGAGATTATTGCCGACGTAGAGCCAAGCGCAGAGCGTCCACAACACCATGATGACAAGCTTATGTCTCTCGTGTACACCTCAGGTACGTCAGGGCTGCCGAAAGGGGCAATGCTGACATACGGCGCGTTCAGTTGGTCTGTTCAACAACTGATCAATCACATTGGCATCCAAGAAAACGATCGATTGTTCTCTTATTTACCACTCGCTCATATCACAGAACGAGTTTACATCTTCGGTTCATCGATTATGGGTGGCGTAACGACGGCTTTCCCTGAGTCACTCGATACTTTCATTGAAGATGTCAAAATGCATCGCCCGACACTCTTCATCTCTGTACCGCGATTGTGGACGCTGTTCCAGCAACGTATTCAAGACAAACTTCCTCAGAAAAAGCTCAATATTCTGCTGAAGATCCCATTCGTTAATTCACTGATTAAGAAGAAATTGGCGGATGGTCTCGGCTTAGATCAAGCCCGCGTCCTTGGTTGTGGTTCTGCCCCAGTGTCGCCAGCACTGCTTGAGTGGTACCGCAGTGTTGGTCTAAACATCACTGAAGCTTGGGGGATGACAGAGTCTTTCGCCTACAGCACACTAAACTACCCATTCCGCGCCGATAAGATTGGCTCTGTGGGCAATGCCGGACCAGGTATTGAACTTAAGATCGCTGACGATGATGAGATCATGGTTCGCGGCAAAGGGCTGTTCTCTGGCTACTACAAAAATGACATCGCGACACAAGAGTCGTTTGACTCAGAAGGATGGCTTCATACTGGTGACATCGGTTCAATAGATGCGGATGGTTACCTCACCATTCAAGGTCGTAAAAAAGACACCTTCAAAACTGCCAAAGGTAAGTTTGTTGCTCCGGTTCCTATCGAGAAGAAACTGTTTGAGTATAGCCGCGTCGAAATGATGTGTTTGATCGGCTTAGGCTTGCCAGCACCCATTTTATTAGTTGTGCCACATGACTTCCCGAACTTTGATAAAGAACGTTACGCCCGCACCACACGCAAGGTTGTCGCTCGCATGAACCAAGAACTTGAATCGCACGAGCAAATCAAAGGGGTATTGATGATCCAAGACCCGTGGAGTATTGAAAACGGCATTCTAACGCCGACCTTGAAGATCAAACGCCACGTTCTTGAGCAGAAATATCATGAAATCGGACACAACTGGCCAAAAGGTGAACTGGTTGTATGGGAAGAAGATTTATAATCTCTTACTCACACTCCGAGAACCAACAATTCAAACGCTCCCATAAAGGGAGCGTTTTTCATTTTGGACGATGATCAATCACGCCAAAATGGTTTCTGAATTTCCTTTTGGACTTCAGTTTCGTTGTAGCCGATATCATCCAAAAGGTGGGGAGGTAACTCAGACAAATGACGGCGTGTACGGTAGTTTTTTCTCCATACGGCTAATTTAGAAAAGATATACTGAACTAAGCTCTTGCGTGGCTTCGATGCTAGGTGACCACAGGTTTGCGTTGCATTGTTCATATACCCTCCTTGATTCATTCACATTGACCACTTAATAATCAGTGACTACCCTGTTATTCTCAAACGATAGAATCTGACATTGAGTTAAGGAAAACTAATGTGAAAGAACGCATGCCTCCGCTACAAGGGCTGTATTATTTCTACATCGCGGCAAAGGAAGGCAGTTTTAAAGCGGCTGCCAAATACTTATTTGTCACACCAGCAGCGATTAGCCAACAGATACGTCAATTGGAAGAATTTCTGGGTACCGACTTGTTTGTGCGCCAACATCGAAAGATACTGCTCACCGCAGAAGGCGACTTGCTGTTTGCCCAAGCCGAACGAGGTTTCAATCACCTCCAACAGGGTGTGCGATTAATTAACCAAGATCCCAACCCAAATCATCTCTCCATCTCAACACTGCCTTCTTTTGCTCATCATTGGTTAGTACCAAGGATTGCTGCATTTCGACAACGACATCCAGATATCTCGCTACTCATGGAGCCAACGAATGAACTGGTTTCATTTCAAGATAGCCAGATAGATCTCTGTGTCCGTTATGGTCATGGATACTACCCGAATCTGGAATCACAATGGCTGATGGATGAAGTCTTCTACCCTGCCTGCCATCCCATCTACCAAAAAGAACATGGTATCTCCAGCGTCCAAGATTTAAATAAAGCGGAGTTGATCGAAGACTTATGGCCGGACTTAGACTGGAATATGTGGCTCAACACATTAGGTCATAAAGCGGCAAAACCAACACTCAAGTACAGTGGCTCGCATTTGGTTTTAGAAGGTGCTCTTTCGTTACAAGGCGTAGCGTTGGTCAAGCACAGCTTGGCTTATCGATACATCCAAGAAGGAAAACTGGTAAGAATTGGTGACATAGGCATTCAGCCTAAGTATGCCTATTACCTTTGCGCGCCGACAGGATATTTGAAGCGTCAAAAAACACAGTTATTTAGTCAATGGATAAAAGAAGAGATTGCTGAATTTGAACGCAGTACCGTTCGAGACTTTGAAACGATTCAATTAAAAGAAGAATGAAGTAAGCAATAAATTTTGGAAAACACCAGCTCCGTTCAGATAGACAAGTAAACAGATGCTAGATAGTAAAAAGCCCCGCACTAGGCGGGGCTTTGATGTCTTACAGAGTTAACTTAAGAATTACTTCTTAGCGTTACGCTCTTTAACGTCAGCAATTACTTGCTCAGCAACGTTGTTTGGACATGGCGAGTAGTGTGAGAACTCCATAGAGAACTGACCACGGCCAGAAGTCATAGTACGTAGAGTACCGATGTAACCGAACATTTCTGATAGAGGTACATCACCCTTGATACGTACGCCAGTAGTACCAGCTTGTTGGTCTTTGATCATACCACGACGACGGTTAAGGTCACCGATTACGTCACCAACGTGATCTTCTGGAGTGAACACGTCAACTTTCATGATTGGCTCAAGAAGTTGCGCGCCAGCTTTAGGCATAGACTGACGGAATGCGCCTTTAGCAGCGATTTCGTAAGCGATAGCTGAAGAGTCAACTGCGTGGAAGCCACCGTCGAATAGTTCAACTTCTACGTCTAGAGTTGGGAAGCCAGCTAGAACACCGTGTTCCATCATGCTAGCGAAGCCTTTCTCTACTGCAGGCCAGAATTCTTTAGGTACGTTACCACCAACAACTGTTGACTTGAACGTGAAGCCTGAACCAGTTTCGCCTGGTTTGATACGGTAGTCGATCTTACCGAACTGACCAGAACCACCAGACTGCTTCTTGTGCGTGTAGCTGTCTTCGATTGCTTGAGTGATTGTTTCACGGTAAGCAACTTGAGGAGCACCTACTTCTAGCTCAACGCCGTAAGTACGTTTTAGGATATCTACTTTGATATCTAGGTGAAGTTCACCCATACCACGTAGGATAGTTTCGCCAGATTCTTCATCAGTCTCTACTTGGAATGATGGATCTTCTGCAACCATCTTACCGATCGCGATACCCATCTTCTCGCTGCCGCCTTTATCTTTAGGCTTAACTGCGATAGAGATTACTGGATCTGGGAAGATCATTGGTTCTAGAGTACATTCGTGCTTAGGATCACATAGAGTGTGACCAGTTTGAACGTTCTTCATACCAACTACAGCGATGATGTCACCAGCTTGAGCTGAATCGATTTCGTTACGCTCGTCTGCGTGCATCTCAACCATACGGCCGATACGCTCAGTTTTACCAGTTGCAGAGTTAAGGATTGTGTCACCCTTCTTCATGCGGCCTGAGTAAACGCGGATAAACGTTAGAGCACCGAAGCGGTCGTCCATGATCTTGAACGCAAGCGCTTTTAGTGGCTCGTCTGCAGATACTTTTGCTACTTCGCCAGTTGGCTCACCAGTTTCTGAATCTGTTAGAGGCTGTGGATCAACTTCTGTTGGTGATGGTAGGTAATCTACTACCGCGTCAAGAATAAGTTGGATACCTTTGTTCTTGTACGCTGAACCACAGTAAGTTGGGAAGAATGCTAGGTCACGTGTACCTTTACGGATACAACGTTTGATGTCTTCTAGAGATGGCTCTTCGCCTTCTTCTAGGTAAGCCATCATTAGATCTTCGTCTTGCTCTAGAGCAGTTTCGATTAGCATTTCACGGTATTCAGCCGCTTTCTCAACTAGATCAGCAGGGATGTCTTGAACTTCGTAGTTCTCTGGCTGGCCAGACTCGTCCCATACGTAAGCTTGTTGGCTTAGTACGTCAACAACACCTACGAAATCTTCTTCGATACCGATAGGTAGAGTCATTACTAGTGGAGTAGCACCTAGAACGTTTTGTACTTGGTCAACAACTTTGTAGAAGTCTGCGCCCATACGGTCTAGTTTGTTAACGAAGATCAGACGAGATACGTGTGATTCGTCAGCGTAACGCCAGTTAGTTTCTGACTGAGGCTCAACACCACCAGAACCACAGAATACACCGATACCACCGTCAAGTACTTTTAGAGAACGGTAAACTTCGATAGTGAAGTCAACGTGTCCAGGAGTATCGATGATGTTTAGACGGTGATCGTTCCAGAAACAAGTTGTTGCTGCAGACTGGATTGTGATACCACGCTCAGCTTCCTGCTCCATGAAGTCAGTAGTAGTTGAACCGTCGTGAGTGTCACCGATCTTATGGATCTTACCAGTTAGCTTTAGGATACGCTCTGTAGAGGTAGTTTTACCCGCGTCTACGTGAGCAAAAATACCAATGTTTCTGTATTTTGATAAATCAGTCATTGTCTTACTCTGTTAATAAGGTATAAAGTGCGCGCAGAGTATATCACATTCTGTCAATACTGATACCCTTGCGTGCGGATGGAAGAAAAAAAATTTTAACGTCGATTTTCCGTCCTCAAATAATAGTCAAACTTCGCAATATGTGTGCTTAATTCGACAATAATGAGGACAGATTCAACATTATTGTTACCCCTAGAATTGGGGCACAAGATAGCGTTTACAACTCATCAAATGCTTCGATAGCTTCCGATAGTTTTTTCACGCCGTGGATTTGCATACCAGGAATACCGCCCTTGGGCATATTCGCTGCAGGAACGATTGCTTTCTTAAAGCCGTGCTTAAACGCTTCATTCAAACGCTCTTGCCCACTTGGTACAGGTCGAATCTCACCCGCCAAGCCCACTTCCCCAAACACCACCACATCTTTTGGTAGTGGACGGTCGCGGAAACTCGATAAAAGCGCCATAACTAACGCAAGGTCAGCACTGGTCTCTGTGACTTTGACGCCACCAACGACATTCACAAATACATCTTGGTCTGCCATTTGTAGACCACCATGCTTATGCAGTACCGCTAGTAATAAAGAGAGACGGTTTTGTTCTAAGCCAACCGCGACACGACGTGGGTTTGCCAGTTGTGAATAGTCTACTAGCGCTTGAATCTCTACTAATAGAGGGCGCGTACCTTCCCAAACAACCATCACGGAGGAACCCGACGTCTCCTCTTCACCACGAGAAAGGAAGATCGCCGATGGGTTGTTCACTTCTTTTAACCCTTGCCCTGTCATGGCAAAAACACCGAGCTCGTTCACTGCACCAAAACGGTTTTTGTGACTACGAAGCGTACGGAAACGGCTATCAGTCCCACCATCTAGCAACACGGAGCAGTCAATAATGTGCTCAAGTACTTTAGGTCCCGCAAGGGTACCATCTTTTGTTACGTGACCAACAATAAAGACAGCAACATTGTTTTGCTTTGCGTAACGCGTCAAGGCGGTTGCCGATTCACGTACTTGAGCGACACTCCCCGGTGAGGATTGAACATCAGAAACGTGCATAACCTGTATCGAGTCGATAACCATAATGCGTGGTTGCTCTTTCTCTGCAATTTGACAGATCTTATCGACATTCGTTTCTGACAGCATCTTTAAATGCTCTTTTGGCAAACCAAGACGGGAAGCACGCATCGCAACTTGCTGAAGTGATTCCTCACCCGTTACGTACAGCGTAGGCATTTGCGCCGACAACAAACACATGGTTTGTAGAAGTAACGTTGACTTACCTGCCCCTGGGTTACCACCAATCAAAATCGCCGCACCAGGAACCACACCACCGCCAAGTACACGATCGAGTTCTTTAAACCCACTGGTGAAACGCGGCACTTCTTGCAGATCAATCTCGGAAAGCGTCTGAACTTTTGATTCCGTCGCTGAGCCTGCATAACCAGATAAGCGTTCATTGCGCGCTACCGTTGGCGATGCAGCAATACGAACTTCAGTAATCGTGTTCCATGCACCACACGCATTACACTGCCCCTGCCAACGTGGGAAATCTGCGCCACAATCATTACAAACATACGCTCGTTTTGCTTTCGCCATGATGCCTCGATCTTTTCAACACTCGGTTTTTTCAACAAATGTGACCAAGCACTGCCATGTCTGACCTTATTGGACATGAACTCTTGATATACTCAAGTTTTGCTTTGCTTAGCCGATATAATTCGAATAACGACATACTTTAACAGAAATAATGCAGCAATCTGAAATTCTCTCGCTCGCAGAACGACTCATCCCAGTTTATGGCTCTGATGACTTTGACTTCGTCCTTGGTCAATTGACCGAGGGGGAACCGCCATCGGCCAAAATTCTTGTAAAGATGGAACTCAACCGTGTCATGGCACCTTGCAAGAAAAGCATTGATTTGCGAGGTCGAGTGAAAGGTGAATGTCGTGAATACTTATTAGGTGGCATCCCTCATTGGTTGGATGACGTCGCTTTCAACGCTTACCACAAAAACTTAAAAAAATTCGGTGCTTACACTGAAGGCATGTGGGAAGCCTTGGTCAATACACGTAACAACTTTCGTGTAATGAGTAAAAACAACGGTAAGAATGAAGAACAATCGCTGACCGACCCTAAAAGTCCATTCCTTGCCGAACCGGTTCATCTTGGTTACGACTTAAAGCGCCAAGAAAAGCGCTTAAAAGTACAGTCTCAGGTAGAAATCATTCGCTCAAAAAGCCAAGTGATCCACGGTCTGAGTATTGACCTTTCTAGCTCTGGAGCAAAATTCAAAGTCCCAAGTGCATTCAAATACAGCTTGGGCGAAGTCATTCAAGTTACCTTTACCGAGTTTGCCAGCAAATCTCAGGTTGCCGGCGTTGAAAAGCCAATCACTTATCGTGTGCTCGCAGTGGATGATTGCTACGAGAACGATGCTGTTCGTTATCTAAGAACCATTCGCTTGACCGAGACCAATGTCGTTGCTCGCTTGATTGATGAAGCTCTCAACAGCGCTGCAAAACGTGCTCGTCATGATAACCAAGATAAAATCATTCGCGCTCGCACGCGTGGTTACGAACATATAGCCCTGAAGCACACCAGCAACCTCCCTCTGTTTTTTGAAGGCAGCGAACTCAAGCTCGCAATGCTGACACCAAATAACCAAAAGATGTGGCAATACTGGCATGATGAGCGTAACCAGCAAGTATTTGGTTCGTTGTTCAATCCGAAAAGGATGGCTTCGTTAATTGCGCCGGGGGTCAAAGGGGCAACCAACGTGCTCTATTCCTTTACTCATGAGCATGACAACAAAACGTACTTCTATTCAATGCTGCGCCCAGAAGCGACCAGAGAGCAGCGTCAATTGTTCTGGCACCTGGGAGCCAAACGCGCCAGTTGGCGTGCTTTCCGCATTTCGATTTTTGAACTGTCTCAACAAGAAAAAGAAGACCTTGCTGCGTTTTCTTCTGAGTTAGCCGAAAGTTCGCAAAAACTGACCCACGTAGGCATTTTGCAAGAAATTGCCGATGAGAAGTCTGGACAGGATTATTTGCTTACTGAAAAACCTCGCGTGCCCGCGAATACACTTAATGCTTTTCGCCATCCACGTAAGATCATCGGCAATCCAAAAGGTATTTACTTTGACGCCCAATCTCGTCGAAAAGAGCCCCGTTATCGCTTCAAAACCCCTTTAGTGCTTAATACCGGAAGTGCGAAAGCTGCAGGCTTTACCATGGATATCTCTAAGCGAGGCTTGGGCTTACGCTTGGATGAGCCGACGGAATTACGCTCAGGGCAAGAAGTACGCATCAACTTCCGAGAGCTACAGTTATACGATAAGAAATTGCCTCTTTCAGAAGTCCCTTATCGGATTATTCGGGTGAGTCCCGATGGTCGTAGCGTGCAACTGGTCATAGATGAAGACAGCAAAACCATGCGTGTTATTGCTTTCTTCAATAGCATTATCGAGCACAACCAAGACAAACTCATCCCACAAAAAGAGATGCTGCCAAGTAACGCATTGTTGGAAAGGCTGCACAGTGTCCTACTCTCACGTATTTTGAGTACGCCAATCTTTATTAGTAAAAGCGCAGCCTCTTCGGTGAAAACTCCCGTTATTGGTGTCAACTTCCCATTAGCGAAGCACATCGAGTTATATGCACGCCTTGGTCACAATCAGCAGTTCTCTCTCGAACCATTATTTAAGGGACGATCTAGCACTCTGATCGCCGAACCAATTAAACGTATTGATGGCGCTCAGGCGAGACATCAAGATGTTTACATCAGCGTGGCGAAAGTTGGTAGCAAAATCACTGGGCTAGAGTCGAAGCTGCAACAAGATTTTACCAGTGTCAAAGAACGTATTCAGTTCATAAAGAAAGCCCGCATGATGGGTGAGTTTTACGCAACCCGTATTTCTACCGCGCCAATCTTTGATCCGATGACTTCTTTGCTGCGCCAAGATTTGAGTGATTTAACCCAATTTGGGGTTCATCAAGCCAGTAAACTAGAAAAAGAGCTGACCGCACTAGTTGGCTACAGCGAATTTGAAGACATTACTGAAGAAGTGATCGTGCGATTAGAACTGACTGAATAACAAAACACCGCCAAACTGGCGGTGTTTTTCTATCGTGTTTCGTCGTGAAAACCCAGATTATGGTTTCGCTTTCCAACTGATTTTCTGCTGCTTAACTAAAGCACCAGAAAGAATACACAGCACACCACCTAGACCTACGAATCGAACGGCAGTTTGCGCTTGCTCTTCAACTTTAGGTTTAGCGTGATAAGCCACACCCAGCCCTGCAGCAGACATCATCACCAGATCATTTGCACCGTCACCGACTGCGACGGTATTGTGTTGTTCAATCTCGTACTCTTCTGCAAGCTCTACCAAAATGTCAGCTTTGGTTTGGGCAGATACAACATCGCCAAGCACTTCACCCGTCAATTTGCCATCAACAATTTCTAGTTGGTTGGATTGAGCAAAATCCAATCCCACTTTGTCTTTAACAAAGTCGGAGAAGTAAGTGAATCCACCAGAGGCAATCGCAGTCTTCCAACCCAATGCATTGAAGGTTGTAATCAACGCTTCGAAGTCTGGCATGAATGGCAGTTGGCTTCGTACCTGCTCAAGAATGGCTTCATCAGCCCCTTTCAGCTTACCAACGCGCTGACGTAAACTTTGTTCAAAGTCCAGCTCACCTTGCATGGCTCGTTCGGTGACTTCGGCGACTTCTTCGCCTACACCGGCAAGTTTAGCAATCTCGTCGATACACTCGATTTGAATCGCAGTTGAATCCATATCAAACACAACCAAACCCGGCGCAGAAAGATCCGGTACTTCGTTTAAAGAAGCGTAATCCAGATTTAAGCTTTTCAGAATGGTTTCATGCTCTGGCGTAAGGTTACCCGCCATCAATGCCACTTCATACTGACCTACCTTCCAAGTATCTAAAATTGGGTTGTAGAAGCCGGTAAAAAAATCGATGTCTTCAAAATTGCGAGGCTCAAGGTGCTCACCAAATACAATCCAGTTAGCCTTGGCTTTATCGAGCTGAGTAGCAAAGCGAGTTTCGGGTAGTCGTTTTAAAAGAGTCGTATGCCTTCTGATAGGCAAGCTTTTTGACGCGTCCATGTATATAATCCCTTGTGACTTTGCTAAAACGTTACCTCAACAAGCTAAAAAGGCAAGTCTTTGTTTTGTTTTGAATGGACGAGTAAAGAGCATGAGTGAATCCTTATTCTCAGTAAGGAATGCCCTACGAATTCTGGCGCTGATACTGCTGTGTGTGATGCTATTTGTCACCATCAAAAACAGTGTCGTGATCAGTAAGGGTAATGAGAAGATACAAGCGCAGCAGCTTGAAACCCTGACCAAAGTTTTGATTTCACAGGCGTCGTTATCTGCCAGTGAAATGATCATAAATAAAGACCAAGAACGTCTGCTTAAACTGACGAATCAGTTAGCACAAGACCGTCTGGTATTCGATGCGACCATCTATGACGCGCAAGGTGTGCGTCTTGCATCCAGCAAAGAAGCGCTGTCTGTACGAGAGGTACTTGGATTAGATACGCCACTTGCGACAGCGTCGATTGGACGTCAGCAGCTCGTTGAACCGGTACTGGCAGATGGCGCAGTGATTGGCTTTGTACGAGTGACTTTTGAAACCGGTCGTGTAACGGCAATCTCTGATCATCACTACCGTAAAAGTGATCGTTACATGTACATGATGGTACTGATGAGCTTTGCATGTGGCATGCTGTTCATCATGATTTTACGCAGACAGCCGATCCGCCGTAAAAAAGGTGAAAACCTATTGCTAACCAAGTAGTTCAAAAACCAATTTATCAAAATAAAACAGCCCGCATGATGCGGGCTGTTTTTTTATGCTGATAAGCAAAAGAATAGAAGGCTGTTCGCCCTTACTCTTCATCACCTAGCAATACTGAGTCAAGTGCGATTAGCATCATGTCGTTGAACGTAGTTTGACGTTCGTCAGATGTGGTTTGCTCGCCAGTTTTGATGTGGTCAGAAACAGTACAGATAGTCAGAGCTTTCGCACCGTACTCAGCAGCAACGCCGTAGATACCAGCCGCTTCCATTTCAACACCTACGATACCGTACTTGTCCATTACGTCGAACATTTCTGGATCTGGCGTGTAGAACAGTTCTGCTGAGAACAGGTTACCTACTTTTACGTCTACGCCGCGAGCTTTCGCTGCTTCTTCTGCTGCGCGAACCATTTTGTAGTCAGCAATAGCGGCAAAGTCATGACCTTTAAAGCGGATGCGGTTAACTTTAGAATCAGTACAAGCGCCCATGCCGATAACAACATCACGTACTTTGATATCTTCGTTCACTGCGCCACAGCTACCTACACGAATCACTTTCTTCACACCGAAGTCTTTGATTAGCTCAGTCACGTAGATTGAACATGATGGAATACCCATACCGTGACCCATTACTGAGATCTTACGACCTTTGTAAGTGCCGGTGTAACCGAACATATTACGAACGTCACATACTTGAACTACATCTTCAAGGAAAGTCTCTGCAATGTATTTAGCACGTAGCGGGTCACCCGGCATTAGAACGACGTCTGCGAATGCACCCATTTCTGCGTTGATATGTGGAGTTGCCATGTTTCTTTTCCTTAACCTGTCTCTAGCGATCCGCACTGCTACTGGCGGTTTTGGCTAGAATATTCTCATTTCCGACAAGCAACATTTTCATGCTGCCAACATAAAACTAGGAGCAATCAAGCTCCTAGTTTTCAAAACCTACCTAATTATAGGAAGTTCTTACCGTAATCCATTGGTGATGTACCGAAGTAACTTGCCAATGTTTGACCGATATCTGCAAAGCTATCACGACGACCTAGTGAGCCCGCTGGTACTTTCTTACCATAAACAATTACTGGAATGTGCTCACGAGTATGGTCAGTACCAGGCCATGTTGGATCACAACCGTGGTCTGCCGTTAGGATAAGAACATCGTCTTCTTCCATTAGCTCTAGCACTTCGTTGATGCGACCATCGAAATACTCAAGTGCCGCAGCATAACCCGCTACGTCACGACGGTGACCGTACGCTGAGTCGAAGTCTACAAAGTTAGTGAATACGATAGTGTTGTCACCCGCTTCTTTGATTTGCTCTAGTGTTGCTTCGAACAATGCAGGGATACCTGTCGCTTTCACTTTCTTAGTGATGCCGCAGTTCGCGTAAATATCAGCGATCTTACCGATAGAAACCACATCACCTTGCTTCTCATCAACTAGCTTCTGAAGAACAGTTGCTGATGGTGGCTCAACAGAAAGGTCACGACGGTTACCTGTACGTTCAAATTGACCTTTACCAGGACCAATGAAAGGACGCGCAATAACACGACCGATGTTGTAATCTTCTAGCTCTTCACGTGCAATTTGGCAAAGCTCTAGTAGACGGTCTAGACCGAAAGTCTCTTCGTGACATGCAATTTGGAATACAGAGTCAGCAGACGTGTAAAAAATTGGCTGACCTGTCTTCATGTGCTCTTCACCAAGGTCATCCAATACTTGAGTACCTGATGCATGGCAGTTACCTAGGAAGCCGTCTAAACCCGCACGCTCAAGGATGCGGTCAGTCAGCTCTTTCGGGAAGCTGTTTGCTTTATCAGTGAAGTAGCCCCAATCAAACAGAACAGGCACACCAGCGATTTCCCAGTGACCAGATGGAGTATCTTTACCTGAAGAAAGCTCTGCTGCGTGACCGTACGCACCAATGATTTCTGCATCTGCGTCTAGGCCAGGTGCGAAGCGACCTGTTGACTCTTTATGTGCCATTGCCAAACCTAACTTAGATAGGTTTGGAAGACGAAGTGCACCTTTACGTTGATCGTTATCTGCTAAGCCTTGCTCACACTGGTCTGCAATATGACCTAATGTGTCTGAACCTACATCACCAAATTGTTCTGCATCTGCAGCTGCGCCGATGCCGAATGAGTCTAGTACTAAAATAAATGCTCTTTTCATTGCTCGTTCCTTAGGCCCACTCGGCTTCTTATTATGGTTGAGTAGGCCTTGTGTAATTACTTATTCGATTAAAGATCTTCTGCACGGATTTGACGGTAAACCTCTGGAGTTGGTGTGTACTCACCACCTACAGTGATTGCACTGCGAAGTGCTTTAGCGGCTTCTTCCCATTGCTCTTCAGTGCGAGCATGAATAACCGCAAGAGGTTTATCGCTATCTGCTACTTCACCTAGACGGATGAAGTTATCGAAACCAACTGCGTAGTCGATTTCATCTGTCGCAACGCGACGACCGCCGCCCATTGAAACAACAGCCATGCCGATAGCACGAGTGTCCATCGCAGATACAACGCCAGTTTCTGTTGCGTATACAGGTTTAATAATTTCTGCTTTTTCTAGGTAGTTATCGTAGTTTTCTACGAAGTCCGCAGGACCACCTAGACCAGCAACCATCTTACCGAAGCACTCAGCAGCTTTGCCGTTGTCTAGCGCTTCCATCAGTTTTGCACGTGCGTCTTCTGTGTTCTCAGCAAGTTTGCCAAGTACCAGCATTTCTGCACATGACGCCATTGTTACTTCAAGTAAACGTGGGTTACGGTATTCACCTGTTAGGAAGCGAACCGCTTCACGTACTTCCACTGCGTTACCCGCAGAAGACGCCAAGACTTGGTTCATGTCCGTGAGGATAGCGGTTGTCTTAGTGCCTGCACCGTTTGCTACCGCAACGATTGATTTTGCTAGCTCTTCAGACGCTTCATAAGTTGGCATGAATGCACCAGAGCCAACTTTTACGTCCATCACTAGAGATTCAAGACCAGCAGCAAGCTTCTTCGATAAAATCGACGCCGTGATTAGTGAAATGTTGTCTACAGTAGCCGTGATATCGCGAGTCGCGTAAACACGCTTATCCGCAGGAGCAAGATCACCCGTTTGACCGATGATAGCCACACCAGCATCTTTGGTCACTTGACCGAAAACATCGTTTGTTGGCGTGATGTTGTAGCCAGGGATAGACTCAAGCTTATCCAGCGTACCGCCAGTATGGCCAAGACCACGACCAGAGATCATTGGTACGAAACCACCACATGCAGCCACCATTGGACCAAGCATTAGAGAAGTTACGTCACCCACACCACCGGTAGAGTGCTTATCGACAATTGGACCACCAAAGTTCATGTGGCTCCAATCGATAACCATACCTGAATCACGCATTGCACACGTTAGTGCGATACGTTCTGGCATCGTCATTTCATTGAAGAAGATTGTCATAGCAAATGCAGCGATCTGACCTTCAGATACACTGTTGTTCGCTACGCCTTGAATGAAGAAGTTGATTTCGTCGGCTGTTAGAACTTCGCCGTCACGTTTTTTACGGATAATTTCTTGTGGTAAATACATTAGTGCCTCCCAAGCTCATTTTGAGCCATGGTATAAGTAGGATAGAAGAGGTTTGGTAGCACCAAAGTTGGTGCTACCGTTCAGACGTATTGTTGGAATTAGTACGCTGTTGGATCAGCGACTTCGTCCGATACTTCTAATGTATTTAGTAGGTTTGTAAGCAGGCTAGACGCACCGAAACGGTAATGACGAGCATCAACCCAGTTATCACCTAGGATTTCGTCAGCCATTGCTAGGTATGCCGCTGCATCTTCAGCAGTACGCACACCACCTGCTGGTTTGAAACCAACAGTTTCTGCAACCCCCATGTCACGAATAACTTCAAGCATCATACGAGCGTATTCAGGCGTTGCGTTTACTGGCACTTTACCAGTTGAAGTTTTAATGAAGTCAGCACCTGCTTCAATACAGATTTGAGATGCTTTCTTGATTAGCGCTTCTTCTTTAAGTTCACCAGTTTCGATGATCACTTTAAGAAGGATGTCACCACAAGCTTCTTTACATTGCTTAACTAGCTCGAAGCCCACTTTCTCATCACCCGCCATTAGAGCGCGGTATGGGAAAACTACGTCAACTTCGTCTGCACCGTAAGCGACAGCCGCTTTTGTTTCAGCAACAGCGATTTCAATATCGTCGTTACCGTGTGGGAAGTTCGTTACTGTTGCGATACGAACTTCTGGCGTGCCTTGCTCACGAAGTGTCTTCTTAGCAATAGGAATAAAGCGAGGGTAAATACAAATTGCAGCTGTGTTGCCTACTGCAGATTTCGCGTCATGACATAGTGAGATCACTTTTGCATCAGTGTCATCATCATTTAGCGTAGTAAGGTCCATAAGTTTCAGTGCACGTAGCGCTGCTGCTTTTAAATCGCTCATTTCTATCTCCGATCAATATTCAAAAAATTCACTACTCAGCCTCACATCACTTCTCTAACTATAATCAACAAGTCGAGACAGTGTGAGAAATTGGCTAAACAGTCTATTTATGAACGGACTTGGTTCCCTGAAGACTCGGCATATACTGCGAAAAAGTCATATGCCAATTGCTATCCTTGTCACCGCACAGTACCAGTTTGGCCTATGGCACAACAATCTATGATTGCGGTGTCTTTAATATCACATCAAACAATAAAACGCTTGTTTGATTTGATATTGAGGGCAATTCATTTGCCCATCGAGTATGTAATATTCACTCTATGATTAAGTGGTTATCATAACCACGATCTCGTGATTACTACATTATAGATATTCACCGCAAAACTGTAGCACCAAATAGAGCGCAAACGGTTTGTATCTCAAAATTTTCCAGCCCCTATTCCACCGACTGCGTAAGCCACTCACGTAGACCTACGTGCGGTTAAGTTTTCAGGTCCAAAAAACGAAAAATGCCCCGCAGCAATCTCTTGCTACAGGGCATGGTTTAAAACGGCGTCTATATATTAAGAACCGATTCTAATTAAAATGCTGCAAGGCTAAGGCAGAAGCCTGCGATAGTCGCTGCCATTAGGTTAGACAACGTACCAGCAAGAACTGCTTTAATACCCATGCGAGCGATATCTGAACGACGGTTTGGTGCAAGGCTACCTAGACCACCAAGTAGGATCGCGATAGAAGAAAGGTTCGCGAAGCCACATAGTGCGAATGAGATGATAGCTGTAGTCTTCTCAGACATTACTTCACCAGTTGCCGCAACTACTTGAGCGCTGTCACCTAGGTAAGGTGTGAAGTTCAAGTAAGCAACGAATTCGTTAATAACTAGTTTCTGACCGATGAATGAACCAGCAACAACTGCTTCGTCCCAAGGAACACCGATTAGGAATGCTAGTGGAGAGAACGCGTAACCTAGGATTAGTTCTAGAGTCAGTTCAGGCATACCGAACCAACCGCCGATGCCACCTAGCATACCGTTAACAAGCGCAATCAGACCTACGAACGCGATTAGCATTGCACCAACGTTTAGTGCTAGTTGTAGACCAGAAGCCGCACCGCCCGCTGCTGCGTCGATTACGTTAGCTGGTTTGTCGTCGCCACCGTCCATTGCTTCTTCGATGTCTTCGTGAGGCTGATCAGTCTCTGGGTGAAGAATCTTAGCGAATAGTAGACCACCTGGTGCTGCCATGAATGATGCTGCTACTAGGTACTCTAGAGGTACACCCATTGAAGCGTAACCTGCTAGTACACCACCAGCTACAGATGCTAGACCACCACACATTACCGCAAATAGCTCAGACTGAGTCATTTTTGGAACGAAAGGACGAACAACAAGAGGTGCTTCAGTTTGACCTACGAAAATGTTAGCTGCTGCAGACATTGATTCCGCACGAGAAGTGCCAAGCGCTTTTTGTAGTGCACCACCAAGAATCTTGATAACCCACTGCATTACACCAATGTAGTAAAGAACTGAAATCAGTGCTGAGAAGAAGATCAGTGTAGGAAGAACGCGGAATGCGAAGATGAAGCCGCCGCCGCCGAATACTTCGAACATCTTGTCAGAAACAAGACCACCGAATAGGAATGATGAACCGTTGTTACCGTAGTTGATAACGTTAGAAACACCAGTAGAGAAACCGTTTAGTAGATCACGGCCCCAAGGTACGTAAAGAACGAATGCACCTAGGATGAATTGGATAGCAAATGCGCCACCCACAGTTCTTAGATTGATAGCTTTACGGTTATTGGAAAATGCAAATGCGATAGCAAGAAGCACTACCATACCGACTAGGCTCATAAACAGGCTCATAGTTTATGACTTCCTTATAAGTTATTTGTTGGCGTGTTACAAAATGGAGCTATAAAGCGGGGGCAATTATACTCATGCAGAATCAATTAAAGTAATGCCACCCTCACACTTTCTTATAAGATTCATCATTGATTCACTCTCGTTTGTGAGTCAACTCACAATAAGCAGGAAAACGTTTTCGCTTTTAAACAGCTTCTTTAGATTTTATTCACATATAAAGAAAGCAGAATTGCTATTTTCCCACAGCTGAGAAGCAATCGATTGCTTACTTTTGCTATGTAAAGAAGTCAATTCATTGAGAACATGAATAAGTTGTGAGGGATGATTCGGCTCCCCCTGATAGCCAAGTATAGGCATATCTGGGGCATCCGTTTCTAAGACGAGATGTTCAAGGGGTAATCTTTGAATTGCGTCGCGAGTTTTGTTAGCTCTCGGATACGTAATGGTGCCTCCGACGCCAATCGAAAAGCCTAATCGAACCCATTCCATCGCCTGTTGGTAGCTGCCTGAGAACGCATGCAACACCCCACCTTTTGGTAAATGTGCCGCTTTAACCATCTGAATAAGTCGATTGTGCGCTTTGCGGCTGTGCAGGATCACCGGTAAATCAAACCGCTTTGCTAGCTCAAATTGCAACTCAAGCGCGCGCTCTTGTCGCTCAACTGGCACTTCGATGGCGAAATCCAAACCGCACTCTCCTATTGCAACGCATTGTTGGTTGGACGAAGAAAGCAATGATTCCAACTCTGGAGCAAATTGCTCAAACTCTTGTTGGAGAAAATAGGGATGAAAACCCAGTGCATAATAGAGATGAGAATATTGATTGGCGAGGTCTTGAATGCGAGTCCAATTACTTGGCCCGACAGACGGAATAAGGATGCGCTCTACTCCTTGCTCACGCGCAAGCTCAACTTGATATGCAAAGTCATCTTGGAAGACATCGAAGTCAAAGTGGCAATGAGTATCAAATAGTTTCATTACTTGGCTTCTCTTGCTCTTCTTTCTTTGTTGAAGATGGCTCATTAGCTGGGTCTTGTTTGTACGGCACGCAACTGCGCTTTTGATCGGGTGTTAGTCCCATCTCTTTGCACCAATCATCGTAGCGTTTAAGTCCTTTTTTAAACCAGTTCATTGCCCACCCTTTTTTAGCTCGTAGAGTTCTTTGTAAACCAAATAAAAAAACCGCCGTTAACTAAGTGTATAGCTAACGGCGGCTTATAATCTAGTACGCGATGTAAAGCGAGTTAGATTCGATTAGTGCTCACGTGTCGCACGGAAATCGATATCAGGGAAACGCTCTTGCGCTAGGTTTAGATTAACCATGGTCGGTGCAATGTAAGTTAGGTTATCGCCACCGTCCAATGCTAGGTTCGTTTGGTTCTTACGCTGGAACTCATCCAGTTTCTTCGCATCGCCACACTCAACCCAACGAGCAGTTGCCACGTTCACGCCTTCATAGATCGCTTCAACGTTGTATTCTGACTTCAAACGAGCTACAACCACGTCAAACTGAAGTACACCAACCGCACCTACGATAAGGTCGTTGTTTTGCAATGGACGGAATACCTGTACCGCACCTTCTTCAGACAGCTGAACCAGACCTTTTAGTAGCTGCTTCTGCTTCAATGGATCTTTTAGACGAATACGACGGAACAATTCCGGAGCAAAGTTTGGAATACCAGAGAACTTCAGCGCTTCACCTTGAGTGAAAGTGTCACCAATTTGGATAGTGCCGTGGTTGTGTAGACCAATGATGTCACCCGCGTAAGCGTGCTCTGCACGAGAACGGTCACCCGCCATAAAGGTTACCGCATCTGAAATACTCACTTGCTTGCCAAGACGAACGTGGTTCATCTTCATGCCTTGCGTGTAAGTGCCCGATACGATACGCATGAAGGCAATACGGTCACGGTGTTTTGGATCCATGTTTGCTTGGATCTTAAATACGAAACCAGAGAACTTGTCTTCTGTTGCTTCAACATCACGCTCAACTGCTTGACGCGTTTTCGGTGCAGGAGCCCACTCCGTCAGACCATCTAGCATGTGGTCAACACCAAAGTTACCCAGTGCCGTACCAAAGTAAACTGGCGTTAGTTCACCCGTTAGGAATAACTCTAAGTCAAACTCAGGGCATGCGCCCATGACAAGTTCAAGCTCTTCACGAACGCTTTCTGCTAGGCTTTCACCTACTTTTTCGTCTAGCTCTGGGTTGTCTAGACCTTTGATGATGCGAACTTCTTGGATCTCATGACCATGACCTGATTCGTACAGAATCGTTTCGTCACGGTGAATGTGGTAAACACCTTTAAACTCTTTACCACAGCCGATTGGCCATGTGATTGGCGCACACATCATGCCCAATTCGTTTTCTACTTCATCCAATACTTCCATTGGATCACGAACGTCGCGGTCAAGTTTGTTCATGAAGGTTACGATTGGCGTGTCACGTAGACGTGTAACTTCCATTAGTTTACGAGTACGGTCCTCAACACCTTTCGCTGCATCGATAACCATCAGACATGAGTCAACTGCCGTTAGAGTACGGTAAGTATCTTCCGAGAAGTCTTCGTGTCCAGGAGTATCAAGTAGGTTTACCAGACAATCGTTGTAAGGGAACTGCATTACAGAAGTAGTAACCGAGATACCACGTTCCTTTTCCATTTCCATCCAGTCTGATTTTGCGTGCTGTGCGTTACCACGACCTTTAACCGTACCTGCTTTTTGGATCGCGTTTCCGAATAACAGTACTTTTTCAGTAATGGTGGTTTTACCCGCATCCGGGTGAGAAATAATAGCGAACGTTCTACGCTTAGAAACTTCGCCTAGAAAAGGTGTATTTGACATGAAACTGGTCTTCTTTGATGTCTGATGACTTGCTCGAAATTCAAACAAGCTTTATTCGATTCAATATTGCGCGGTATTCTCGCTTATTATTGCTTTAGGGGCAACTTTCCTCGTGAGTTTGTCCTCGCGAGTTTATAGATAACTACGTTGCTGAGCTTCGTCCTGCCAGTCCAGCAATTCGACTTCAGCAGCAATGGTAGAAGCCACTACAATTTGGTCCCGCCCATTTTGCTTTGCATCGTACAAAGCAATGTCAGCACGCTTTAGCCAAAGATCTGGTGTGTCATCATCGAGCAAGCACTCAGAAATGCCCACACTCAAAGACACTTTTGCATGGCGAGGATAATGTTTGGCGCGCACCTTATCGCTGATGCTACTCATCATAAATTGCGCGGTTTGATCGGAAAGTCCTTCAAACAAGATCAAGAACTCATCTCCCCCCAATCGAAACAGCAAATCGTACTCTCTTGAATAGTCATTGAGCGTTGTAACGATCTGACTGATCACCTCATCCCCAACATCATGACCGTACAAATCATTTACCTGTTTAAAATGGTCAATATCAATGACTGCTATTGAAGAGGTGGTACCGCTTCTTTTTTCATCTAAGGCTCGTAGAAGAAAAGCTTCTAACTGCCCTCGATTAAGAGCACCTGTCATCGAGTCTCTAGTAGAAAGAAACTTCAACCTATCCTGCAACTCAACAATTTTATGCACTGCCACATGCGCAACTATGGCGCAGCAAATTACCGCAACAACAAAACGTAAAGTGATGCTCCATTCAAGTTGATACCAAGCCGAGAATGTACAGCCAGCTATGATCCACCCATTGGTAACCAACGCATCTTTACTCGGGATGATAAATACCAAAGCCACAATGACCGGAAATACCCAATACGTCGCGATGATGCCAAAGATATGCACACTTAAAACCACTGATAACCAAAGCAAAAACAGTGGAATACGATATCCAATTTTACTTTCACCAAGGATAAACAATGCAGCAAACTCAATAATGAAACTCAGTTGGAAAGCCAGTAAAACACACCCAAGGAATGTCTCCCCAATCAGGAGATTTTTAATACCAAGTGGCACAAATGTCGCCAAGGTCACCAACATTAAGACTGTTAGAACAGTTCCCCTACTCTGCTCATCAAACAACTGAGCAACAGGAGTATCGAATTTTTGCGGATACGGCATCGTAAATTCTTCCTCCCGACAAGATCTTGTTTCATATAATTTATAAACTTATAACCTACATGGTAATAAAGCGAACAAAAATAAGCTTGGCAAATCGGTCAAAAGGATGAAGTAAAATGCCAGAAAGTAAAAAGCCTCGGGAATTCCGAGGCTTATTAATGTGACGATGAACTTAAGGTGTGTGCAATTTATTTGCTATCCACAGACCTTACTCATTAAAAAACAGGTAGCTCATGATGATGGCATCTTCTTTCCCATTACCCGTTTTAGCTGGGTAATAGTTATAACGACGATCCACTTCATTAAAACCCGCTTGCTCATAAATATGGATTGCCGGGTGGTTGCTTTCACGTACCTCCAACCAAGCGCTTTCTGCTTTGGCTTGCTCGCAGTATTCGATAAACGCATCTAGTAATTTTTGCCCAAGCCCTTTGCCTTGATGAGATGGCGCAACAGCAATATTCAATAACGTCACTTCCCCAACAATATTCTGCCCATAGAAGTAACCCACCACCTGAGTACCTTCCAGCATCACATGATGACAAGCACCGCGACTGGATAAATCACGAACCAAAGATTCTGCCCAAGGGTGAGAATGCGCTTGCTGTTCGATTTGCCAAACTTGGTCAAGGTGCTCCGCACCCATCGGCATAATTTCAATTGTCACGCGTTAGCTCCGTTAAGAGTACGAACAGATTTGTTGCCACAATGCACGGCGTTGTTCGTTGTTGCCATCAATATCTTGTAATAGCGGTGAAGTCAGTTGCTTGGCATTGATGCTGGCATCTGCCTCACAGCCTGCGAACCACACCCACTCTAGTTGATGCTCCCCCAGCATGGATAAGCGTTCAGGCTCTAGGTGCAGCGCGTCGTCAAGCGTGAGCTTAATGCTTTTTAAAACACGCTCAAACATCAAAGCTGTCTCGTTTTCTGGACACATTGGCGATACCAATAGGAGTTTACAAGAACTTTGCAAATCCAATAATGGCGATTGATAGCCTTCCAGCCTTTCTGGGTGACTCAGCTCCCAAGTGCTGATCCCCATTTCATGTAAATATTGTTTCTCGTTAATTGACATCTTTTGTCACCTATTTGAACGAGGCAATCCTATCAAAATTTCGCATTTAAAGTCAGAGGTGTTATGAAGCTTTTCCAATCAATCGCTATTACGTTACTTATCGCCACCACCAGCTTTACCGCATTCGCTAAGGATAGCAACGATGGTTGGGAGCTGATCGCAGAGAAAACCGTGAACTTCCAAACAGAAACCGACACAGTAGAGCCAAACGGTCTGTTTCAAAACCGTAAATTCAGCAAGATCAAAATTAAGTGCACTCAAGGCACCATGAGTATTAAGAACATGAAAGTGACCATGACCGATGGCAGCGAGAAAAAACTCAAAACCATGGTTGGCACTCTGACCAAAGGCATGTCGACGCGCGCTTGGACACTGCCGGGTTCTGAAGATGCGAAATTCAAACGTTTAGAGATGGAATACAAAAGCTGGGGTAACATGACATTGAATGCTGCTGGCATGAGTAAAAAGGCAAAAATCGAAGTTTGGGGTAAAAAACGCGTCCAAGAACAGGATTAATCCACCTTTCCTCTTTTGCCAGTCAAAAAATCGGCTCAAAAACAAAGCCCGCTTTTTTCAGCGGGCTTTGTCATTCAATATTGGCGATTATAGCTCAGAAAACTCTGGCGAATAATCGATGCGACCAGAGCGTCCGTCACACTGACCTTCGACCAATTCTGCTACACGGAACGCACCTTGCGGTACTTCCCACGCACAGTCGAAGCCCATCTCTTCGCTGGCTGTAAAGCCTTGGCGCGCATAGTAATCCGGCTCACCCAATACCACACACACTGGGTAACCAAAATCACGCAGTGAATCAAAGCCTTCTTTGATTAACTCAGCGGCAATGCCTTGGCGGCGGTAATCTTCATGTACAGCCAAAGGCGCAAGACCTTGCCATGACAAATCTTCACCATTCAACGTCACAGGGCTAAACAACGCGTGACCAACCACTTCACCTTCATCGGTACATGCCACCAAAGACAGAGTGAGCTTACCGTTTTCACGTAAACGCATCACTAGGTTGGCTTCCGCATCCGTTGGGAAAGCGTGTTTTAATAAGCGGTCAATGGTGAGAATGTCCGCAGGGGCTTCAGTTCGAATAAGCATTCGCTACTCCGGTTTCTTGTGCAGGCGCTTGAACCCCTTTCTGAACAAAGTCAGCCAATTGGTTCAGTGCTACTTGCATCGCTTTTGGTAACTGCTCTAAGTCGACACTGTCCATCAGGTTTTTCACTTCTAAGCCAAGCTCAGTGTCGCCCTCGATAGAAAGACGACGTTGGAAGAACAGCGTATCAGGGTCTTCTTTGCGACCAGCAATAAGTACTAGGTCGTTAAGGTTACCACTAAAGCTTACATCTTCCTGAACCGGTTTCTCTGCTACCACTAATTTTTCATCTTGGTAGCTGATGTACCATGCTAAGTTCAAGTCTTTAATCGCAACTTTTAACCACTTGTCTTCAAGGAACTCAAAATCGCCATCTTCTAGGGCTTCTTTGAACACCATTTTCAAACCTTCCAATAAGGCTTTTTTCTGAACAGTTTGTGGCAATAACTGGACTGGAGATCGCAAAATTGATGCTGCGTTCTTTACTAGTTGACTGCGAATCTTGTTTAACACGCTAATTATCCGTTACTTTGTCATAAGGTTGTCTATCTTACGCAATAGAGTAATACCAGTACCTGTTATGTATCAATAAATCTGTTTGTTTTAGAAATAGGCAGTTTTACTCACCCAAGCGTCGTTTTTTTGACCTTACGTGTATTATTGACGCGAAGACGTGGATAAACGCTTTAATAACGGTATGTTCAAAGTTATAGTTATCAAAATAGCGTTTTTATTACACGGACGAATAATCAGGCTCATTGGAGATCGGTAACACCTTAATGCCTTCCCAGCAATTACAACATTGGTTTGCAACGCTTACCTCAAATAGCCCATTCTTTTTTGCCATTCTTGATAAGAAACACAATTATCGAATGGTAAGTGATCGCTATTGTGACATTGCAGGCTTAGGACACGACGACATCGTTGGTCTGAACGACAGCCAAGTACTGGGAGAGCAGTTCTATAAGAAGCTCGCGCCCTACTACCAACGCGCGTTCAAAGGCGATCATGTTGAAGCGGAAATCACGCTTGACGAAACGGACCTTGAAACCAGCCTCCACTTTAGCCTTTCTCCAGTTCATGAAGAAAATGAAATCCGCTTCGTGGTCTTCCACGCCATCGATACGTCTGAGAAACAAATTCTGGTTCGTTCTTTAGAAGAGTCAGAAAGTAAGTTCGCCAAATTAACCCAATTACTGCCTGACGGTTTGTTATTGGTAGAAGATGACATCATCATCTCTGCCAACCCAGCCTCCGCACGTTTACTCGGGTTGAACTCGCCTCATGAGCTACTTGGTGAAGAGCTGACTCGCTTGTTTATCGATGAAAACAGCAAAAAAGTCTTCACCCATCGCATCAGCACATTACTTTCTGAAAAACCTTTTGTGTGTCTGACCAGCGCCCGCTGTGGCTTCGAACGGAAAGTTCAGTTGCATGCTGATACCACGGCAATTCTTGGGAGTGAATCTCAAATCATTTTGATCCAAGATGCCGATGACGCACCCAAGCTGCTCTCTTCTAATTCCAATGAAGACGCACACATCGATTCACTGACCAAACTGTATAACCGCTTTGGCTTTACGAAACGATTAGAGCAACTTATTAAGAGCCAGACACCGTTGCTGGTTTTCTACCTCGACATCGATAACTTTAAGAACATTAACGACTCACTTGGTCACCACATCGGTGACAAAGTGATTCAAGAAGTCTCCGCCCGCTTAAAACGATCTTTACCTAATCAAGCCATCATTGGGCACTTGGGCGGCGATGAGTTTGGCATCATTCTGCCTGAGCCAGAAAACACTCGCATGGCGGAGATTCTCTCTGAGCGCATTATTTCTCTGATTAACCAACCTTTCGATCTCCATCACTTCAGTAAACGCCTTGCATGCTCTATCGGTAGTGTACGTTACCCAGAAGATGGGCAAGATGCACGCATTCTGCTGCAAAATGCTGACACTGCAATGTATGAAGCGAAAGATCGCGGTCGGAACCGTCTGATTAAATTCAACGATCAGATGAACAAAGAAGCGCGCATGCGTTTATGGCTAGAAATTGAACTGCAGAAAGCCTTGCAGCAAAACGGGTTGGAAGTCTGGTACCAGCCGAAGGTTAACGCGCGCGACTTCAGCATTAACGGCGCCGAAGCGCTTGTACGTTGGAAGCACCCAGTCGAAGGCTACATCAGCCCGGGCGCATTTATCCCTGTCGCCGAGCGTGCAGGCTTAATTGAACACCTTGGTCGCGTGGTCATGCGCGATGTGTTTAACACAGTAAAACGCTGGAAACTGCAAGGCATTCTACCGGGACGCGTGGCAATCAACCTCTCTCCAGAGCAGTTCGGTAATCCACAACTGATCGACTATATGGAGAAGTTACTGCGCACTACTGAACTTGACCCAAGCTGCATTACCTTTGAGCTCACCGAAAGTGCGGTAATGAGCGATAGCGAACACACTTTGCAAATGCTTAATGCGATCAAGAAGCTTGGTTTCGCGCTGTCTATCGATGATTTCGGTACTGGTTACTCTTCCCTTTCCTACTTAGCACGCTTCCCTATCGATGAATTAAAAATCGACCGTGCGTTTATCAACGACATCGATACACTACCGAAACAGGTGACGGTGATTGAGAACATCATCAATCTTGGTAAATCATTAGATTTGACCGTTGTTGCCGAAGGTGTCGAAACCCACCAGCAAGCAACACTGCTATCGAACCTACAATGTAACTCGATTCAGGGCTTCCATTTCTACCGTCCTCAACCTAAACACGAAGTGGAAGAGTTGTTTGCGCAAAACCGCCGTCATAAGAACTGATCTCAACAGCAACAAAATCTGAGATTTACCCCTTACTCTCAAGGGGTAAATCTCAACTTTATTGAGCTAAACCTAACTTAGGTCAATTTCGCTATTCATAATTCTTCATAAAATGCGGACACCTTTTTATTCTCTATGATTGTGAGCATATGGAACTCTTGTGTCCTGCGGGTAACCTGCCTGCGTTAAAAACTGCGATTGATTGCGGTGCAGATGCCGTATACATCGGCTTTAAAGACGATACCAACGCGCGTCACTTTGCTGGTCTGAACTTCAACGGCAAGAAGCTAGAAAAAGCGGTGCAATACGTTCATGACCGCAACAAAAAGATCCACGTTGCACTCAACACCTTTGCCCATCCAAATGGTTTCGAACGTTGGACAAACGCTGTCGACAATGCAGCAGCACTGGGTGTCGATGCACTGATCGTGGCTGACATTGCGGTACTTGAGTACGCTGCTCGCAAATACCCAGAGCTCGAGCTGCACCTTTCTGTGCAAGCTTCAGCAACCAACGTTGCAGCCGTTGATTTCTACAAACAAAACTTCAACGTAAAACGCGTAGTACTGCCTCGCGTACTGTCTATCCATCAGGTAAAACAGCTTTCTCGCAATATCACCAGTGATGTCGAGCTAGAAGTCTTTGCTTTTGGTAGCCTGTGCATCATGTCAGAAGGTCGTTGCTACCTATCGTCATACATGACAGGTGAATCACCAAACACCGTTGGTGCATGTTCTCCAGCAAAATACGTCCGCTGGCAAGAGACTGAGAATGGTCTGGAGTCTCGTCTTAACGACATTCTGATCGATCGCTACAGCGCAGGTGAAAACGCGGGCTACCCAACCTTATGTAAAGGTCGTTTTGAAGCTGAAATTGAAGGCGAGAAAAAACGTTATCACGCACTGGAAGAACCAACCAGTTTGAACACCCTGTCGATGCTGCCAGAGCTATTTGCCGCTAATGTCGCTTCAGTAAAAATTGAAGGTCGCCAACGGAGTCCTGCGTACGTAGAACAAGTAACGCGCACATGGCGTGCAGCGATTGATCGCTACCAAGCAAACCCAGAAGCTTACCAAGTAGAAGCGGCTTGGGATGCAGCGTTGGCAAACGTGTCTGAAGGCACGCAAACCACTCTTGGTGCTTACCACCGTAAATGGCAGTAGAGGTTAAAATGGATAACTCAATGAAATACGCGCTTGGTCCACTGTTGTACTTCTGGCCAAAGCAAGACGTTGAAGCGTTTTATGAACAAGCAAAATCAAGCTCTGCGGACATCATCTACCTTGGTGAAACCGTATGTTCGAAACGTCGTGAAATGAAGCCTGCACATTGGTTCGATATCGCGAAAGAACTCTCTGCATCTGGCAAACAAGTCGTGCTATCAACGATGGCACTATTAGAAGCGCCAAGTGAAGTGAACATCATGAAGAAGTACATCGACAATGGTGACTTCGCGATTGAAGCCAATGACGTGTCCGCGGTTCAACTGGCTTCTGAGCATAAAGTGCCTTTCGTCGTTGGCCCTGCAGTTAATACTTACAACGCTCACACGCTTAACTTGTTTCTAAAACAAGGCATGATCCGCTGGTGCATGCCAGTAGAACTATCACGCGAATGGCTCAGCAACACGCTGGTTCAATGTGATGAACTTGGTATTCGTAATAAGTTTGAAGTAGAAGTCTTCAGTCATGGTTATCTGCCTCTGGCTTACTCGGCGCGCTGCTTTACAGCTCGTGCAGAAAACAAAGCCAAAGATGACTGCGAAACCTGCTGTATTAAGTACCCAACGGGCATTAAAGTAAGCAGCCAAGAGGGTCAGGAAGTATTTAACCTAAACGGTATCCAAACTCAGTCTGGTTACTGCTACAACCTGATCAACGATCTACCAAGCATGGAAGGTCTGGTTGACGTGGTACGTTTGAGCCCACTTGGTCTTAGCACCTTCTCTGAACTGGATCAGTTCCGTTCCAATGAGAAAGGTACTAACCCAGGCAAGATCCAAGACCGCCAATGTAACGGTTATTGGCATCAGCTTGCGGGTCTGGAAGTGAAGAACATCTAACTCTTTCTCACGGGCTTCAAAGCAATAAAAAAGCGAGGTTATAACCTCGCTTTTTTATTTTTATTCGTCGTTAAGACGCTTGAATACTTGGCTCTACAGAGCTCTCGTTCATTAGCTTCTTTATATCGCGCCACAGCATTGTCATCACCACTAAGCTCAAAGCTATGTTAGACAATGGGAACGCAATCCAGATACCAGTAACACCGAATAGCTTTGGCATAATGAATAAGAACGGCAATTGAATCACCATATTACCAATGGTCACGAACATCGCTTTGCTGCCTTTGTTCACCGATTGGTAGTACGCTGCGGCAACCACCAAGAAGCCATCTAAGAACAGCGCAAACATATGGAGACGAATCCCCACTACCGTCGCATCAATAAGATGTTGGTCGGCGTTGTTAAACACGGACACAAACTCGTATGGGAAAATGTTCATCAGAATAACAAACGCAACCCCACCTAGCACCGAAGTCCCCATTGCAACCTTCAACAGCTTACGAATATTGTCTTGATTACGCGCACCATGGTTGTAGCTCACTAGAGGTTGCATACCATTGGCAATGCCTTCCGCAATCAAATAGTAAACCGTCACTATGTAGCCCAAGATAGCGTAAGCGCCAATAAGCAATGCACTGCCGTATTGGGCAAATAGCGCATTGTGAAGTGCCACCATCATTGAGCCATAGGCATACATAAAGAAGCTCGATGTGCCGATCATGACAATCTTAGGGATGACATCAAACTGCATTTTCAGATCGCCAGTCGACAGGCGCATCTTCGCTCTTGCAGTAAAGAAGTAACCAACACCAAGAATCGTCACCACCATCTGCGCTAACGCAGTTGCGATTGCCGCTCCTTTAAGCTCCCAGCCAAGCCAAGCAATAAAGATATAATCGAGCACGATATTGATGACGGCACCAATCACCATCAAGATGGTGGCTAAATTCGGGCTATCGTCATTGCGCAATAAGAACGGCACCGCAATTGACCCAAGCGAGAACACACACGCGACGCTTAAGATGTGCAGATACTGCAAACCAAGTTCATAAACACGACCTTCCGCGCCTTGCCAGCGAATAAAATCATCGGCGAAGAAGAACAATGTTGTTGCTACAACTGGCATCAAAGCGACTAAAAGCAATAAACCAGTAGAAAGGATGCGTTTCGCGCCCTCACGGTCTTTTTCACCCTGCTTGATAGAGGCTAGAGCGCCCGTACCCACGCCCACCATCATACCAATACCGAGTATCGAGCCAATGATCGGCCACGCAACGTTGATCCCCGCTAATCCATCAGCACCTACATAACGACCAATAAAGATACCATCAACGACTTGGTATAAACCGTTGACCAGCATGGCTGCGACGGTCGGAATTGTGTATTTCCAAAACTGTTTATAAATAGAGTTTTGCATGACTACCACCAATAGTTAGCAAGGCTAACTAAATAGATAAAAGAATAAAAAATAGGTTTAGTTTCCGAGCGCTTTATCTAATAGCGCTTTCAATTGCTGTGCTTCTTTCGCATCCAACTTACACATAAGCTGCTGTGAAATGTCTTTATATACCACCTGTTCCAATGACATTTCTTCGATCACTTCTTCTGTTAGCAGCACGCGCTTAGAACGAGCATCTTCATTACAAGCAATACGCTTCACCAAGCCCTTTCTCTCCAAACGAACCACCATGTTTGAAGCCGAAGGCTTGGTAACTTGAAGCTCTTCCGCCAAGTCAGTAATGCGTATACCTTCTGAATGAAGCTGGATCACTCGCAAGTAATCAAACTCATTAAAGCTCAGGTGCGAAAGCGGATCTTCTTTGGCATACACTCGCCACGCCTTTGCACAAAAGCGTTCTAAATCGATCAGGCTCTTTTCTAATGCCATTACGTTTCGCCCATTTAGTTAGCAAGGCTAACTATTTTAGAGAAGCTCACCAAATTCTTCAAGCACAAAAAAGCCGCTCTAGTTGAGCGGCTAATGGCTATTTTTCTTCTTGCTTCTGTTGCTCAGCTTTGAGCTTAGCAAGTTGTTCTTGCTGCAACTGATCGTAGATTTGCGCCAGTTCCAAGAAGGAGTAACGGTGCTCTACGTATTCATAAACGTTGAAAGAGATTGCTAGCTTGTACAGTGAAATCGCATCAGCAATATCACCTTCTAGTTGGTAACGCTTACCAAGGTAGAAGTAAGTTTCTGTTAGACGCTCAGCAAGACGGTAGTTTTCACGCGTACCATCCATGATGGCTTTTAACGCTGCGTCATCAGACACATCACGCAACATGATGGCAACTAGAACCCAGCCCCACTCTTCACTGCGATCGCGTTGGTAACGCTTTTCTAGGTTCGCTTTCGCTTGCTCTGGATTTTGTTCTGCTTCGATAATGTACAACCATAACGCGCGGAATGGGTCGCTCGGCATTTCTTGGTAATGCTTGGTCATGTCTTCTAAAGCCAGATCGATACGACCACCATAGTAAAGCGCAATCGCGCGGTTACGCTCTGCGTATGAATTCTCTGGTGCAAGCTCTAATGTCGAATCAAATGCTTCGTAAGCCGCATCAAACTCACCAACTTGAGTGAAATACACCCCTAGTAGGTTAAAGATATCTGGTTGAGCAGGGTTAAGTTGCAAAGACTGATTAAAATCCAAACGGGCAAGATCACGCAAACCAACGCTGTCGTAGTAGTTACCGCGCTCGTAATGCATCTTAGCGCGAACTTCGTCACTCAAATCTGGACGTTGTAATAACTGAGAAAGACGAGCAATCTGGACTTCTTGTTGCACGCTTGGTTGTAGCGGTACCGCCATCGGAGGATAGATCCACTTTTGTGCCGATTGTTGAGAGGTGTTAGCACAACCGGTCAGCGCGATAGCGACACATAAACTTGCGGTTTGAAACCATTTCACTAATTGGTACTCCTGTTTGGACCGCTCTGGGTCTGTTTCTCTTTATGCACTATAGGATATTTAACTTCGCTTGAAGCTAAACTTGACGAAACAGGCCAAAAAAAAGGGGAGCGAAAATGCTCCCCTTTTATAGCATGCTTTCAGGCTCTTAAGCTAATAAAAGACCAAAAGTCGAATCTTAGATTACTCGCCTTTAGCTTCAGATGCGTCAGACGCTTCTTCTGCTGGCTTCTCTACTGCTTCTTTCATGCTTAGACGTACGCGACCTTGACGGTCGATTTCAAGAACTTTAACTTGAACTTCTTGACCTTCAGTTAGGTAGTCAGACACTTTCTCAACGCGTTTTTCAGCGATTTGAGAGATGTGTACTAGACCATCTTTACCAGGAAGAACCGTTACGAATGCACCAAAGTCAGCTAGACGTGCAACTTTACCAGTGTAGATACGGCCTACTTCAACTTCAGCAGTGATCTCTTCGATGCGGCGGATAGCTTCTTTCGCTGCTGCACCTTCAGTTGCAGCAATCTTGATCGTACCGTCGTCTTCGATTTCGATAGTAGTACCAGTCTCTTCAGTTAGAGCACGGATAACTGCACCACCTTTACCGATAACGTCTTTGATCTTCTCTGCGCTGATCTTCATTGTGTGAATGCGAGGAGCGAATTCAGAGATGTCTTCACGAGCACCAGAGATAGCTTCATCCATTACAGATAGGATGTGCTTACGTGCGCCTTGAGCTTGGTTAAGCGCAATTTGCATGATCTCTTTAGTGATACCTTCGATCTTGATGTCCATTTGAAGTGCAGTGATACCAGTGTTAGTACCCGCTACTTTAAAGTCCATGTCACCTAGGTGGTCTTCGTCACCAAGGATGTCTGAAAGAACAACGAAGTCGTCGCCTTCTTTAACAAGACCCATTGCGATACCCGCAACAGAAGACTTGATTGGCACACCTGCATCCATAAGAGCAAGAGAAGTACCACATACAGAAGCCATTGATGATGAACCGTTAGATTCAGTGATTTCCGATACAACACGTACTGTGTATGGGAACTCATCAACAGAAGGCATTACTGCTGCGATACCGCGTTTAGCCAGTTTACCGTGACCGATTTCACGACGCTTAGGAGAGCCTACAAAACCAGTTTCGCCTACACAGTACGGAGGGAAGTTGTAGTGTAGTAGGAAGTGATCTTTACGCTCACCCGTTAGTTCGTCGATAATTTGAGCATCACGCTGCGTGCCTAGAGTCGCAGTTACTAGCGCCTGAGTTTCACCACGAGTAAATAGTGAAGAACCGTGTGTACGTGGAAGAACACCAGTACGTACGTCTAGCGCACGAACCATGTCTTTTTCACGACCATCAATACGTGGGTTACCAGCGATGATGCTACGACGTACAACTGTCTTCTCTAGATCGTGGAAGATAGTGTGGATTTCTTTTGTGTTTGCTTCTGGATCTTCAGCAAGAAGAACTTCGTTAACTTCACCAGCAATCTCGTGGATGCGGTCGTAACGAGCCATTTTCTCAGTGATTTGGTAAGCTTCAACCAGTTTAGCTTCAGCAAGTTCAGCAATCTTAGTTACAAGCGCTGTGTTTTCTTCTGGTGCAACCCAATCCCAAGCAGGAGTAGCGACTTCAGCTTTGAATTCGTTGATTGCTTTGATTACCGCTTGTTGTTGATCGTGACCGAATACAACAGCAGATAGCATTTCTTCTTCAGTTAGGTTGTCAGCTTCTGATTCAACCATTAGTACTGCAGATTCAGTACCCGCAACAACTAGGTCTAGCTTAGATGCTTCTAGCTCAGTGTTGCTTGGGTTAAGTACTAGCTGACCGTCGATGTGACCAACACGTGCAGCACCGATAGGACCGTTGAACGGGATACCAGAGATAGCTAGCGCAGCAGACGTACCAATCATCGTTGGGATGTCTGGTTGAACGTCTGGGTTCACAGATACTACTGTCGCGATAACTTGAACTTCGTTTTTGAATGCATCTGGGAATAGAGGACGGATTGGACGGTCGATTAGACGAGCCGTTAGCGTTTCGCCTTCAGAAGGACGACCTTCACGCTTGAAGAAACCACCAGGGATTTTACCTGCTGCGTAAGTACGCTCTTGGTAGTTAACTGTTAGAGGGAAGAAGTCTTGACCTTCAACCGCTTCTTTTTTACCAACTACAGAAACGAATACTGCTGTATCGTCCATAGTAACCATTACTGCAGCCGTAGCTTGACGTGCGATAACGCCAGTTTCTAGAGTAACTGTGTGGTTACCGTACTGGAACGTTTTAACAACTGGTTTTTCGAACATTGTTATTCCTTGTTTCCAAGCGCATCGATTGATTTGCTTAGAGAGTATTGATTGATACCCAAGGCATTACGAATCGCGACTAGTAAAAACAAACTAACTTAGTATTCAGTTCACTTTTAATAGTCGCGACCTTTTGGTCGACGAGGTTGACTGTAATGCAATGAGCTTAGTGAAAATCTCTAAACGAGATTAAGCCGCGTGTAGTATAACGGCATAAGTCTGATTTGGCTAAGCTATAGCAGTCAAAATAAGTAACAGGCAACAAAAAAGGGGCATAAAGCCCCTTTTAGACAAACTGCTATGCAGTCGCTTATTAGCGACGTAGGCCTAGACGCTTGATTAGGTCTTGGTAGCGAGCTAGATCTTTACCTTTTAGGTAATCTAGAAGCTTACGACGACGAGAAACCATACGTAGAAGACCACGACGGCTGTGGTGATCGCCTTTGTGTGCTTTGAAGTGACCTTGTAGGTGGTTGATAGAAGCTGTAAGTAGAGCTACTTGAACTTCTGGTGAACCAGTGTCGCCTTCGCCTTGTGCGTATTCTGCAACGATTGCTGCTTTAGTTTCTGCATTCAGAGACATAATTCTCTCCTAATAAGAGTAGGTTAATATTTGTGCCAGCCAATCTCTGATTCAGCCGACACGAGGAGCGCGAATTATAAGGAAGTTTCCTCACTCGCGCAATATAAAAATACCGGCAATGATGCCGGTATTTTTTAAGCTTTGCGAAGTTACTCTTCGTCGCGGAAAACCACTAAACGTTTTGGTGCTACTTTTCCATCGTCGTTGACTTCTGCTACACCGATAAACAGCTTCTCTTCACCAGAAGTCATACGAATTGGCGTACCCTCTGGCGCACCAAACACCTGCACGGGCATACCGTGTTGTACTAGGTTAGTCAGCTCTGCGTTTAGGTTTACCTCGGGTAAATCTTCAACGGCAGTGTCCATTGGCAGTAGCAGGGGATCAAGCAACTCTTTTGGTGCCACTTCATCACGATGCGCTTGCTCAAGCAGCTCATTAAGTTGCTCTAGCGTCACCATTTTTTCGTACGGGTATTTAGCAACACCAGTACGACGAAGCATAGTCACGTGTGCGCCACAACCAAGCATCTCACCTAGGTCATCAACAATTGTACGGATGTAAGTACCTTTTGAGCAGTGCACTTCCATCTCAACTTCATCACCTTCAAAACGGTGAAGTACGATTTCATATACCGTGATCTTGCGAGATTCACGTGGTACTTCAATGCCTTTGCGAGCGTACTCGTACAACGGCTTGCCTTGGTATTTCAATGCTGAGAACATTGAAGGTACTTGATCTGATTCACCACGGAACGTATCAATGCACGCTTCTAGCTTCTCCAGATTCACATCAATAGGACGTGTCTCTACCACTTCGCCATCAGAGTCAGACGTATCAGTGCGCTCACCCAGTTTTGCGATTACACGGTAGCGCTTGTCTGAATCCAACAAGAACTGAGAAAACTTGGTTGCTTCGCCTAAGCAGATTGGCAACATGCCCGTCGCTAATGGGTCCAATGCACCCGTATGACCCGCTTTCTCAGCAAAGTAGATACGCTTTACTTTTTGCAGTGCATCATTTGAAGAAATACCTGTTGGTTTATCCAACAAGATAACGCCATTAATTGGACGACCTTTACGACGACGAGCCATTACTCTTCCCCTGCCTGATCTTCTTCACGACCAGAATCTTGTTGTTTGCGTTTATCTTCGCTCACAACTTCAGAAACTAGGTTCGACATGCGCATACCTTCTACTAGCGTGTTATCGTAGTAGAAACGGATTTCAGGCGTTAGACGTAGGCGAATACGCTTACCTAGCATCATTCGGATGTGCACTTCGTGCTCACGTAGCGCTGCTAGGCATGATTCTGGCGTCTGCTCACCCACGCATAGGAAAGTAACGAATACTTTTGCGTAAGCAAGATCTCGTGATACTTCTACATCTGAAATCGTAACCATGCCTAGGCGAGAGTCACGAACTTCGCGTTGAAGGATCATCGCTAGTTCTTTTTGCAGCTGCTGTGATACGCGCTGCGTGCGGCTAAATTCTTTTGACATATTCATTCTCTTAGATAGAAAGAATGGGGGGATGGTCAAGCCAGCCCCCCATGGTGTATTCAACAACCAATTACTATTTGTCTTTCAGACAGTTAGTAATTTTAGTCAATTAGTCTAGAGTACGTTTTACTTCAACGATTTCGAATACTTCGATCTGGTCGCCCACGCGAACGTCGTTGTAGTTCTTAACGCCGATACCACACTCGTAGCCATTCTTAACTTCTTGAACGTCATCTTTAAAGCGACGAAGTGATTCTAGCTCACCTTCGTAGATAACAACGTTGTCGCGTAGAACGCGGATTGGGTTGTTACGCTTAATTAGACCTTCAGTAACCATACAACCAGCGATTGCGCCCAGTTTCGGTGACTTAAATACGTCACGTACTTCAGCAAGACCAATGATTTCTTGCTTGAATTCTGGAGCAAGCATACCGCCCATTGCTTGTTTAACTTCGTCAATCAATTGGTAAATGATTGAGTAGTAACGTAGATCAACGCTTGCTGCTTCAATCGCACGACGAGCAGATGCGTCAGCACGTACGTTAAAGCCAAGGATGATTGCGTTAGAAGCTTCTGCAAGAACTGCATCAGTTTCTGTAATACCACCAACACCAGAACCAACGATGTTTACTTTCACTTCGTCAGTAGACAGTTTCAGTAGTGAGTCAGCAATCGCTTCCACAGAACCTTGTACGTCTGCTTTAAGAACTACGTTTAGCTCAGCAACTTCACCAGCAGTCATGTTAGAGAACATGTTCTCTAGTTTAGATTTCTGCTGACGAGCAAGTTTCACTTCACGGAACTTACCAGCACGGTAGTTCGCTACTTCACGTGCTTTACGCTCGTCACGTACTACTGTTGCTTCGTCACCTGAAGATGGTACGCCTGAAAGACCTAGGATCTCTACAGGGATAGATGGACCAGCTTCTGTGATTTCTTTACCTAGTTCGTCACGCATTGCACGAACACGGCCGTATTCTTGACCACAAAGAACGATGTCGCCTTTGTTTAGCGTACCTGATTGAACAAGTACTGTTGCTACTGGACCACGACCTTTATCTAGACGAGATTCAACAACAACACCAGACGCCATGCCTTCTGCTACAGCTGTAAGCTCTAGAACTTCAGACTGAAGAAGGATTGCTTCTAGAAGACCGTCGATATTTGTACCCTGTTTAGCAGAGATGTGAACGAACATGTTCTCACCACCCCATTCCTCAGGGATTACGTCGTATTGAGCTAGCTCATTCTTAACGTTGTCTGGGTTCGCGTCTTCTTTATCGATCTTGTTCACAGCAACAATCAGAGGAACGCCTGCCGCTTTCGCGTGCTGGATCGCTTCAACTGTTTGTGGCATCACACCATCGTCTGCTGCTACTACAAGAACAACGATGTCTGTCGCTTGAGCACCACGAGCACGCATAGCGGTAAACGCCGCGTGTCCAGGAGTATCAAGGAACGTGATCATGCCGTTATCAGTTTCAACGTGGTAAGCACCGATGTGCTGCGTGATACCGCCCGCTTCGCCTGAAGCAACGTGAGTACGACGGATGTAGTCAAGTGTTGACGTTTTACCGTGGTCAACGTGACCCATGATTGTTACAACTGGAGCACGAGGCACTGCTTCTGCGTTTGTATCACGATCAGATAGTACTGCTTCTTCCAGTTCGTTCTCTTTACGAAGAACTACCTTGTGACCCATTTCTTCAGCAACAAGTTGTGCTGTTTCTTGGTCGATCACTTGGTTGATAGTCGCCATAGCGCCCATCTTCATCATTACTTTGATAACTTCTGTCGCTTTAACCGACATCTTGTTAGCAAGTTCAGAAAGAACGATTGTCTCACCAATTACTACATCTTGTTTCGCTACAGTCGCAGACTTGTCGAAACCGTGTTGCATAGAAGTTGGTTTAGCAAGTTTGCCTTTGTTACGGCCTTTGCCACCACGTTGGTTACGACCACCGCGTGATTGTTCTTCTTTGCCAGCTGGTTTCTTCTTCTTACGACGTGCACCGCCTTCTTGTTGACGGTCAGCTGCATCTTCAGCTTCACGTGCGTAACGAGAAGTAGTTACGTGGTAGTCAGAGTTCTCTAGCTCTTTCTTCTTAGTCTCTTCTTCAGACCAACGAGCTTCGTTCTCTTCTGCAAGCTTACGAGCTTCTTCAACGAGTTTTGCAGCTTCTTGCTCTGCTTTACGTTGAGCTTCTTGTTCCTGACGTGCTTTTAGCTCATCAGCTTCTTTCTTAGCTTGCGCATTAGCATCCGCATTTTTTGCATTCATTTCTTTCTTAGCCTTATCAGCTTGTGCGCGTTTTGCCTTTTCTTCAGCTTCACGTTTTGCATCCGCTTCACGTTTCGCTTTCTCATCGGCTTCGCGCTGTGCTTTCTCTGCAGCTTCACGTTTGGCTTGTTCTTCAGCCTCACGCTTCGCAAGCTCTTCAGCTTCACGTTTTGCTGCTTCCTCAGCCTCACGTTTTGCGTCGTCTTCGATAGTGCTGCGCTTCACATATGTGCGCTTCTTACGCACTTCTACTTGAACATCCTTACTTTTGCCGCCACCTGCTGCAACACTTAGCGTGCTACGAGTCTTACGTTGAAGCGTCAGTCTAGTAGGTTCAGATTCGCCCGACTTATCGCCGTGCTCTTTCTTCAGGTGAGAGAGAAGCTTCTGCTTCTCCTCATCCGATACATGGTCAGAACTCGCTTTGTTCATGCCAGCGTCAGCAAGTTGTTCCATTAAGCGGTCGACTGGAGTACCAATCTCTTCACTCAGAGCTTTAACTGTTAATTGTGTCATGCCGCTTCCTCCTTGCTGATATTATGCTTCTTCGCCGAACCAACAGATGTTACGTGCAGCCATGATAAGCTCGCCTGCACGCTCTTCTGTCAGACCTTCAATACCTTCTAAATCGTCGATACCTTGGTCAGCTAGGTCTTCTAGTGTTGCCACGCCTTTAGCTGCCAGTTTAAACGCCATTTCGCGCTCTAGACCTTCAAGACCTAGCAGATCTTCAGCAGGCTCTAGACCTTCGAATGACTCTTCTTGTGCTAGAGCGATTGTCGTTAGTGCGTCTTTCGCACGGCTACGAAGCTCTTCTACAAGCTCTTCGTTCAGACCATCAACTTCTAGTAGTTCGTTAACAGGAACGTACGCAACTTCTTCTAGTGTTGAGAAACCTTCTTCAACAAGCAATTGAGCGAAGTCTTCTTCAATGTCTAGGTACTTCATGAAGTTTTCGATAGACGCTTGAGACTCTTCAGCGTGTTTCTTCTGAAGATCTGCCACAGTCATTACGTTCAGTTCCCAACCAGTTAGTTGAGACGCTAGACGTACGTTCTGACCGTTACGACCGATAGCTTGCGCTAGGTTGTCCGCTTCAACAGCGATGTCCATTGAGTGAGCATCTTCATCAACGATGATAGAAGCAACGTCAGCAGGAGCCATTGCGTTGATAACGAATTGAGCTGGGTTATCGTCCCAAAGAACGATATCAATACGCTCACCACCAAGTTCGCCAGATACTGCTTGAACACGAGCACCACGCATACCAACACACGCACCTACAGGGTCGATACGTTTGTCGTTTGTTTTAACAGCGATCTTAGCGCGAGAACCTGGATCACGTGCAGCGCCTTTCAGTTCGATGATTTCTTCAGCGATTTCTGGTACTTCTACGCGGAATAGCTCAGCCAACATTTCTGGCTTAGAGCGAGTGATGAACAGTTGGAAACCACGCGCTTCAGGAGCAACTTTGTACAGAAGACCACGAACACGGTCACCTGGACGGAAGTTTTCACGAGGAAGTTGGTCATCACGTAGGATTACCGCTTCAGCGTTGTTACCTAGATCAAGTACAACTGTATCGCGGTTCACTTTTTTAACAACACCAGTGATCAGATCACCTTCGTTGTCGATGAACTGTTCTACGATTTGTGCACGCTCTGCTTCACGTACTTTTTGTACGATAACTTGCTTAGCAGTTTGAGTCGTAATACGGTCGAATGTAACTGACGGGATATCGTCTTCTACGAAATCACCTAGTTGAATGTCTGCATCTTCGTATTGTGCAGCTTCTAGAGAGATTTCTTTTGTTGGGTTTTCAACGTCTTCTACAACCAACCAACGGCGGAATGTTTCAAACTCACCTGTTTTACGGTCGATAGCTACACGTACATCGATTTCGATTTCGTATTTTTTCTTTGTAGAAGTCGCTAGAGCAATCTCAAGAGCTTCAAAGATACGCTCACGAGGTACCGCTTTTTCGTTCGATACCGCTTCTGCTACCGCTAAAATTTCTTTACTCATTGTATTTAGCCTCTAAGCTTCAAATTTTTTAGGGAACTAAAATTTAGGGATCAGGTTAGCTTTTGAAATGTTACTTAGAGCAAACTCTTCTTGTTGCCCTTCACAAGTAACTGCGATTGTCTCACCATCTACGCTGTGGATAATACCTTTCCACTTACGACGGTTTGCAACAGCCATTTTCAATACGATGCTGACCTCGTGACCAATAAATTGCTCGTAATGTGCTGCTTTGAAAAGTGGTCTTTCTAAGCCTGGAGAAGAAACTTCTAGGCTGTAAGCAACAGAAATTGGATCTTCAACGTCTAGTACTGCGCTAACCTGATGGCTTACTTCTGCACAAGCATCTACGTTGATACCATTTTCATGGTCGATGTAGATGCGTAACGTTGAGTGCGCACCCGCACGAATAAATTCTAATCCAACCAACTCGTAGCCTGATGCCTCTACTGGAGCTTCAAGCATTTCAGTAAGTTGTCTTTCTAAACCAGTCATTTGAACCACTCCAGAAACAAAAAAAGGGCTCAGAGCCCAATCAAAAAACCAAGCAGTATCTGAGTTCATTTACAAAAACTCAGATAACAAAAAACCCCGAAAGTCGGGGTTTTATGCTGCTGGACCCTGATACGTTAAGAATAGCCAAGAAATGCTTTTCTTAACTCACAGTGTGGTTAGCACTGTGCAAACTTGCCAATCGAATCATCCTTTCCAACTGAAAGAAGAGATTGGTTGCGGGGGCCGGATTTGAACCGACGACCTTCGGGTTATGAGCCCGACGAGCTACCAAGCTGCTCCACCCCGCGTCCGACTTGATGAGCATTATACGCTCACACAAGTGATTTACAAGTTTGTAAATTCATGGTGCCGAGAGAGGGACTCGAACCCTCACACCTAAGGCACTAGCACCTCATGCTAGCGTGTCTACCAATTTCACCATCTCGGCTACATAAACCTTTACAGCTTATTGTGGAATCTCATCACCTGCTGGTGCTGGAACTTCACTTGCTGCATCTTTAACTTGTTCTACAACTGGTTGACCTAGTGTTGGGTCTACCCATTGTGACTCAGTCTTGTGCGTAGACATACGACCAAGTAGCAAGCTAACGATAAAAAATACGGTTGCTAAAATAGCAGTTGTTCGGGTTAAGAAATTACCTGAGCCGCTTGCACCAAACACTGTGTTTGAAGCACCTGCACCGAACGAGGCTCCCATATCTGCGCCTTTACCTTGTTGAATCAACACAAGGCCAATCACACCAAGCGCCGCCAACAGGTAAATCACAAGTAGAACTGAAAACATTTTTTTCCACCTATGTTCCAAATTGTTGAGCCAGCGCCGTTCAAAAACAATCGTGTTTATTCATGAACAAGGCTAGCGACCTCCTAACGGGAGGCGGAGCAATACTAGCGAAAGCCAGTAACGCTGACAAGGGAAAATTAGTAAAAAGTCACCACTAACGCATTAAGCGCTCAAAAAAAGGGCAAAAGATGCCCTTTTCTCTCGCAAAACAGGTTAAAGCAATGATTAACAACTTGCTTTTACAGCTTCTGCAATCTTAAGCGCAGAGCTTTGTACAAGTTCAGCATCTTCACCTTCTACCATGACTCGGATTAGAGGCTCAGTACCAGATTTACGTAGCAATACGCGACCTTTGTCACCAAGCTCAGCTTCCACTTCCGCTACTGAGTCTAGTACAACCTGCGCTTCAAGTGGGTTACTTTGACCTGCAAAACGCACGTTTTCTAGTACCTGAGGATAAAGCGTCATGCCTTGTGACAAGTCGTGTAGTGTCATATCACTGCCAACTACAGAAGCAAGAACTTGCAGTGCAGCAACAATTGCATCACCCGTAGTGACTTTGTCTAGTAAGATAACGTGACCTGAGTTTTCAGCGCCAATCTTCCAGCCTTTAGCAAGTAGTTGCTCCATCACGTAACGGTCACCAACTGCGGCACGAACAAATGGGATACCCAGTTGTTTTAGACCATTTTCCATACCTAGGTTGGTCATTAGCGTACCAACAACACCGCCTTTTAGTTCGCCACGACGCAGAGCATCACGAGCGATAATGTAGGCAATTTGGTCGCCGTCAATCTTGTTGCCCAAATGGTCAACCATCATGATGCGGTCGCCATCACCATCGAATGCAAGACCAAGGTGAGCTTGCTCTTCCACAACACGCTTTTGTAGGGCACGAACGTCTGTCGCACCGACTTCTGCATTGATGTTAGTGCCGTTTGGCTCAACACCCATAGCAATCACTTCTGCACCTAACTCTTTGAATACGTTAGGAGCGATGTGGTAAGTAGCACCATGTGCACAGTCAACAACGATCTTAAGGTTTGCTAGGCTAAGTTCTGACGGGAAGGTGCTCTTACAAAATTCAATATAACGACCCGCGGCGTCATTAAGGCGAGTTGCTTTACCAAGTTCAGCAGACTCTACACATTCGATATCTTTATCTAGCTCAGCTTCAATAGCCAGTTCGATGTCATCAGGAAGTTTAGTCCCCTCAGATGAGAAGAACTTAATGCCGTTATCGTAGTATGGGTTATGTGACGCTGAAATAACGATACCAGCTTCCGCTCGGAAAGTTTGTGTTAGGTATGCAACTGCTGGCGTTGGCATCGGACCAGTAAAGGTAGCCTTTAGACCTGCAGCAGCAAGACCAGCTTCAAGTGCAGACTCAAGCATGTAACCTGAAATACGGGTATCTTTACCGATGATAACTTTCTTAGTGCCTTGTTTTGCTAGTACACGACCAGCCGCCCAGCCAAGCTTTAGTACAAAGTCCGGAGTAATTGGGTATTGTCCTACTTTCCCGCGTACACCGTCAGTACCAAAATAACGTCTTTTATCAGACATAAAATTTCCTTAATTCTTTTAGATATTATTGTTCGTCATCTCAACAACTTTCATTGCCTCAATGGTTTCTTCAAAGTCATGTACTCGAATGATCTGCGCACCTTTCATCGCAGCAATTGTCGCGCAGACAACGCTAGCATTTGCGCATTCTGCTGCTGGTTTTTCCAACAATTTAAAGATCATTGATTTACGTGACATACCGGCCAAAATTGGCAGACCGAATTCATGAAACTTATCGAGGTGTGCCAGCATATGATAATTGTGTTCAATGGTTTTGCCAAAGCCAAAACCTGGATCAAGAATAAGTTGAGACTTATCGATGCCCACGGACTCACAGGCAGCAATGCGTTCTTGAAGAAATGCAGAGACATCATCCATCAGATCATCGTATTGAGGATTAGTCTGCATAGTGCGCGGTTGACCTTTCATATGCATCAAGCAAATAGGAAGGTTTGCTTTCGCGGCAACTTCTAACGCCCCCGGCTCTTGGAGAGCACGCACATCGTTAATCAAGTCTGCCCCAGCTTCAATAGCTTGACGCATGACTTCCGCTTTACTGGTATCAATAGAAATCCACACATCATGTTTTGCGCGAATCGCTTTGATTACAGGGACCACACGCTGCAACTCATCTTCTAATGCAACATCTGGAGCCCCTGGACGCGTAGACTCCCCGCCAACATCAATAATGCTAACGCCAGCAGCAATCATTTTTTCGACTTGAGCAAGTGCACGCTCTAACGAGTTGAATTTACCACCATCAGAAAACGAGTCTGGAGTGACATTGAGGATCGCCATAACATGCGGGTGGGAAAGGTCGAGAGATTTGTTGTTTGCTTTAATAATCATAGCTTTAATAATCACAACAGAAACAAAAACCCCGAGCCTAACTCGGGGTTTTTTATTAACGCTACTCTTTATTCAGAGTCTTTCTTTTCTGGAGCTTCACTTGAAGTCGCTTCTTGAGATGTTGGTTGTTCTACCGGTTTAGTCGGTTCAACTGGTTTCTCTTCCGCTTTCACTTCAGGTTTAGCCTGAGGCTTATCGTTATCTTCTGGTTTGTTTGCAGGCTTATCACCCCAACCAGCAGGTTCACGAATCTCAGTCTTACGCTCCATCAGGTCATCAATCTGGCCAGCATCAATGGTTTCATATTTCATTAGCGCATCTTTCATCGCATGCATGATGTCCATGTTGTCTTCCAGAATTTGCTTCGCACGGTCGTAGTTGCGGTCGATGATCTTACGAACTTCATCATCGATTAGCTTCGCTGTGTCATCAGACATATGTTTAGTCTGTGTCACGCTACGTCCTAGGAACACTTCACCTTCTTCTTCCGCATATAGAAGCGGACCAAGTTTTTCAGAGAAGCCCCATTGCGTCACCATCTTACGAGCAATATCAGTTGCACGCTCGATATCGTTCGATGCACCCGTCGATACTTTATCAGCACCGTAGATTAGCTCTTCAGCAAGACGACCACCGTACAAACTAGAAACCATAGATTCTAGGTGTTGGCGAGACATGCTCACACGGTCTTGCTCTGGTAGGTACATAGTCACACCAAGCGCACGACCACGTGGAATGATAGAGACTTTGTACACAGGGTCATGTTCTGGTACTAGGCGACCAACAATCGCGTGACCTGCTTCGTGGTAAGCTGTTGACTCTTTTACTTCTTCAGACATCACCATTGAACGGCGCTCTGCACCCATCATGATTTTGTCTTTCGCTAGTTCAAATTCAACCATAGAAACGTTGCGCTTGTTGCCACGCGCAGCAAATAGGGCAGCTTCGTTTACTAGGTTTGCTAAGTCAGCACCAGAGAAGCCAGGTGTACCACGTGCGATTAGAGAAGGCTCTACGTCACCTGCTAGAGGTACTTTGCGCATGTGTACTTTAAGAATCTGTTCACGACCACGTACGTCTGGAAGACCAACAACAACTTGACGGTCAAAACGACCAGGACGCAGTAGTGCTGGGTCCAACACGTCTGGACGGTTAGTCGCTGCGATAACAATGATACCTTCGTTACCTTCGAAACCATCCATTTCAACGAGCATTTGGTTTAGAGTTTGTTCACGTTCATCGTGACCACCACCTACACCAGCACCACGCTGACGACCTACTGCATCAATCTCATCGATAAAGATGATACAAGGTGCCGCTTTCTTCGCTTGTTCGAACATGTCACGCACACGAGACGCACCAACACCAACAAACATTTCTACGAAGTCAGAACCAGAGATAGTAAAGAAAGGCACTTTTGCTTCACCAGCAATGGCTTTCGCTAGAAGCGTTTTACCAGTACCTGGAGGACCAACCATAAGTACACCTGTCGGGATCTTACCGCCCAATTTTTGGAATCGGCTTGGATCGCGTAGGTAGTCAACCAGTTCTTTAACGTCTTCTTTTGCTTCATCACAACCTGCGACATCTGCAAAAGTCGTCTTGATCTGCTCTTCGCTCATCATACGAGCTTTGCTCTTACCGAAAGACATGGCGCCTTTACCGCCGCCGCCTTGCATTTGACGCATGAAGAAAATCCACACACCAATCAGTAAGATCATAGGGAACCAAGAAATGAAGATTGTGCCAAGTAGGCTTTGCTCTTCAGGAGGTGTACCTTGCACTTTCACGTTTTGGTTAATTAGGTCATCTAGAAGCTTTTGATCGTACACAGGCATGTAAGTGACCATTTTGGCACCGCCGCCACGACGAACAAAACTAATTTCACCGTCTTTAAAAGTTGCTTCTTGAATCTGGCCTTGGCCAACTTCCTGTACAAACGTGGTGTAATCCACGGTTCTGCCATTGCTCTCTCCAGGGCCAAAGCTCTGGAATACCGACATCAACACGACAGCGATAACAAGCCACAGAATTAAATTTTTTGCCATGTCACTCAAGGTGTCAGCCTCTCGATAACTAATTGTAATTAAAGGTAGGGTACTACAGTTTATTAGCTGTAGCTATAGTGTTAACCATGCTCTAAACGAGCGAAATAGTTAACCTTTGTAACCAGTGGCTACAACAAAGACTTCTCGTGAGCGAGCTCGCGATGAGTCTGGTTTTCTGATTTTTACGACTTTAAACATGTCTCGGACTTCTTTCACAAATTGATCGAAGCCTTCACCCTGGAAAACCTTTACGACAAAGCTACCATTAGGTGCTAGAACTTGTCGACACATATCTAAAGCCAATTCAACTAAATACATAGCTCGTGGCTGATCTACGGAATTGTTACCAGCGATGTTTGGAGCCATATCAGACATTACTACGTCCACCATCGAAGGTTGGATTCTTTCCAATAGAGCGTCTAAAACCGCCTCGTCACGAAAGTCACCTTGCAAAAAGCTTACACCAGCGATTGGATCCATAGGTAATAAGTCACATGCGATGATTTGACCTTCTTCACCTATTATCTTAGCAGCATATTGAGACCATCCACCTGGAGCGGCGCCTAAATCGACGACTGTCATCCCAGATTTCAACAATTTATCTTTTGTTTGGATCTCTTCAATTTTGAAGTAAGCACGAGAACGATAGCCTTTTTTACGAGCTTCGTTCGCATATTTATCGTCAAAGTGTTCTTTCAACCAACGACCAGAACTAGCCGAATGTTTTTGTTTACTCATCTTAATCCCAACAAGGCGTAATTAGGAGCTATTGTTTTAATAGGCTCAACCTATTACTCAATAAATTATAGTCTTCAGCAATAGATGGCGTTAAAATAGCTTTTTTCAACCCTTATTTTAAAGAAAATTGGCCGCGTAATGAACCTAAGCACCAAACAAAAGCAGCACCTAAAAGGCCTGGCTCACAGTTTAAAACCTGTTGTGCTAATGGGCGCAAATGGACTTACAGAAGCCGTGCTAGCAGAAATTGAAATCGCTCTTGACCACCACGAACTGATCAAAATTAAAGTTGCATCAGAAGACCGTGAGACAAAACAGCTGATCATCGACGCTATCGTACGTGAGACGGGCGCTGAAAAAGTTCAGACAATCGGTAAGGTACTTGTGCTATACCGCCAGTCTGAAGAGCGTAAAATCGAAATCCCACGTAAGTAATACCTACTTGCGCAGCGGAAGAAGAAAAGGTCGCCATAGGCGACCTTTTTTGCATCTAGAGTTTATTTCAACTAACCGTTAGAACACGAAGTTAGATGTACTCAACGCTGTCGATTTCGAAGTCTTTCGCTCCGCCAGGAGTTTGAATAACAACTTCGTCACCTTCCATTTTACCGATCAAGCCACGAGCAATTGGCGAGCTAATCGAAATACGACCCGCTTTAATATCTGCTTCGTCATCACCAACGATTTGGTAGGTTTTCTCTTCTTCTGTATCACAGTCAATCAGAGTAACGGTTGAACCAAAAATCACCTTACCAGTGTTGTCCATCGTTGTTACGTCAATGACTTGAGCAACAGATAGCTTGTATTCAATGTCACGAATTTGTGCTTCACAGATCCCCTGCTCTTCACGAGCAGCGTGGTATTCTGCGTTTTCCTTCAAGTCGCCTAGTTCACGCGCTTCTGCGATTGCTTCTGAAATTTGCGGGCGAAGCTTTAGTAGACGATCGAGTTCTGTACGTAGCAACTGTTCGCCACGTAGTGTCATTGGAACTTTTTCCATTATATAACCTCAAGGCCAAAGGTGTCTTTGGACAAAAAAATCCCACCCAATCATAGGGACTGGGTAGTACGTTCAAAGATTCTGTTTTGGTTAGTTTAAACAAACTAGGGTGTGAAATCACCTTAATTCGATTTCGCGACTCAGTTGTGTGGTTAATACCACGCCATCAATCGTTTTTAGATTTACGCATCATCGCAATTTATTGAAAAACAACACTGTTCATTACACTAAAAACATCAAAAAAGATAAAAACAAATCAATGTCAGACCAATGTTAGGCAAGATATAATCATTTAAAAACAACACTTTAAGATGAAATAACAACTAATTGAACAGTGTTCATTGGTTGGATTTATATCATTTTACTAACTCATAAGGAAACTTTAGCAGTAAAACATGTCCGGCAAGTTATTTCGTTATGGCTTTTTCGAGTGTGGGCATTTGCCGCGAATGAAACTATACGAACAACAATAGCTTGTGAGAGATAACCTCTCCCCCATAAAACAATGATTATGGACAGCTAACTAGGACAAATAAGATGAAAAAGACTCTAATTGCTCTTTCTGTATCTGCAGCAGCTATGGCAACTGGCGTTAACGCAGCTGAACTTTACAACCAAGACGGCACTTCTCTAGAAATGGGCGGTCGTGCTGAAGCACGTCTATCTATGAAAGATGGCGACGTAGCGGACAACTCTCGTATCCGTCTAAACTTCCTTGGCACACAAGCAATCAACGACAACCTATACGGTGTTGGTTTCTGGGAAGGTGAATTTACTACTGCTGAAGAAGGCGGCGTAGACGGCAACAGCAACCTTGACACTCGTTACGCATACGCTGGTCTAGGCGGTGCATTCGGTGAAGTTACTTACGGTAAAAACGACGGTGCGCTAGGCGTTATCACTGACTTCACAGATATCATGGCGTACGCTGGTAACTCTGCTGCTGACAAACTAGCTGCAGCTGACCGTTCAGACAACATGCTGTCTTACAAAGGTCAATTCGAAAACCTAGCAGTTAAAGCTAGCTACCGTTTCGCTGACCGCGTAGAAAACGCAGCTGGTACTGAGTACACTGATAACGGCGAAGATGGCTACTCTCTATCTGCTATCTACACTCTAGGCGACACTGGTCTTGACCTAGGTGCTGGTTACGCAGACCAATCTGACGCTAACGAATACATGCTTGCTGCTTCTTACACAATGAACGACCTATACTTTGCAGGTCTATTCACTGACGGTGAAAAAGAAGCAACATTCAAGAAAACAGTAGATTACACTGGTTACGAACTAGCAGGTGCTTACACTCTAGGTCAAACAGTGTTCACAACGACGTACAACAACGCAGAAACTAACAACGAAACTTCTGCAAACAACTTCGCGGTTGACGCGTCTTACTACTTCAAGCCTAACTTCCGTGGTTACGTATCGTACAACTTCAACCTAATTGATGCTGGCGATGCTATGGGCTCAACGACTTCTGCTAACTACAAAGCAACGAAGATCGATTCTGAAGACGAGCTAGCTCTAGGTCTACGTTACGACTTCTAATTCAGTCTTACGACTTGAAGATAAAATGCTCGCTTATGCGGGCATTTTTTATATCCAGAATTCTGCGATTTTTCGGTATATACTCAATTGCATAACTAACCTCACGAACTATTACTATGCGCTTACGTTGGTCATTGTTACTACTCTCTAGCCTTACTCCACTTCTCTCTTTTGCTTATCCCCACCAAGAGGTGCTGCCAGACGGAGCACGTATCAGTCTGGTTGCTGAAAAGCTTAATGGGCAAAGTGAGCTAAAAGGCATTCATCCTACTGAGCAGTATTTCCCCCCAGCAAGTACATTAAAAGTTGTCACAGCCTTGGCTGCAAAGCTTGAGCTGGGCAATGGCTTTACTTTTCGTACAACGTTAGAAAGCTCCAACTCTGACGCCGTCTTTACTTTTTCCGGCGATCCTACGCTTGTAACGCAAGATCTTAAAACCATGCTGACACGAGCGAAGAAAAACGGTCTAAACCGAATCAATGGGGATCTTTGGTTAGATAACAGCGCTTTTACTGGCTACAACCGTGCCGTTGGATGGCCATGGGATATTCTAGGCGTTTGCTATAGCGCACCAGCATCTGCTGTGACACTGAATGAAAATTGCGTTCAAGCATCGATATACACACAAAAAAACGGTACAACTCGTGTTTATGTTCCTGAGCATCAACCAATTAATGTCGCCACCAGCGCTCAAACCGTGTCAAAAAGCGTCCAGAAGAGCCGTCATTGTGATTTGGAGCTCATCGCTAACCCAAACAACCAATATCAACTAACCGGCTGCTTAGTAGACCGTGGCGATAAACCACTCCCCCTCAAGTTTGCAGTGCAAGATCCTGAAGGCTACACAAGCCAAAAAGTAGAGAAATTGCTCAAGCAAGTCGGCATTTCATTAAAAGGAAAAATTCGAGTCGGCAAAGCACCTGAAAAGTCACGCAAGTTATTGGCAGTACACAAATCAAAACCATTACCACAGTTGCTTGATGAGATGTTAAAACGCTCAGATAACTTAATTGCCGATACTCTTACTAAAACACTTGGCGCTAAGTTCTTTGTGCAACCTGGCAGTTTTACTAACGGCACTGAAGCAATCAAACAAATCATTTTCTCCAATACGGGGATCGACATTCGCAATGCCCGATTAGAAGATGGGTCAGGTTTATCACGCAATAACCGCATTTCAGCGAAGTCGATGGCTGCTATCTTGCGCTACATTTGGCAACACGAACAAGAACTCAACTTGATAGCAATTATGCCAAAGTCCGGTGAATCAGGAACATTGCAGTACCGCCAGAGTATGCGTAAAGCTCCTATTAAAGGACAGTTGATTGCAAAAAGCGGGTCCTTGTACGGCACGTACAATATGGCGGGGTATGGGCTTGATAAAAACGGCAAACCAAACACGCTATTTGTTCAGTTTGTGTCGGACTATTTCCCAGAAAAAAGGGACGATAACAAGCCTGTCGTCGCCCCGATTACTCGTTTTGAGAAATTGTTTTACCAAGACATTGTGAGTTTTAGTCAGGCAATGCCTAAGAAGTAGTTCACCACGGTAAAGTAGATCCACATACCTGAGATATCGACGATCGATGCTAATACAGGGCTCACCAATACGGCGGGGTCCAGTTTACATGCACGCGCTATGATAGGAAGTAATCCTCCAAGTGTGGTTGAGATAGTCACCTGAATAAATAACGCAACCGCAATGGCTAATGCGATATCTTCCAGTGCAAAGCCCCCTGTTGATTGCCCACCACTAAATAGCATGATTCGACCAATCATCACGATCGCAATCGCCAAGGCAATAAACAGCGCTACGCGACTTTCTTTCCACAAAACTTCTAACCATTGGCGTTTCTTTAACTCTCCAGTGGCGAGTGCGCGAATGACTAAGGTCGCAGCCTGAGTTCCGGTATTACCACCAGCAGCAGCGATTACGGGCATATATACGGCAAGCAATACAAGTTGACTTAAAGTGTCCTCATACTGAGCAATGATCAAACCCGACACTATCCCTAAAAGGGCAAGAGCAATGATCCAACCAATACGCTGCTTCACATGTTCCAACACACTAGTCGATAAGTAGCCATCTGGTGTATCGACTTCCGACATATGTAAACCTAATTGGTGAGCATAGTGACGAGCACGTTTATCATATCCAGCTTGTTCAAGTTGAGCGATAAGGCTATTCACATAGCCAACCGAGCAGTGCTGCAAAATACCAACCGCCTCATCAATAGGCATGATCGTTAGTAGGTGCAATTGTTGCTCTTGTTCGTATTGCAAAAAGGCATTACGAGCGGCACCAATCTCCACTTCTGAGAAGTTTGGTGTTGTTTCAATAAAAGTGTTGTTCATTACCGTCATGGCGAATCTCCCGATTGGCATTGGTAACGACCATCGACAACGCACGCAAAAAGCTTTCTGCACACCCGACTTGTATAAATACAAATGCAGGACGCGCGAAAACATCAATGCCAAAGCACTGTCTATTCAGAATTTATGAAAGGAAATAATAAAAAGAAAACTAGAAGAAAAGATGCCTCACCACTAAGGTAAGGCGGAGATCGCCAATACCGAAGCGGGTTATTTCGCTCCCTTAATCTTACTCACCCAACAACTGGGAGGATGGTCGGTATTGTTCATGTAAATCTCCGATAAAGCTGCTCACGTAGCAGCGCGCGTATAGTAACAAAGTTCGACCATTTTTACAGTCAATCTCGCGTGTATTCACCAAATTTTAATACAAAAAAAGCGCCTATAAGGCGCTTTCATTTTGAACAGTTATTGATTACTTAATAGTAATACGTGCGAATTTACGTTTACCTACTTGGAATACGTAAGTGCCTGCTTCAGGAACAAACTTCGCATCAGCAACTTTCTCGCCTTCGATCTTAGCTGCGCCTTGCTTAACCATGCGCATAGCTTCAGAAGTTGAAGCACATAGACCCGCTTCTTTCAATAGATTTGCTACTGGCGTGCCAGTCTCAAAATCAAACTCTGGCATTTCGTCAGGAATTTGATTTTTCGCGAAACGGTTAACGAACTCTTGCTCTGCCGCATCTGCATCTGCTTCACTGTGGAAGCGTGCAATGATTTCTTTTGCTAGCAGTACTTTGATATCACGAGGGTTCTTGCCTGCTTCTACATCCGCTTTAAATTGTGCAATTTCTTCTAGAGGACGGAAAGACAACAGCTCGTAGTAGCTCCACATTAGATCATCAGAGATTGACATGATCTTACCAAACATTTCGCTTGGTGCTTCGCTGATACCAATGTAGTTACCAGAAGATTTAGACATCTTCTTCTCGCCATCTAGACCGACTAGAAGTGGCATCATAAGAACAACTTGTGGTTTTTGACCGTGAGATTTTTGCAACTCGCGACCCATCAGTAGGTTGAACTTCTGGTCAGTGCCACCCAGTTCAACGTCAGTTTCCATTGCTACTGAGTCCCAACCTTGAAGTAGTGGGTACATGAACTCATGGATAGCAATTGGCTGACCACCAGCGTAACGCTTTTTAAAATCATCACGCTCTAGCATACGAGCAACAGTTTGGTTTGCAGCAAGGCGGATCATGCCTTCTGCACCAAGCTCAGATAGCCACTCAGAGTTGAACTGAATTTTTGTCTTAGCTGGGTCTAGGATTTTGAACACCTGTTCTTTGTACGTTTCTGCGTTACGTAGCACGTCTTCACGGCTTAGCGGAGGACGAGTTGTGTTCTTACCTGTTGGGTCACCAACCATTGCAGTGAAATCACCGATAAGGAATGTCACTTCATGACCTAGTTCTTGGAACAAGCGAAGCTTATTGAAAATAACCGTATGACCTAGGTGAATGTCAGGTGCTGTTGGATCGGCGCCCAATTTAATACGTAGAGGACGACCTTCTTTAAGTTTTGCGATCAGCTCTTCTTCTGGAATCAGCTCTTCAACACCGCGCTTAATCTCGGCTAGTGCAGCTTCAATGCTCGCCATTCTTGTTCACTCCCACAGATTTGGCAAAAATATAATAGCTGAACATCTTACTTGAATAGCGATGCATTTTGAAACACGTTAGACTAGGTAGTTGTCAATTTTTACGTTTAATTTAGTAATCAAGTACCTCATGCATTCGATTTTTGTCCGACTCCCACTCTTGCACAAAGTACTGATCGGCTTTTTTAGTGCGCTTATCATCGTCGCGCTATTTTTCTTACCCGATCCGCAAGACCTCGATCCGCAGCAAAGCCGCCTTAAAGTTGGCGAGCATTATCCAGTGTCGATATCTGTCGAATCACCAGAGCGCAGCGCTTCTTCTAATCTTCCTTCTGTCTTGCGTTGGGAAACATATAAGGTCAAAAATGGGGAAAGTGCAGCGGTACTTTTTAACCGCGTCGGCTTATCCCCTCGTCTTTTGCATGAACTGATCACTTCAGATAAAGAAATCAAACAGCAGCTCTCTCGTCTTCGTCCAGGAGATAAGCTGAAATTTGGGTTTGATGAAAACAACGACTTTGTTCAACTTCAACGTACGCTGAATGCGTTTGAAACTTTCCGCATTAAGCTGCAAGGCAACAAATACGTCTCAGAGATCGATAAAAAAGAAGTCGATTATCAGTACAACTACGCTGAAGCGACGATTAAATCTAACTTCTGGAATGCCGGTATTTCATCTGGGTTGAATGCAAACCAAATTATGGAACTGGCAGGCATTTTTGGTTGGGACATCGACTTTGCATTGGATATTCGTAAAAACGATACTTTCCGTGTGCTTTACCAAGAAGAAGTCGTCGAAGGTGAAGTCATTGGGCGAGGAAAAATTATTGCTGCAGTGTTTAAGAACCAAGGTGATACCTTTACTGCAATTTTGGATGAAAAGAGCGGCAAGTATTACGATGAAAATGGTCGAGCCATGAAGAAAGCCTTTTTGCGTGCGCCATTAGACTTCCGTCGCGTAACGTCTAATTTCAACCCTCGTCGTTTACACCCTGTCACTGGTAAGGTTCGTCCTCACCGAGGCACCGACTACGCTGCGCCTGTTGGCACACCGATCTGGGCTGCTGGTGATGGTGTGGTACAAAAGTCTGCCTACAATAAGTTTAACGGCAACTATGTGTTCATCAAACACAGCAACACTTACATTACCAAATACCTGCATTTAACTAAACGCATGGTTAAGACAGGACAACGAGTGAAACAAGGACAAACCATTGGTACGCTCGGCGGCACTGGGCGGGTTACGGGACCTCACTTGCACTACGAATTCTTGGTAAACGGCGTACACAAGAACGCTAGAACAGTTAAGCTTCCGCAGTCAAAATCTTTAACGGGTAAAGCAAAACAAACCTTCATGGCGAACGCAAAAGTGAGCATGGCAAAACTAGAACGCTACAGTAAGTTGCTCGCAATGAAATAAATAAGTCGTGATTCACGACAATACCTAAGAGGCAGCTTACGCTGCCTCTTTTGTTTCAGGTTCAGGTTCGTCAATATTGTGCTCTCTACCTAGCATCAATAAACATGGAGTAAGCACTAGAGTTAACACGGTTGCAAATGCGAGCCCACCTGCAACTGCAGTTGCTAATTGAGACCACCACTGCGTACTCGGTGCACCAAATTCAATCTTCTGGTTAACTAAGTCGATGTTCATCTCTAGCACCATTGGCAGCAAGCCAAGTATCGTCGTTACTGTGGTCAACAATACAGGTCGCAGACGCTGTACTCCGGTACGCAAAATTGCCTCTGACTTTTCTAGCCCTCGTTTACGCATCTGATTGTAAGTATCTATCAATACAATATTGTTGTTCACAACAATCCCGGCCAGTGCGATCACCCCAATGCCCGACATAATAATGCCGAATGGCTTTTGGAAAATCAGCAATCCAGCAAACACACCGACCGTAGAGAAAAGCACTGCACTTAGGATCAAAAAGGCTTGATAGAAGCTATTAAACTGAGTAATCAAAATAAGCGCCATCACACCAAGAGCAACCATAAAAGCATTTTGCAAGAAAGCGGAAGAGTTCTCTTGCTCTTCGTTTTGCCCACGAATTTTAAACTCAATCCCAGCAGGTAAACCCAATTGCGCCACTTCCGCCGTTATCTTTGGTAGCTCCAGTGCGAGGTTATACCCCTCAACCATATCCGCTTTGATATTTACCACTCGGCGCCCATCAACTCGGCGAATCGTATCCTGCTTATGATCCGGTTTAATTTGAGCAAAGTTAGTAATCGGTACTAAGCCCGCAGCCGTTTTCACTCTCAGCTGTTCAAAACGCCCAATATCACGCTTATCTTGCGGATAACGTACTAAGATATCGACTTCTTCATCGGCATCATCAGGAAGATAATCACCAATCTTCAAACCGTTGGTAACAAACTGAACGGTGTTTCCAACCAAAGTTGCATCGGCCGCAAAGCGAGAAGCATCGTCTCTGCGGATATCAATCTGCCAATCAATTCCTTCTTTATTCGTTGTATCACTTAAGTTAGTTAACGCAGGGTTACGATCAGCCCAGTAACGAACCATTTTGGCGGCACTGTCCAATTGATCGATACTTGAGTTTTGCGCCGACATTTCAATCACGAGATCATGCTCAACTGGTGGTCCTGCATCGGGGAATTTGTATTCCAACTCAACACCGGAGAATTGATTGGTGGTTTGCTTAAGTTCCTCAATAATATCTTTGACTTTACGACGATATTGCCAATCCACCGGCGTGATCTGAATTTGACCAATCTCATCACCATCATTTGAATCGGAACCAGTACGTGTGTAGACGCTTTCAAACTCATCATGCCCTAGCATTACTTTCTCAATTTCTTTCATTACGATGTCTTTCTCATTGATCGACAAATCACCATAAGAACGAACTTTGACCGTAAAGAAGGCGGGATCCACTTCAGGAAAGAACTCCGCACCTAAGCCGGCTTTGTTGTAAGTAAAGCCAACACCACCCGCGAGCAAAATTGCGCTGAGTAACACTTTCAATGGATGTCGGATCGCGATAGACAGGGTTTGGTAATAAAGCTTGGTAATGCCTGTCGCTTTATCAAATTCACCATTATGCAGGTCAACCATCTCTTGCTGACGCTGTGCATCGACGACTTGAGGCTTACCAATGATTCCACCAATCACAGGGACGAAAAGTAATGCCATCATTAGCGAAGCACTGAGGGTTGCAATGAGAGTTAATGGTAAGTATTTCATGAACTCACCAGTAATATCCGGCCAAAATAGCAGTGGTGCAAACGCTGCCAAAGTGGTTGCTGTAGAAGCAGTAATCGGCCATGCCATACGTTTTGCTGCATCCCTATATGCTTCTTTACGTGGTGTGCCCTCTTGCATCCGCCTATCAGCAAATTCCGTAACAACAATGGCACCATCGACTAACATGCCTACAGCCATAATCAGTGCGAATAGCACCACGATGTTGACGGTCAAACCAAAAACCGACAACACCAATAAGCCAGTTAAGAAAGAGCCCGGAATAGAAATACCAACTAACAGTGCCGTTCGAACACCCAGAATGGCAATGATGACAATAACGACCAGAATAATTGCAGACAGAATGTTGTTTTGCAGATCGCTAAGCATCAGCTTAACGTCATCAGACTGATCCCAAGTGTATTTAACTTGCAGGTTATTCGGCCAACCAGTCTGCTTTTGCGCTTCAATCAGAACTTGTTTAACGAGCTCAACCGTTTCTATGATGTTTTCACCGGCACGCTTTTTCACATTGAGCACCACCGCTGGTTCACCATCTAAACGAGCAAAACTTTCAGGGTCACGGAAGGCTCGGCGCACTGTCGCGACATCACCAAAAGTGATCACCTCTTTGCCATTTACCTTGATCGGCAGCTCTAATACATCTTTTAACGAATCGAATACGGAAGGGACTTTAACCGAGAAGCGACCATAACCAGTATCGACAAAGCCAGCAGCAACCACTCGGTTGTTTAAAGCAATCAAATTGTAGATATCGGCTTGATCCAAACCGTAACTTTCCATCAATAACGGATCGACCACGATCTCAACGATATCTTCGCGATCCCCCGCAATATCGACTTCCAATACCTGACGATAGCTTTCTAACTTATCACGTAAAGCTCGTGCGATTTGTACTGTTGTACGCTCAGGGACTGTGCCATACAGAACCAGAGTGAGGACAGGCTCTTCAGATGCGAATGTTACTTCGTTAACTGTTGGCTCATCACTGTCTTCAGGCAATTTAGGTTTAGCAAGATCCACCGCATCACGAACATCAGCCATAGCTTCAGCTAAGTCAACGCCGACACTGAACTCTAGAGTAACCGACGCATGTCCCTCTGAAGCAATCGCGGTCATCTCCTTAACGCCTTCTATTGAACGAAGTTCTTGCTCTATCGGACGAACCAATAAGCGCTCCGCATCGGTCGGGGAAATACCTTGGTGACTAACCGAAACATAGATAATAGGGATGGTAATGTCGGGGCTCGACTCTTTCGGAATCGTAATGTAGGTGATCACTCCGGCAATCAAAATCATCACCAACAATGTAAGCATGGTACGTGCACGCGATAACGCAGCATCAATCAAAGCAAACATATTGCCTCCTTATTGCTGGTTCGCAGCTTCAATGGCATCGTCGACTTTTGTCGCCATCACTAAATCACCATCACGTGCAAAGCCTTGTCCAAGCACAATGATGTCAACTTGGTCTCCTAAGCCGGATAACCAGACACCGTCTTTCTCAGCTTTGACCAGTTGGATAGGCACAAAATGAACATGCTGATCACGAAGCGTTTTGATACCAAGATTGCCTTCTTCATCTAACGCCAACATGGCTGCGGTCACTTTCACTGCCAGAACTTCACTTAGCGACAGTACCACTTCAGCACTGACACCCGCAGGCATCGCACTCTCTCGATTATCAATCTCGATTTCTATAGGGAATGTATTGGTCGAAGTTGAAGATACGCGCCCAATATAACGAATGGTGCCTTGATGATGGATGTTATCAATGGTTCTAACATCGGCTTGCTGACCTTGTTTTAAATACTGAATATGACGTTCACTCACATCCGCTTCAATGACTAACTTCTCTAAGTCAATTACAGTGGCTATTGGGTCGCCGACGCCAACGAAATCTCCCACTTCAACGAATCGATGGTCCAGAATGCCGTCAAAAGGGGCTCTTACTTTGGTATTTTTAAGTGCAGTTTCAACATTGCTTAAGTTTGCTCGGGCATCGACAAGTGCCGCTTGAGCAGTGGCAAAAGCAACTTCACCTTGCAACCCTCTATTCTTCAAAGATTCTGCGGCTTTAAATTCTTTTTCTTTTACTCGCAGCATTGCTTTGGCGCGTTTAAGTTGAATATCTAGATCGCGCTCATCAATGTTGGCTATCACCTGCCCTTGTTTAACACTTTGTCCTTTTTGCACGTTCAAGCTCACAATCTTACCTGCGACTTCTGCCCCTAAACGAGCTTGCCGATTCGGCGCAGTTCGACCGTAAAGTTCAATCGTTTTACTGGTTGGTTGTGCTTCAAAAGAGTTGAACATCACCTTTGCGACAGGCGTATCATCTGATTGAGAAGATGGAGAAGAGACCGATTCGTCTTGTGCATTGAGTTGACCCATTGCGAGCCAAGCAGCCAAAGCGATAACAAGCGTTAGAGAGACTAGCCATGGACGTTCGACAAAACGACGTCCGAAAGAAGTTCCAGACATATAAAGTCCTTTTTATTTTTACCCCCACTTCATCATGAAAGCGAGAGGGCGTTTACGTGACTTCCTGCTACGTAAAACTCAGGCAGCCGATTGGCTGCCTGTTGTCGTATTAATTACACACTGAATGATGCACCACAACCACAGGTTGTCGTCGCATTTGGGTTATTAACGAAGAAGCGAGCTCCTTCTAAACCTTCTGTGTAATCAACCACGCCACCGATTAAGTATTGCAGGCTCATTGGGTCTACAACCAGTGTTACACCACTGTTTTCGATCGTAGTATCACCTTCATTTACGCTCTCATCAAATGTGAAACCATATTGGAAACCGCTACAGCCGCCGCCAGTAATGTATACGCGTAACTTCAGTGCTGGGTTTTCTTCTTCCGCAATCAGCGCTTTAACGCGTGATGCTGCTGCATCAGAAAAAGACAATGGTACGTTTACTTCGCTCACGAAGACCTCTCTCACTCGTGTAATGCGTCAAGCCTGTAGCGAGACGTCAAATTTGTGCTAATTAGAGCGATTATCCAATACCTGACCAACTCGTTCAAGTATTCACCGACGATTCTTTAGATCAGATGCTGATATGTAAGATTACACCGCCAGACAACACATAAATTACCCAAAACGTTTCTAACTTGAGATTAGCTAGGTACAATGCGCTCCACTTGGTCCGAGCAATCAAAAGAGGATAACCCCATGACCAAATCATCAGAGCTATATCAAAAGGCTCAGCAAACCATTCCTGGCGGTGTGAACTCACCAGTTCGTGCATTCAACGGCGTTGGCGGTTCTCCGCTATTTATCGAACGAGCAGACGGTGCCCTGATTTTTGATGCCGATGGTAAAGCGTACATTGATTACGTTGGCTCTTGGGGTCCTATGATTCTAGGTCACAACCACGCAGTTATCCGTGAAGCAGTTATCGATGCTGCACAACGCGGCCTAAGTTTCGGTGCGCCAACTGAAATGGAAATTGCCATGGCCGAGCTTGTATCTGAGCTAGTGCCATCTATGGAACAAATCCGCATGGTAAGTTCTGGTACGGAAGCAACAATGAGTGCTATCCGTCTTGCTCGTGGCTTTACTGGTCGTGACAAGATCATGAAGTTCGAAGGCTGTTACCATGGTCACGCAGACAGCTTGCTAGTAAAAGCAGGTTCAGGTGCACTAACTCTAGGTCAACCAAGTTCTCCTGGCGTTCCTGCCGATTTTGCGAAGCACACACTAACGGCAACATTCAACGACTTAGATTCAGTACGTGAACTATTCGCCGCAAACAAAGGCGAAATCGCATGTATCATCGTTGAGCCAGTAGCGGGCAACATGAACTGTATCCCTCCAGTAGAAGGCTTCCACGAAGGTCTACGCGAAATCTGTGACCAAGAAGGCGCTCTACTGATTTTTGATGAAGTAATGACAGGCTTCCGTGTAGCTCTAGGTGGCGCGCAAGCACACTACAACATCAAACCAGATCTAACGACACTAGGTAAAGTGATCGGTGGCGGTATGCCAGTGGGTGCTTTTGGTGGTCGTAAAGAAGTCATGCAATATGTTGCGCCAACAGGTCCTGTATACCAAGCGGGCACACTTTCCGGTAACCCAGTAGCAATGGCGGCAGGCTTTGCATGTTTGAACCTGCTAAAAGAAGAAGGTAACGAGAAACGTCTTGCTGCAAAAACCAAACAACTTGCTGAAGGCTTCAAAGCTCTTGCTGAAAAACACGGCATCCCAATGGTAGTAAACCAAGTGGGTGGCATGTTTGGTTTCTTCTTCACTGACCAAGAAACCGTAACGTGCTACGAAGACGTGACTAAGTGCGATGTCGAGCGCTTTAAGCGTTTCTTCCACCTAATGCTAAAACACGGTGTATACCTTGCACCATCAGCATTCGAAGCAAGCTTTACTTCTCTTGCTCACGGTTCAAAAGAAATCGACGCAACACTAGAAGCTGCGGATCGTTGTTTCGCAATTCTGGCAGAAGAATCAAAATAAGCGTTCCTTCCCAGAACATAAATTCCCAAAAAAGGACCTTCGAGGTCCTTTTTTATTATTTGAATTATGCTTGCCAATTAAAGATGACTAAGATGGCAAGAATCCCAAGAACAATCCCAAACCAAGGAATGCGTCTGGTCTTCTTTTCGCTCTGGCATTTCTTATCGCTGTTACAACAACCCATTTTTCCATCTCTTGATTGATAACCACCTGATTTGTGGTCATTATAACAAGGTCAACTGCACCTTCCCAATTCAGCTATGTCATAAGCTTGAAAGAATCGTCGGTGCAAAGTAATAAAGATTTTGCGCTGTGGTATAAGGCGTAAACGTAAATATTCCGTAATTTGGATTAATCACATGCCGAATAATGTAAAAATCACGTCGAGTCATCGAGTGCTAGTTGTTGCGCTGCTCGCCGCTGCTTTTGCCTGCTATTTGTTGGTCGAACCTTACATCAACTCGATCGTCATGGCGTTTATCATTTCACTGCTCATGTTCCCAATACATGAATGGTTTGAACGAAAACTACCTAATCACAAAAACTTGGTCTCACTGCTCTCTTGTGTGGTTTTAACCTTTATTATCGTGATTCCATTACTATTTGTTTTTGCCGCTATCGTGCAGCAAGGTTCGGTATTTTCGCAAAATACCTACAAGTGGGTAACCAATGGTGGCATCCAAGATATTTTCCAACATCCTTGGGTAGTCAAAGGTTTAGCGTTGGTTAATGAGTACTTACCTTTCGACAAAATCGAACCACAAGCCATCGCAGAAAAGATCGGGCAATTCGCAACATCATTTGGTTCAAACCTTGTAGCTATAAGCGCAAAAATCCTAGGTGATGCAACGAACTTCCTAATGGATTTTTTCCTAATGTTGTTCGTTTTGTTCTTCCTGTTACGTGACCACGACAAGATCATTTCAGCAATGCGTCATATTCTGCCCCTCTCACGCAGCCAAGAAGACAAAATTCTGACCGAGATTGAACAAGTCTCGAAATCCGCTGTAATGGGGTCATTCTTAACCGCGATTGCTCAAGGCTTTGCTGGTGGTATCGGTATGTGGCTTGCAGGCTTCCCTGGTTTATTCTGGGGAACCATGATGGGCTTTGCATCATTTATCCCTGTAGTTGGCACGGCACTAATTTGGATTCCAGCCGCAGCGTACTTGTTCTTAACCGGTGACACCACTTGGGCAATCTTCTTGACGGTATGGAGTGTCGTGGTAGTCGGCTCTATCGACAACCTATTACGCCCTCTGCTAATGCAAGGCAGCGCGGGTATGAACACGCTAATGATATTTTTCTCTCTATTGGGTGGTTTGCATCTATTTGGTTTGATCGGTCTTATCTACGGTCCACTGATTTTTGCCGTCACCATGGTGTTGTTTAACATCTACGAAGAAGAGTTTAAGGATTTCCTCAACCAACAAGACAACAGTTAGTCGCTGCTTAATCACTTCAAGCTTGGGGCAGATTGTGCGAAAATCTGCCCCTAATTATTTCTGATGAACCAAATTTATGTCTGCTTATATTGCTCCTAGCCAAATAGCTCAGCGCCAACTTGAGTACTTTAACGGAAAACACGTTTTAGTCGCTGGTGAAGTTGAAGATCTATTTCCTCTCGAGTTAGTGGCTCATTGTGAGTCAGTGGAGGTTTTTACTTCTAACTACAGCTACTACCGTCAAATTCGCACATCGAACAAGGTGAAGAGCCACTTTGGCTCAGAGTTTGATATTGAGACACAAGCAGACATGGTGCTTCTGTACTGGCCAAAAGCTAAATCTGAGGCAGAATACTTGCTGGCAATGTTGATGGCGAAACTTGGCACCAATACAGAAATCGTCGTCGTTGGTGAGAACCGTTCAGGTATCAAGAGCATTGAGAAAATGTTCAAAGAGTACGGTCCAGTGAACAAGTACGACTCAGCTCGCCGTTGCTCATTCTACTGGGGTACTTGCCTTAACCAGCCAAAGCCTTTCAATCAAGCAGATTGGTTTAAATCCTACACCGTCACTTTGGGTGAGCAATCACTTACAGTTAAGAGCCTTCCTGGTGTATTTAGCCATGGTGAGTTTGATTTAGGCAGTCAATTACTGCTTGAGACTTTACCTAAACTATCTGGCAAGGTGCTCGATTTTGGCTGTGGTGCAGGAGTGCTGGGTGCATTCATGGCAAAAGCCAACCCAGATATCGCGATTGAGATGTGTGATATTAACGCTTATGCCATCACATCAAGCCAAGCAACATTAGAAGCGAATGGCATAACTGGACGTGTGTTTGCTTCAGACATCTATTCCGATACGGCAAAAGATTATCGCTTTATCGTCAGTAATCCGCCGTTTCACAGTGGTCTAGATACAAACTACAACGCTGCGGAAACACTCTTGGGTCAAGCACCACAATACATGACTAAACAGGGTGAAATGGTGATTGTGGCAAACAGCTTCTTAAAATACCCACCAATTATTGAGCAAGCATTCAATAATTGCGAGACGCTAAATAAGACCAATAAATTCTCGATATACTACGCGAAAAAATCCTAATTTCTCTTTGCGCAGGTGAAATCCTGCGCAAACCTTTGCCAAAATTCATTCAACTCAACGAAAAACTGCGTCTCTCCCCACGCTTTCCAATCAACTTTCTTGTCAAAGAAAAAAAACTCGTTAATTTTGTTAATTCTATCGAATTTAACTTCTTGTCCGTTTTTAACGAGAACCTTGGCAAGCCCCAGTAAATTGGTCGCTGCCCTTTTATGAGTTGTAATCTTATCCATGTTTAAATTCTACAAAAAGCAGAAATTTAAGCGCCTGCAAAGCACGCTAATGACCGCGTTTTTGGTTCTTAGTATCACGCCACTGACGATCACTGCGATTTTCTTCCTGCAATCACACAGTAAAGATCTTCAAGAACAAAGCACATCGCACCTTCTTTCAGTTCGTGATACCAAACAACAACAGATCATCGACTACTTTGCAGCTCAAGAGACTGAAGTCATGGGCTTCGTACGCTCCGAACTTGCTTACGCCAGCGGCGGACGATTCTACGGTTTGGTCAATGCGTTTAGTCGCTTGGGTCACGATATTGATGAAGCCAGAGAAAACGCACAGCAGCGCTATATCAAAGGCAGTGGCGATCAAATCAAAACCTCGATTTTACCGGAATCATCTAACTACGTTGGCAGCGAACGTTACCGCCTATTGCACAAACGTTACCACTGGGCATACCTAGAGCTGTTAAAGCGATCTGATTTTAATGACATTTTATTGGTTGATATCGATGGTAATGTCACTTACTCAATCAATAAAGACGACAACTATGGCACTAACCTACTGACAGGACGCTACAAAGATACGGCGCTAGGGCGCACCTTTAAACGTTTGTCTGAAGATGTGAGTGCACGTCGTAAGGTCAATGAAGATTACACGCCAGTTGTCGTGTCTGACTTTGATATCGAAAATGGTAAACAGGTCGCTTGGCTCGGCGCACCGATTGTCCAACAAGGCTACCTGCACAGCTATGCGATGTTCCGCTTACCAAACAACGGCATTACTAAGCTTATTGCTGAAATCAACCGCGATTCCTCGATTGAAACCTTACTAGTGGGCAGCGATCATAAACCTCGCACCATTAACACCAAACAGGAAGAAATCCAAAACAGCTTAGAGATTGTCGATAAAGCACTCGCAGGCGACACAGAAGTAGGTACTTACAGCAACCGCTTGGGTGAAGAGATGATTGCGGCATTTGCGCCAATTGAAACTCGCGGTCTAACTTGGGCGATTGTCGTACAACTTCCAGAAAAAGAAGCCTTTGCTCGAGTCCACCAGCTCGAGAAGCTGTTTGTTATTGCGATGCTGATTGCGATCATCTTGGTTGTGATCGCCTCACACTACTTATCTAATTTCATCACCTCCCCGCTTCTTAAGCTGACTTGGGCAGCAGAGAAAGTATCTGCTGGTGATCTGGACGAAACGACCTTTAATACAGAGCGTAAAGATGAAATCGGTCGACTCGCGATCAGCTTTGAGCGCATGCAACGCTCAATTCGAGAAAAGATCCAAACCATTAAGCAGCAAAATGAAGAGCTAGAAAGCAACATCAAATTGATCCAAAAGCAAAACGAAGAATTGCAGTTGGCAGATAAGCTGAAAGATGAGTTCCTAGCGACAACCTCTCACGAGTTACGTACACCATTACACGGTATGGTCGGCATTGCAGAGACTTTAGTATCTGGTGCTAATGGTGCAATTCCTGCGAGTCAAAAATACCAATTGGATATCATCATCAAAAGTGGTCAACGTTTGGCAAATCTTGTTGACGATTTATTGGATTACCACAAGATGCGCTATGGCAGCATGGATATCCAAAAATCGGCAGTGAGCCTAGCAAGTGCGACTCGCTTAGTGCTTGAGCTTTCAAGTCACCTACTAGGCAACAAGACGATTCGTATCATTAACCAGGTCCCTGCCGATCTAAAAGCGGTGTCTGCCGATCCACAACGCTTGGAACAAGTACTGTACAACCTAATTGGTAATGCAATTAAATATACTTCTGAAGGTAAGATCGTAATTTCTGCCACCGTCGTGGACGATCAAGTCCGCGTACAAGTGGTTGATACTGGCCAGGGTATCCCGGCTGAACATCTTGAGCATATCTTTGAACCTTTAATTCAAGCCGGCCAAGACGCTAGTCGCTACCGTCAAGGCGCTGGTTTGGGTTTATCAATCAGCCGTCAACTTATCGAATTGATGGGTGGATCGTTATATGTAAGTAGTCAACCAATGGTCGGCACTACATTTAGCTTTACTCTGCCACTTGCTAATGAAGAAGAGATTCAAGCAACACAGAGCCTTGCGGCGCGTGGACACTTCCAAATTCCAGAAGCGAACTTTGAAAACAACGACGACTTATCATTACCAGAGAACCCTGATGGTCCGCTGTTGTATGTTGCTGATGACGAACCGGTTAACTTACGCGTTCTTGAAAGCTTCCTAAGGCTTGAAGGCTACCGCGTACGCACTATTTCTGATGGTCCTGAAACACTTGCTTTAATCGAGCAAGAAAAACCAGAGTTGCTTCTACTCGATATCATGATGCCAGGCATGAGCGGCTACCAAGTATGTAGTGAGCTTAGAGAGACCTATGATCACGCAGAGCTTCCAATCATTATGTTGACGGCCTTAAGTCAGACAGAAGATCGAGTAAGAGGCTTCGAAGCAGGTGCGAATGACTACTTAACCAAGCCATTCAATAAGCAGGAACTCGCCGCACGTATTCAAGCGCACTTAACCGCAAGTAAAGCAGAAATGCGCCACATCGAGAACAAGTTACTGGAATCGGAGCTGCGCCAGCGTGCTGAAGTAGAAGCTAGCTTGCTTGAGACTCAAGGTCGATTATTAGAACAACTAGAATCAGCACCTGAAGCCATTATTTGCCTTCGCGAGGATCAACGTATTCGCTTTGCGAACGAAGCGGCATGCAAGCTATTTAAACGCAGCTTAGAGCAGTTAAAACGCTCTTCGGCAGATGAACTTATTGCACCTAAATTCCTGACAGTTAAACAACCACATTACTGTGGCAAGATTGATATTTACATCGAAGATATTCGTCAAAACATTGAAGCAGACATTCTCAAATTACCTGAAGGATCTGGTCTAGATGTTATGTACATCTTTAACGTAGGTGGTGGTGCAAACGCAGCTCGTATCCATAATCTAGAAACCGCGGTTGAAGTTCTATCAAGTTATGCGTTTGATGGTGATAAAGACCAATTGCAGAAGCTGAAAGAACTTGGCGGTGAGTTTACTCGCCTTGCAGATAAAGCATTGGGGAACAAGAAAGATAAACAAGAGCTGATGCGCGAAGTATTAGTCGATACGATGACTCATGCATTGGAATACTGGGAATCAGTGACTGGAGAAACTAAGTTTGCTTTTGCGGAGCAAAGTGGTTTATGGCGTGTCTACCTCGACCGCAGTACGTTGCAAACTCGGACACTCGATAAATACATGCGCATTGAGACATTACCAAAAACACCGCGCTGGAGAACGGTTCTAAGCTCAATCGAGTTCATTCTTGAGCACTGTAAAGAACAAAGCCCTGAACGAGCTTACATTGAAGCGCAACGCGATAAAATGCAAAGGCTCCTTACAAGTTAATACCAAACAGCAAATACTAGCCCCGCCACTTAGGCGGGGCTTTTTTATCCCTGCCATTATCCATTGCGCAGTAATGCTTCTCCATACTCGCAGTAAGAAGCAAGCAATGGAGCTTACAGAGCAGCGATGGGACTGAGCAATTAACGTATAAGAAGCTGGAAGCAAGCTATCAAAACCAAAAGCAACGGCATTTGTAGAAACAATTCAAGTCGTGTTATTCCTTGCTCATTCCTTACCGTAAATTTTCTTAAAAAGTACCTTTAAAACACTTCCTTTCCTGAATAAAAAAAGCATAATCAACAGCCCATTTTTGCTGTTAAAACGCACTTATTTTTCCTCAACAAGGGAAAATTGAGCAACATTTGATACAGATTGCGAAGTCAATCACAACAGAACGGCAGATTAAATTTCACCTAGTTAATTAACAAAAATTTCAGGTGTGAGCCAGATCCCCAATGCAATACAACCACAGAAAAGCCTCTACATGACTACATAATTAAGTAAGTGAACACTAACACACAATATTAAAGCGGATATAAACTGCGACGCATATCAACGTTTATTTTTTAGCCTTGGGTGACTTAAAAACGAGCAAAATGACGTTTATGACGGAGTTGGTATGGTTTTTAACGTTTTTAACGGGAATCGAGTTTGATTATTTTGTGGATAAGGTGTTTTCTTACTCCTGCCTAAGGCCTACAGGCCACTCTTAGAGCGACGCAAATTACAGTGAAGCGAAGAGGTGGGCCTTGGAGAGTGTTTATCAATTGATGACATTCAATTCCATTAGTGAAATGAAAGCAAATAGTAAGGAACAGCTATGCTTGCCAATATTAAAAAAACAGCACTAGCAACAGCAATTATTGCAACGGCTACTACAGGTTTCGCATCAGTAGCTACAGCCGCTGAGCGCAGTGAACTGACTATCCACCCTAAAGAGTTTACAACTTTTGTTCGTAACTTTAACCCTTTCTTGGGTGCAACAAACCTGCACACAACTACTGACTTTATCTACGAGCCACTAGTTGTTTTCAACGAAATGCACGGCAACACGCCAGTATTCCGTCTAGCAGAAAACTTCCAAATGTCTGACGACCTAATGAGCGTAACTTTCGACATTCGTAAAGGCGTAAAATGGTCTGACGGTCAAGCGTTTACCGCTGATGACGTTGTTTACTCTTTCAACCTAGTAAAAGAGAAGCCAGAACTAGACCAATCTGGTATCAACTCTTGGGTTACTGGCGTAGAGAAAGTTAACGATTACAAAGTTAAGTTCCGTCTAAGCGAAGCAAACTCAAACGTTCCTTACGAAATTGCTAAAGTACCAGTCGTACCTAAGCACGTATGGAGCAAAGTAAAAGATCCTTCAACGTTCACGAACGAGAACCCAGTAGGTACTGGTCCGTTTACAGAGATCGACACTTTCACTCCGCAACTATACATCCAGTGTGAAAACCCGAACTACTGGGATGCAGCTAACCTAGACGTTGACTGTTTGCGTGTTCCTCAAATCGCGAACAACGACCAGTTCCTAGGTAAGATTGTTAACGGCGAAATGGACTGGACTTCTTCATTCGTTCCAGACATCGACCGCACTTACGCAGCAGCAAGCCCTAAACACCACTACTGGTACCCGCCAGCAGGTACTCAAGCGTTCGTAGTTAACTTCAAGAACCCAGATGCAGCGAAGCACGAAGCACTAACTAACGTTGACTTCCGTCGCGCATTCTCTATGGCTCTTGATCGTCAAACTATCATTGACATCGCATTCTACGGCGGCGGTACAGTGAACGACTTCGCATCAGGTCTTGGCTATGCATTCGAAGCTTGGTCTGACGAGAAGACTCACGACAAGTACAAAGGTTACAACTCGTACAACGCTGAAGGTGCTAAGAAGCTTCTAGCGAAAGCTGGCTTTAAAGATGTAAACAAAGACGGTTTCGTTGATACGCCATCTGGTAAGTCTTTCGAGCTACTGATCCAATCTCCAAACGGTTGGACTGACTTCAACAACACTGTACAGCTTGCTGTTGAGCAACTTGCAGAAGTAGGCATCAAAGCACGTGCTCGTACACCAGACTTCTCTGTGTACAACCAAGCAATGCTTGAAGGTACTTACGACGTTGCGTACACCAACTACTTCCACGGTGCAGACCCATACACTTACTGGAACAGTGCTTACAACTCAGCACTACAATCTGGTGACGGTATGCCTCGCTTCGCGATGCACTTCTACAAGAACGACAAGCTAGATGGTCTTCTAAACAGCTTCTACAAGACAGCTGACAAGCAAGAGCAGCTAGAAATCGCTCACGGTATTCAGCAAATCATCGCTCAAGACCAAGTTACTATCCCTGTGATGTCTGGTGCTTACATGTACCAATACAACACAACTCGCTTCACTGGTTGGTGGAACGAAGAAAATCCTAAGGGCCGTCCAAACATTTGGGCTGGTATCCCAGAGCGTCTACTTCACGTACTGGACCTAAAACCAGTTAAATAAGTAGAAGTTCATTTCTAGCGGCACACATCCCGTGTGCCGCCTATAAAAATCCCCTTGTGACCAAACCAACATATGGCGCTCGTCGTCAGGGGATTTTTCGCTCTAAATTTCGCTAGGAGCGACCTGAAACCAGAAACAGGGAAAAAATCTGGGTGAGTAAGGTGTGAGTTATGGGTTATTTTTTAAGACGTTTGTCGTTCTATCTTGTCGCGCTCTTGGTTGCAGCGACGTTAAACTTCATTATTCCGCGAGCAATGCCTGGTGACCCAGTTACCATGATGTTTGCTAACGCATCAGTACAGGTAACGCCAGAGCGAATCGCAGCAATGAAAGAGCTGCTAGGTTTCGTAGATGGTCCAATTTACATTCAGTACCTGTCATACATCAAAAACATTCTAAGCTGGGAGCTAGGTACTTCTATCCAGTTCTACCCGCTTTCAGTTAACTCTCTACTAGGTGGTGCATTCGGTTGGTCATTGTTCCTAGCAGGTACTGCAGTAGTGCTATCGTTCTCGATTGCTTCTGTACTAGGTATCTTCGCAGCTTGGAAACGTGGTAGCCGATACGACGCATTCGTAACACCGGGCACACTTATTGTTCAGGCGATTCCACAAATGGTAATCGCGATGCTAGCACTGTTCATCTTTGCCATCGGTCTTAAGTGGTTCCCATCAGGCTACGCATACACCCCGGGTACTGTGCCAGATTGGACAAGCTGGGAGTTCCTAAAAGACGTTGGTTACCACGCTATTCTTCCATTGTTCTGTGCGACGATTGTTCAGATCGGTGGCTTCCTAGTAAACATGCGTAACAACATGATCAACCTTCTTGCTGAAGACTACATCACGATGGCAAAAGGTAAGGGTCTGAGTGAAAACCGTGTGGTATTCAACTACGCAGCTCGTAACGCACTACTACCAAGTGTAACCGCACTTTCAATGTCTCTAGGTATGGCAATCGGTGGTCAGCTAATCATCGAAATGATCTTCAACTACCCAGGTCTAGGTACGGTTCTTCTTAACGCAATTCACGCACGTGACTACCAAGTACTTCAAGGTCAGCTAATCATCATGACGATGTTCATGCTTTGCTTCAACCTAATGGCTGACATGCTGTACATGATTCTAGACCCTCGCCTACGTAAGGGAGGCAAATAATCATGAAAGAACTATTTAAACTGATTTTAGGTAACGCGTTCGCACGTGTTGGTTTGGCAATTATCTCGGTATTCATCTTTGTAGCAGTAGCTGCACCTTTGATTACTCAACATGCACCAGATAAGCGCACTGGTAACCCACATGAATACCCTGGTTTTGTTGTAAAACAAGCACAAAATAACCCTGATGGCTGGGTTGCAAAAAACCTAGCAGATGATCGTCGCACGCTGCTGATGTCGAAAAAAGCAGACCACGTTCTAGGTACATCTCGTATGGGGCGTGATATCTGGTCTCAAGTTGCTTACGGCGCTCGAGTATCGCTGGGTGTTGGTTTCGGCGCGGGTATTATCGTGTGTTTCTTAGCAACAGTTATTGGTATCTCAGCGGGTTACTTCGGCGGTCGTGTCGATGACGTATTGAGTGCTGCAATGAACATTATGCTGGTAATCCCACAATTACCATTGCTCTTTGTACTCGCAGCCTTCATCGGGGAGGCTGGACCGCTCACCATTGCATTGATTATCGCCGGTACCTCCTGGGCTTGGGGTGCACGTGTTGTGCGAGCTCAAACCATGGCACTACGCGAGAAAGAATTCGTTAAAGCAGCAGAGGTTCTTGGTGAATCATCCATTCGCATCATCTTCGTTGAGATTTTGCCAAACCTTATCCCAATCGTAGGTGCAAGCTTCATCGGTTCGGTAATGCTAGCAATCAACACAGAAGCCGTCATCTCGTTCCTAGGTCTAGGCGATGCCAATACCATCAGTTGGGGCATCATGCTGTACAACGTACAAACTTCATCAGCAATGCTTATCGGAGCATGGTGGGAAGTGCTAGCTCCTTGTATTGCACTGACTCTATTGGTTACTGGTCTTGCTCTACTGAACTTTGCAGTAGATGAAATTGCTAACCCACAACTTCGTTCTCACAAAGGCATGAAGCGCTGGAAGAAAATGGCAGCACAAGACAAGAAAGAGCGTGAGCCAGAATTGGCACCACAAAATGCACTATGGAGCGGAGATAAATAATCATGACTGCACCACTAATTTCTATCCGTAACCTATGCGTAGACTACATTACAGACGCGGGCGATGTCCGCGCATGTAACAACGTTAGCTTCGACATTGCACCAGGCGAAGTATTCGGTCTGGCTGGTGAATCTGGCTGTGGTAAATCCACTGTTGCTTTCTCGCTAATGCGCCTTCATAAGCCGCCAGCGTTTATCACAGGTGGTGAGGTGATTTTCAATGGTGAAGATATCCTCAAATACAGCGATGAACGCATGCAAGCGTTCCGCTGGAGCGAAATGTCGATGGTATTCCAAAGTGCGATGAACGCTTTGAACCCAGTACTAACGATGGAAGAGCAGTTCTGTGACGTCATTATGCGCCACACCAACATGACTCGCGCTCAAGCAAAAGTACGTGCAGAAGGTCTGTTGGAAATCGTAGATATCCACCCTAGTCGTCTGAGCGATTACCCGCACCAGTTCTCTGGTGGTATGCGTCAGCGTCTGGTTATCGCTATCGCTTTGGCTCTGAATCCAAAAATGATCATCATGGATGAACCAACAACAGCGCTAGACGTTGTGGTTCAACGCGAAATCCTGCAAAAGATTTACGCACTTAAAGAAGAATTCGGCTTCTCGATTCTGTTCATCACCCATGACTTGTCATTGATGGTCGAGTTCTCTGACCGCATCGGCATCATGTACTCGGGCGAGTTGATTGAAGTCGCGCCTTCTAAGCAAATTTTGGAAAGTCCTTACCACCCTTACACCAAAGGTTTGGGTAGCTCTTTCCCTCCACTAACTGGTCCTAAGACCAAATTAACTGGTATTCCGGGCAACCCTCTGAACTTATTAGAAGTTCCACAAGGCTGCCGTTTCCAAGCTCGCTGTGACCGCGTCCATGAAGCTTGTACAAGAGTACCAACTCAGCTACGTCAAATAGAACCTGGTCGTCTCTCAAACTGCCACTTGTACGGCGACACCATTGCTCAAGCTAAGGTTTAACAACAAAAAATAACGCTAGCTAAGAAGAAAATTACACTGGAGAGAATTATGAGCAAACAATTCGGCGAACTGCTGATTGAAGGTAAAAATGTCGTTAAAGACTTCCCTTTAAACAGTAACTCAATCAAACAATCTAAGATGCGTGCAATCAACGACGTATCTTTCAAAATGTACAAAAGCCGCGGTTTGTCAGTAGTAGGTGAATCTGGTTCAGGTAAATCTACTACCGCAAAAATGATTGCGAAAATGTATGCACCAACGGATGGCATCATCGAATACAAAGGGCGTGACATCCAAGACATCACCTCTCGACACGATTTGATGACCTACCGTGAAGGCGTACAAATGGTATGGCAAGACCCGTTTGGCTCGCTAAACCCAACACACAACATCTTCCACCATATTGCTCGCCCACTGCTGATCCACAAAAAGATCGCACCGGGCAACAAGAAAGAGTTGGAAGAGCGCGTGTATGATTTGTTGGAACAAGTTGGTCTGATTCCACCAAAAGAGACGGCACAAAAGTTCCCGCACCAGCTTTCTGGTGGTCAGCGTCAACGCGTGAACTTGGCTCGCAACATTGCGGTTGGTGCAGAAGTGGTATTGGCTGACGAACCAACATCAATGCTTGATGTATCGATCCGCGCTGGTGTTCTCAACCTAATGGAAGAGATGAAGTTTGAGAAGCAAATGTCTCTGCTTTATATCACTCACGATATCGCGACAGCACGTTACATTGCTGAAGATCTTGCAGTTATGTACGTGGGTCACATGGTTGAATGGGGAGACACTGAAGAAATCATCCACGATCCGCAACACCCATACACACAACTACTGGTTTCAGCGGTACCCGATCCATCGAAGTCAATTCACGAGAAATTGAAAGGTAACAAAGGTGAAATCCCACTGTGGACACCAGAATCAGTCGGTTGCCCATTTGCAGGACGCTGCGTTCATGCCACAGAAAAATGTCGTGAGCGACTGCCAGGTGTGACTCAATTGTCCGATAACCATTTTGTTCGTTGTTACTTATTCGAAGATTAATCATAACGAGGGTCAGGTATCAATCTGACCCCTTTTTCCCTTTGTATTTTATTGTTTCCCGGAGAAATTGAATGCTGCTACTGACTAACCATATTGGTTACGAGCGTCTGGGTCCTAAGAAAGCGATCATCCAGACGAGTCAACCGCGTCTGTCTTCTTATACTGCTTTATTGGTTTGTGCCGACAGCCACCAAACTGTTGCGACACTGACAGTAGAAAAGCAAGGCAAAGTGGCAAACTGGCATCAAGGTCATTTTTACCTTGTCGACTTTTCTTCATTTAACACTCCCGGTAACTACTACCTTCGCTTCGATCATTTGCGCTCATCTCACTTTGAGATTGGAGAGCATATTCTTCTCGATCGTACGTTGTCTGATGTGATCCATTATTTTAAATCTCAACGCTGCGGCGGCATTTTCGATCAACAAGATCGCCAGGCACCGCTACTTAACTCTAGCGAAACCGCAGATGTTCACGGCGGTTGGTATGACGCATCAGGCGACGTCAGTAAATATCTAAGCCATTTGTCATACGCAAACTACCTAAATCCACAACAGACACCGATGGTAGTTTGGAACATGTTGAAAGGATTATCTCTGCTCGAAGGTAACGACAAACTGGCTAAGTTCACGGCCACTCGTCTTGTTGAAGAAGCGTTATTTGGCGCAGACTTCCTTGTTCGTATGCAAAATGAAAAAGGCTTCTTCTACATGACCGTGTTCGACAAATGGAGTAAAGATACAGCGCAACGCGAGATTTGCGCGTATGAAACTCAACTTGGTCATAAGTTCGATGACTATCAAGCAGGCTATCGACAAGGTGCAGGCATCAGCATTGCAGCATTAGCTTCAACAGCACGCCTAGATGTTCATGGCGAATTCGACCAACAAAAATACCGTAATGCGGCAGAAAACGGCTACTGGCACCTAAAAGAACACAACACCCAATACTTGAACGATGGTGAAGAAAACATCATCGATGAATACTGTGCGCTTCTTGCCGTTGTAGAGCTATTTAAGACCACCAAAGAGGTACGCTACCTAGAAGAAAGCCGCGTATGGGCAAAACGTCTTTCAACTCGCCAAACAAGTGATGAGTACATTCAACACTTTTGGAGTGCTAATCAAGATGGCAGTCGACCTTACTTCCATGCAGCAGAAGCAGGACTTCCAGTGATCGCACTATGTGAATACTTAACCATCGAAGACGACTCTGAGCGCGCATCGGTAGCAAAGCAAATCATCACTCAAGCGTGTGAATTTGAAGTCTCTATCACCAACAAAGTTAAGAACCCATTTGGCTACCCACGCCAGTACGTTAAAGGCGTAGATGAAGCGAAACGTGATGCGTTCTTTGTCGCACACAACAACGAATCAGGTTACTGGTGGCAAGGTGAAAATGCTCGCTTAGGTTCACTGGCAACCATGGCTTATGGGGCACTCCCTTTCATTGAGTCAAAAGCACTAAAACAGCAGCTTTCTAAACTCGCACAAGATTCTATTAACTGGATTGTGGGGCTGAACCCATACGACATGTGTATGTTGGATGGTCATGGTCGTAACAATCCGGACTATCTTCCTCAATACGGTTTCTTCAATGCAAAAGGTGGCGTGTGTAATGGCATTACCGGCGGTTTCGAAGATGAGGAAGACATTGCATTTAATCCACCAGCGCAGAAAGACGACATGCTTCAGAACTGGCGCTGGGGTGAACAATGGATCCCACATGGTGCTTGGTTCCTACTCGCGGTGATGAGTCAGGCTCAGCACATCTCGACTTTAGCCAACTCTCAAGCCTTCAAGGAGCAATAAACATGGGGATGTATTTTGTAGGTATTGATGGAGGCGGCACGTCATGCCGCGCTCGAATCAAAGATGCACAAGGCAACTTCATTGGTGAAGCCAAAAGCGGCAGTGCAAACATCATGCTGGGCGCAGACATCGCGATGGCGTCGATTCTTGAATCTATTGCTTCAGCGGCAGCACAAGGCGGGCTAACTCAACAAGATTTCGCTTCTATGCACGTAGGTCTGGCTCTAGCAGGTGCGGAACATAAAACCTCTTGGCAAGCATTCATGGCTTTGGAACACCCATTTGCCAGTATGACACTCAATACCGATGCTTACGGAGCATGTATTGGTGCGCATAACGGTGAAGATGGCGCAATCATGATCGCAGGAACAGGTTCATGCGGCATTTTCCTCAAAGGTCTCGAGCAACATGTCGTTGGCGGTCGTGAGTTCCCAATCTCCGATCAAGGTGGCGGCGCAGTCATGGGGTTGCGTCTGATCCAACAAGTCTTGCTGGCAGAAGACGGCATTCGCGAAAAAACACCTCTAGCAGCACACGTAATGGCACATTTTGAAAATGATATCGACAACGTAGTGGCATGGTCTAAGCAGGCTCTACCTCGCGATTACGGTCAATTCTCTCCAGCAATTTTCCAACATGCTGAACAAGGTGATGCACTGGCGATTGAAATGCTAAAGCAAACCGCAGCCGATATAGAAATGTTCTTAGTCGCGCTGAATAAGCGTGGGGCTACTCGTATCTGCCTAATGGGCAGTATCGCAGAGCGAATCCTGAACTGGTTATCTCCACCAGTTCAACAGTGGGTGGTTGAACCTCAGTTTGATGCGATTGAAGGAGCCATTATGTTTGCTGGTAAGCCAGAACATAACCTTTACTCGGTGAGTGTTGAGTAGGAGTGAACATGGAATATCGTGTTGATTTAGTGGTCCTTTCTGAACAAAAACAAAACTGTCGCTTTGGACTCACCTTTCATAATTTGAGCGACCAAGACCTAAACAGCTGGGGCTTAACTTTTGCTTTCGATCGTTACATTCTTCCAGATAGCGTTTCAAATGGTCAACTTACTCAGATTGGTAGTTTTTGCACACTCAAACCAGAAGGTATAGTGCTGGCTGCCAACCACCACTATTACTGTGAATTCAGCATTGGCTCTAACCCATTCCGTTATTATTCGGATGGCTTTAATGAAGCGATGATCGACTTTGTTGTTGATGGTCAACCTCAACGTGCTCAGGTCGATGTTACCCCTATTGTTTTGGCTTCACCATATCGGGAACGCAGCGATATTCCAGCAAGCTTAACGCACGCTCAACCGTTATTGCCAAAACCAAACCATATTGAAGTCAGCGACCACTCGTTCACTTTTGACGAACAAGCTGGCGTTGCAATTTATACCGACTTAGCTAACTCAGCAAAAGCGTGGTTACTAGAAGAGCTCCAGCGTATTCACCAATTTACACTTTCTTCTTCTAACAGCGGCAAAATCATTTTCAAAAGCAACCCAACACTGGATGAGGGGGCATATAAGCTCAAAGTATCAGAAGAGTCGATCAAGATTGAAGCAGGCTCTTCATCTGGCTTTACCCATGCTTGTGCAACTTTATTGCAGCTACTAAAACGAGATGAAGCAACCAAAACCATGGAAGCAGTGTGCTGTTCGATTATAGATAGCCCACGCTTTCGTTATCGCGGCATGATGTTGGACTGTGCTCGCCATTTCCATTCCGTAGAGCAAGTAAAACGCCTGATCAACTTGCTGGCGCATTACAAGTTCAACACGTTCCATTGGCATCTCACTGACGATGAAGGCTGGCGTGTCGAGATCAAATCACTGCCTCAGCTTACGGAAATTGGCGCATGGCGTGGTATCGATGAAACCATCGAGCCGCAATACACCCATTTATCTCAACGCTACGGTGGCTTCTACACGCAAGAAGAAATCCGAGACGTTATCGCATTTGCAGAGCAACGTGGTATCACCATCATTCCTGAAATTGATGTACCTGGTCATTGCCGCGCCGCAATTAAGTCTCTGCCTCACCTGTTAATTGAAGCAGAAGACACCACTGAGTACCGCAGCATTCAGCATTACAACGATAATGTCATTAACCCAGCTCTTCCGGGCAGTTACGAGTTTATCGACAAAGTACTTGAAGAGATCGCAGATCTATTCCCTGCTCCTTATGTTCACATTGGTGCGGACGAAGTGCCTAACGGCGTGTGGTCGAAAAGTCCTGCTTGCCAAGCCCTAATGGAGCAATTGGGTTACACCGATTACAAAGAGCTGCAAGGTCACTTCCTGCGTCATGCAGAAGACAAACTGCGCAAACTGGGTAAACGCATGCTGGGTTGGGAAGAAGCTCAACACGGCAACAAGGTCAGCAAAGATACCGTGATTTACTCATGGTTAAGCGAAGAAGCAGCATTGAACTGTGCTCGCCAAGGCTTTGATGTGGTGCTGCAACCTGCACAAACTACTTATTTGGATATGACCCAAGACTACGCACCAGAAGAGCCTGGAGTGGACTGGGCTAACCCGCTGCCATTAGAGAAAGCTTACAACTACGAGCCGTTAGCAGAAGTGCCTGCTGACGATCCAATCAGAAAACGCATTTGGGGCATTCAAACCGCTCTATGGTGCGAAATAATCAACAACCCATCGCGCATGGACTACATGATTTTCCCTCGCCTGACTGCCATGGCAGAAGCATGTTGGACTGAAAAACAACACCGCGATTGGACCGACTATTTATCACGGTTGAAAGGACACCTACCTCTGCTTGACTTGCAGGGAGTGAATTACCGTAAACCGTGGAAGTAATACCAAGCCAGATGCCAACGCATCACGCTTAAAGAGTTTTTAAATTTTTGGCTGCAGGCGCAGCTTAGTAAAAAGGAAATACACAAATGAAATACGGCTATTTCGATAACGAGAATCGCGAATACGTCATCACTCGCCCTGACGTACCAGCACCATGGACAAACTACCTAGGTACTGAGAAGTTCTGTACAGTTATCTCGCACAACGCGGGTGGCTACTCGTTCTACAACTCTCCAGAATACAACCGTGTTACTAAATTCCGTCCAAACGCGACATTCGATCGCCCAGGACACTACGTTTACCTGCGTGATGATGAGACAGGTGATTACTGGTCAATCTCTTGGCAACCTGTTGCGAAAAGCCTAGATGAAGCAAACTACGAAGTTCGTCACGGCTTGTCTTACTCTAAGTTCAAATGTGAATACAGCGGTATTACCGCGACGAAAACATTGTTCGTTCCAAAAGGTGAAGACGCTGAAATCTGGGATGTAGTGATTAAAAACACCTCTGACAAACCACGCACGATCAGCGCATTCTCATTTGTTGAGTTCTCATTCAGCCACATTCAATCTGATAACCAAAACCATCAGATGTCTCTTTACTCAGCAGGTACGGCTTACAACGAAGGCGTGATTGAGTACGACCTGTACTACAACACGAACGATTTCGAAGGTTTCTACTACCTAGCTTCAACATTTGACCCAGATTCATACGACGGTCAACGTGACAGCTTCCTTGGTCTATACCGTGACGAAGCAAATCCGTTAGCAGTGGAACAAGGTAAGTGTTTCAACACCGCACAAACTTGTTACAACCACTGTGGCTCTCTGCACAAGCAATTTACCATCCAACCAGGTGAGGAAGTTCGCTTTGCTTACATTCTAGGTATCGGTAAAGGCAACGGTGAGCGTCTGCGTGCTAAGTACCAAGATCTTGCAGAAGTTGACAACGCATTTGCTGGTATCAAAGCACACTGGGATGAGCGTTGTGGCAAGTTCCAAGTGAAATCACCAAACGAAGGTCTAGACACCATGATCAACGCTTGGACGCTATACCAAGCGGAAACTTGTGTCGTTTGGTCTCGCTTTGCTTCATTCATCGAAGTGGGTGGTCGTACTGGTCTGGGTTACCGCGATACAGCGCAAGATGCGATCTCAGTTCCTCATGCTAACCCTGCAATGACGCGTAAACGTATCGTTGACCTGCTACGCGGTCAGGTGAAAGCGGGTTACGGTCTACACCTATTTGATCCAGATTGGTTCGATCCAGAAAAAGCTGACGTTAAACCATCGAAATCACCAACAGTTGTTCCTACTCCGTCTGATGAAGACAAGATTCACGGTATCGAAGACACATGTTCGGATGACCATCTATGGTTAGTCCCAACCATCTGTAAGTACGTGATGGAAACGGGTGAACATAGCTTCTTCGACGAAGTGATCCCTTATGCTGACGGGGGTGATGCCACGGTTTATGACCACATGAAGGCAGCACTAGACTTCTCGGCTGAATACGTAGGTCAAACCGGTATCTGTAAAGGTCTGCGTGCAGACTGGAACGACTGTCTAAACCTCGGTGGTGGTGAATCTTCAATGGTGTCGTTCCTACACTTCTGGGCACTGCAAGAGTTCATCGACCTAGCGAAATACTTAGGTAAACAAGCTGACGTTGAAAAATACACGGAAATGGCAGCAAACGTTCGTGAAGCATGTGAAACACACCTTTGGGATGACGAAGGTGGTTGGTACATCCGTGGTCTAACGAAAAATGGTGACAAGATCGGTACAGCGCAACAAGCGGAAGGTCGAGTACACCTTGAGTCAAACACGCTTGCGGTACTTTCAGGTGCGGTATCTCAAGAGCGTGGTGAAAAAGCGATGGACGCAGTCGATGAGAACCTGTTCTCTGAATATGGCTTACACCTAAATTCACCATCATTCGCAACACCAAACGATGACATCGGCTTTGTGACTCGCGTTTATCAAGGCGTAAAAGAAAACGGGGCAATCTTCTCACATCCAAACCCATGGGCTTGGGTAGCTGAGGCTAAATTAGGTCGTGGTGACCGTGCAATGAAGTTCTACGATGCACTAAACCCATACAACCAGAACGACATCATCGAAAAACGTATTGCAGAACCTTACTCGTACGTACAGTTCATCATGGGTCGTGACCACCAAGACCACGGTCGTGCAAACCACCCATGGTTAACAGGTACATCTGGTTGGGCTTACTTCGCCGTAACCAACTTTATCCTCGGTGTGCGTACAGGCTTCGATGGCCTGACCATCGATCCTTGTATCCCAACGAACTGGCCAGGTTTCGAAGTGACTCGTCAATGGTTAGGTGCAACGTACAACATCAAAGTCGTTAACCCTGATTCAGTGAGCAAAGGTGTTAAGTCGATTACCGTAAACGGTGAAGCGGTAAGTGGTGCATCGGTGCCAGTTCAAGCGCAAGGTTCAGTAAACGAAGTTATCGTTACTCTAGGTTAATCATCTTTTAGGGGAGTCCTTCTCCCCTTTGGTTTATCCGGTGCACTTGAGTTTGATAAGCGCATCGGTTCGCTAGCAAAGATTTAAGAAGCGGTGGGATGCCGCTCTTATCGAGGATCGAATTATGATCAAATTTGGTACAGGTGGTTGGCGTGCATTTATCGGTGAGGAGTTCACCAAAGATAATGTACGTTTAGTTGCTCAAGCAGTCGCAAACATTACGAATAACGAATCCGTGGCTGATCGTGGTTTTGTCATTGGTTATGACCGCCGCTTTCTTTCTGATAAAGCTGGTCGTTGGTTCGCTGAAGTACTAGCAGCAAACGGCATTGTGGTTAGCTTTATCGACAAGTTTGTTCCAACGCCTATTGTGATGTTCAAAGCGAAGGAAATGGGTTGTGCTTACTCAGCATGTATTACCGCATCACACAACCCTGCCGATTACAACGGCATCAAAGTCTTCATTGAAGGCGGTCGCGACGCTGATGAAATCATCACACAAAAAATCGAATCACAAATATCAACGCTAACGACACAAGATGTAAAAAGCGTCGACTTTGAACAAGCGGTTGAAGATAAGCTGATTCAAATCATCAACCCGATGAACGAGTTTGTTGACTCAATCATTGACTTTATCGACATCGAGGCGATCAAAAAGGCAAATCTACGCGTATTGATCGACCCTATGTTTGGTGTTGCAAAAAACGCACTTCAAACGGTACTGATTAATGGTCGCTGTGAAGTCGACGTGATCAACGATGGCAAGAACCCAGACTTTGGTGGATTGATGCCATCGCCAAGTGCAGCAACGCTTTATCGCTTGATGCACCTTGTTGAGCAGGAAGGCTATGACATTGGTATCGGTACCGATGGCGATGCAGACCGTCTTGGCATTATCGACGAGAAAGGTAATTTCATTCATCCAAATGAAGTGTTACTGCTGCTTTACTACTACTTGCTTGAATACAAAGGCTGGACAGGCTCAGTAGTGCGTAATATCGCAACTACACACTTACTCGACAAAGTCGCGGAAGACCACGGAGAAAAGTGCTTTGAGGTTCCTGTCGGCTTTAAGCATATCAGTTCTCAAATGGAAGCTGACGATTCACTGATTGGCGGTGAAAGTTCTGGCGGTCTAACCATTCGCGGTCACATCAAAGGTAAGGATGGCGTATTCGCATCAAGCCTATTGGTGGAAATGATTTCAGTAACCGGTAAAAAACTGTCTGAGTTACTCGATGAAATCTACGGTAAGTACGGCTATGCGTATATGGCTGAAGGCGATTGCAAATTCAAACCTGCGCAAAAAGACGCGTTGTTCAACAAGATTTATATTGAGAAGCAGTTACCTGAGTTTGAGTTTGAGATCGAAAAAGTCAGCTACGAAGATGGTGCGAAAGTTTACTTCAAAAACGGTGGTTGGATTATCGCTCGTTTCTCTGGTACCGAACCGTTGCTACGTATTTTTGCAGAGATGCAAGATAAGGACACTGCGGAACGTGTTCTTCAACAGTTTAAAGACTTCTTGTCTTTATAACTGACACCTTGTGCCCGCTTCGAGCACATAACCTATAGGTGAAGAACACTTGCCCGGCTTTAGCGCCGGGCTTTTTTATGGTGCTGAATTTGGGCTTAACTGATTACGCAAAAGCCAACACGCCTTGTGTTTCCACTTTCACTGCTACGCTATCACCGACATTCAACGCTTGCGTTGACGTCGCTAATAAACGGTCGCCGTTAACATCAATCACATAACGGCAATGATCACCCATAAAGTGTTGTTCAAGCACTTTGACCGCACTTTCTTCATCAGCGGCAATCTGTACATGCTGAGGACGAAGTAACAGCGCACAGTCTCCATTCATCTTAATGTCTTGCTGAGCGTTCGCTTCCACCACGCCAAGGTGTGTATCAAATTCGTTCTCAGAGATTCGCTTTGCAGCAAGGTAGCTACCACCACCTAGGAAGTCAGCAACAAACTTACTCGACGGTTGATAGTAAAGTTCAGAGGCAGTGCCGTACTGTTCAATCACACCATGGTTCATCACTGCCATCTTATCGGCAAAAGCAAAAGCTTCTTCACGACTGTGAGTTACAAAGATCGCAGTAACTCCCTGCTCCTTAAAAATCTTGCGAATTTCACGGATCAGCTCGTGACGCACCTGAGTATCGATGTTAGAAAATGGTTCATCTAGCAACAGAAGATCCGGCTTATAAGCCAGTGAACGAGCAATCGCAACACGCTGTTGCTGACCACCCGACAGCTGATGCGGGTAACGGTCACCAAAGCCTTTAAGATGAACTAAGCCCAACATTTCCTCTACTTTCAGCAGCTTTTGTTGCGCTGTTTCATTCTTTAAACCAAATGCAATGTTCTCGGCAACCGTCAGGTGCGGAAACAAGGCGTAATCTTGAAAGATCATGCCAATATTACGCTGCTCTGGTGGTAACCAATTTTTACCGTCATCAATAGTGAGGCAGTTCAGGCTCATTTGACCTGAACTTAGCGGAAGGAGACCTGCAATGGCTTTCAGAAGCGTTGTCTTACCACAACCACTTGCGCCTAATAGACAAACAATTTGCCCCTGTTCCACTTCTAAGGACAAAGACTCAAGAACAGTTTGTGACTCATACTGGCAAGTAAGATTTTGAATGGATAATGCACAGCTCATTAATGACTTTGCTCCAGTGAACGGTTAACAACAACAAGCGGGATTAACCCAACAAGAACCAGTAATACTGCGGGTAATGCAGCAAGTTCTAAATGCTCATCCGAGGCAAAGTTATACACGTACGTCGCCAAGGTTTCGAAGTTAAATGGGCGCAGCAATAACGCGGCATTGAGTTCTTTCATCGACTCAATGAACACCAACAGACCAGCAATTAAGGCACCACGCTTAACCAATGGAAAATGCACACGCCACAACATAGTGTTTGGTGTACAACCCATCGTACGCGAAGCCATATCCAACGATGGCGAAATCTTATTTAGGTTACTCTCAACGCTACCGATCGCGACAGCAGAGAAACGAACAACCATCGCGAAAATCAGAGCAAACATAGATCCTGAGAAGATCAGTCCCGGTCTACCCCACTCCATCGCTTTAGCAATATCGTTCACGCGATGATCCATAAACAGCACCGCCACCATCACACCTATGGCGAGCACAGTACCAGGTACCGCATATCCCATTGAAGATAGGCGCATAAAGGCTAAACTTGAACGTCCACCATTGACTCGCTGACTAAAGTTTACCGTTAAAGCAATCGCAACACCGATGATTGCAGCCACGACTGACACCACCAAACTATTCCATGCATATTCACGAAACTCCGGTGTCCAGCTTTGCGCAAAGTAAGTAATAGCGTAATCAATCAACTGTAGCAGAGGGAAAATAAATGCGATCGCAACCAAGCCCCAACACCAAACTAATGCGCCCCACTTTTGCCAACCTTGAAGTTCATAGCGAAAATCTTCATGACTATTAAACTGGCTTTGGAACAGCTTCTGCTTGCGGCGACTGTAGCGCTCAGCACTTAACAGCAACACAACTATCACCAACATCATGGCTGAAATTTTCGCTGCGGCATTCAGGTTCGAATACCCAAGCCAAGTATCATAAACCGCAGTGGTAAGTGTGTTCACTGCAAAATAGCTGACGGTGCCGAAGTCACCAATGGTTTCCATCGCGACCAGAGACAAACCAACGGCGATAGAAGGTCTAACAAGCGGTAAAGAGATACGCCAAAAGCTCTCCCAAGGAGAACACTTCAGTAAGCGTGCACTTTGTAACAAAGAGACGTTCTGTTCCATAAATGCCGCTCGGCAGAGTAAGTAAACATATGGATAAAGAACCAGAGAAAGAACAAAGGTCGCACCACTCAAGGTACGAATATCAGGAAACCAGTACTCACCAGGTCCCCATCCGGTTATATCACGTAAGAAGATCTGGATCGGTCCGGCAAAATCAAACCAATCCGTAAAAATGTAACCAATGATATAACCCGGCATAGCAAGAGGCAGAACCAATGCCCATTGTAACCATTTCTCGGTTGGCAGTTTGCACATAGCCATAAACCAAGCGCTTGGGATACCGAGAATCAAAGAAAGAATCATCACACCAGAGGTCAGAGCAACGGTGTTATAGATGTAGGTTGGCATGACCGTCGACATCAAATGCGTAAACAAGTCATCCGTCTCGCCAATGGCGGTATAGAAGATCGCTAAGATCGGCAAAACCAGTAACAGGGTGATCACCCCACTACTGGTTTTCCATAGAGAATGTTTATTCTTCATTGCCTAAATACTGCAAGGCTTTATGAAATACAAATGCAGTTGCAAATACATCTCATATCCTTTAATCAAATGGGGGTATAGTTATACCCCCACATGGAATTAAAGGTCAAATTTCACTTCATCTAGTAGCTTAATTGCAGCTTCGTGGTGAGAAGCAATGTCATCTAGAGAGATAGTATCTGCTTTGAAGTCACCCCAAGATTCCACAAGTTCAGAACGCTTAACGCCTTCTTTTACTGGGTACTCGTAGTTTACTTCTGCATACATTTGCTGCGCTTTGTCACCCGTTAGGAATTCCATTAGCTTCACAGCGTTGTCTTTGTTTGGAGAGAACTTCGCCATTGCCATACCAGAGATATTTACGTGAGTACCTGTTGTCTCTTGGTTAGGGAAGTTGATGTATACCGCGTCAGCCCAAGCTTTTTGCTCTTTGTCGTTAACCATCTTACCTAGGTAGTAGCTGTTACCTAGAGAAACGTCACATAGACCTTCTTTGATTGCTTTAACTTGAGCGCGGTCGTTACCTTGAGGCTTACGAGCTAGGTTCGCTTTAACGCCTTCTAGCCACTCTTTTGTTTCAGCTTCACCGTGGTGCGCGATCATAGAAGACACTAGAGATACGTTGTAAGGGTGCTTACCGCTGCGTGTACAGATTTTGCCTTTGAATTCAGGCTTTGCTAGGTCTGCATAGTTGAAATCGTTACCTAGCTTACCAACACGGTCACGTGAAGAGTAAACGTTACGAGTACGTAGAGTTAGAGCAAACCACTCGTTTTCTTTATCTTGGTACTGTGCAGGTACGTTTTCTTCGATGATTTTGCTGTCTACCTTTTGAACCAGACCTTTGTTTGTCAGTTCAGCTAGACGGCTGATATCTGTAGTAAGGATTACATCAGCAGGGCTGTATTCGCCTTCCTGAGCCAACTTCTCTGCTAGACCTTTTTTCGCAAACTTAACGTTTACTTTGATACCAGTTTCTTTAGTGAACTCGTTGAACATAGGTTCAACTAGGAAAGGTTGACGGTAAGAGTAGACGTTCACTTCTTCAGCAGCCATTGCTGTTGGAGCTAGAGTTGCGCAAGTAATCGCTGAAAGAGTTAGCAGTTTTTTCATTGTTTAATCCTTTACCATGCTAATGATAACGTTTATCAGTTGCGTTATTATATGCATGTTCAATAAGAAAACAATTAATCCATAAAAAAAACCTACTCGTCAGAGCAGGTTTTTGATGATTTACTTTGTAACGAATTGTGTCGTTATGACTGTTATTTCACAGTCACGAATTCTGGGTAAGCGCCAACACCACAGTCGTGCATATCCATACCTTCCAACTCTTCGTCTTCCGACACTCGGATACCAATTGTTGCCTTCAGAATTGCCCATACCACAAGGCTTGCACCGAATACCCAAGCGAAGATAACAGCAGCACCTAGAAGCTGTGCACCAAATGTGGCATCACCATTACTTAGCGGCACAACCATAAGACCAAAGAAGCCACACACACCATGAACTGAGATAGCACCTACAGGATCATCAATCTTCACTTTATCCAGACCAATGATACTGAACACAACTAGCGCACCAGATACCGCACCGATAGCCACAGCATAAAGTGGTGATGGTGATAGAGGATCGGCAGTGATTGCTACAAGACCTGCCAAGGCACCGTTCAGAATCATCGTTAGGTCAGCTTTACCCCAAGTGGTTTTACACACTAGTAGAGCTGCAATTGCGCCTGCCGCTGCCGCTGCGTTAGTGTTCAAGAAAATTTGACCTACCGCTGTCGCGTTCTCAAAGTCAGAAACCATTAGTTGAGAACCGCCGTTGAAACCGAACCAACCAAACCAAAGGATGAATGTACCTAATGTCGCTAGAGGCATGTTTGAACCTGGAATTGGGTAGATTTCACCATTTTTGCCATATTTACCTTTACGAGCACCCAGTAGTAATACGCCAGCTAACGCTGCTGCTGCACCCGCCATGTGTACAATGCCTGAACCAGCAAAGTCACTAAAGCCAGCTTCTGATAAGAAACCACCGCCCCAAGTCCAGTAACCTTCCATAGGGTAGATAAATGCCGTCAGTACCGCAGAGAAGATAAGGAAAGACCAAAGCTTCATGCGCTCAGCAACTGCACCAGATACGACTGACATTGCTGTAGCTACGAATACAACTTGGAAGAAGAAGTCCGACTCTAGAGAATGATCTGCCCCTTCACCTTGTGTGCCAATTAGCGCACCAAATGATGGTAGCCAGCCGCCTTCGCCATTATCAACATACATAATGTTGTAGCCGACCAATAAGAACATGGTACAGGCAATCGCATATAGACAGATATTTTTGGTTAGAATTTCGGTGGTGTTTTTAGAGCGAACTAAGCCCGCTTCCAGCATGGCAAAGCCTGCTGCCATCCACATTACCAACGCACCGGAAATGAGGAAGAAAAAGGTGTCGAGTGCGTAACGTAATTCCGTTACCGTTGTTGTTAATTCCATGATAGTTCTCCAATCCCTTGAATTCTTAAAGTGCTTCTGCGTCCATTTCACCAGTACGAATACGCACGGCTTGGTTTAGGTCGTAGACAAAAATCTTGCCGTCACCAATTTTTCCGGTTTGAGCCGCTTTAGTGATGGCTTCTACCACACGTTCCACATTGTCTGCATGGGTCGCGATTTCTAGTTTTACTTTTGGTAGAAAGTCGACTTGGTATTCAGCACCACGATATAGTTCCGTGTGCCCTTTTTGGCGACCAAAACCTTTAACCTCTGATACTGTCATCCCTTCAATACCGACATCAGCCAATGCTTCGCGCACATCGTCTAATTTAAAAGGCTTTATAATGGCATTAATGATTTTCATTGAATCTTCTCCGCAGCTTTCATCCTGAAACACTTGTATTAATCCAAGCTGCGTGCCAACTTTTTATCTATTTGATTTATATAAACTTATTAAAAATAATAATCTTGTAAACAAAAAGGGCGCACCACATCGGTGCGCCCTTTTCACAAATATAAGGCAACCCTAATTAGACTACCCAAAATTGTGCATTAAATGTTCAAAAAGTCTTTCCACTGCTCTATCAAGGCACAAAAGTCCTCAATACCACAACTCGCAGTACTCTCAGCATCATAGAAATCGAACTCACTTTCCATCTCGACTTCATAGTCGTGACCCAGTACGTTTTCTTGAACCAGAACTTCATCGCCGACGATCATTAAACTTATCTCAGATCCAGTTAATCTATGCTCTTGAGATGGCGAAGAAAATGCCTGTTCAACCAAGCTTTCAACTTGCGCAATCTTAGCCGGATCTTTGCCAATTTCTTCTTGTAGCCAGCGACCTACAATCTCATGCCCCATACTGCATTTGACATAATATTCGCCCATCAATGTATTGCGGATGAATTCAAACTCCATCGAGATCGCCTTTTCGTATCAATTTGGTGCGGAGTATACAGGGAGATATGGGATGGGAGAAGCGCGAGACGCGGAGCTCTCTCAATCGCTTGTTTAAAAGAGATTCCCGACAGCACTCCTTTGTCGTTTTCGGGAATGACATCGTTTTTACTCTTGGCTATTTAATCGTCATCCTCAAGAGCGAGGTACGAGCGAGCTGGGGATCTCTCGCAATGCGTTATCTAAAAAAACGCCCACCAAATGGTGGGCGCTTATCAAGTATTAGCAAAGCTCACTAAGAATTATGCAGGCTCTTGGAAAATCACTTCTGCCGCTTTCTTGGTGTACTGATCCATCTTGTGGAAGTTCAAGTAGCGGTATGTGTCTGCTGCTGTCGCATCAATTTGCTTCGCGTATTCTAAGTACTCTTCTTTGGTTGGAATCTTACCTAGAATTGCACCTACCGCTGCTAGCTCCGCAGACGCAAGGTAAACATTAGCACCCGTACCAAGACGGTTCGGGAAGTTACGCGTTGAAGTCGACATTACCGTCGCTTTATCTGCTACGCGTGCTTGGTTACCCATGCATAGAGAACACCCTGGCGTTTCAATACGTACACCAGCACGACCATAGATACCGTAGTAACCTTCCTCTGTCAGTTGGTCACGGTCCATCTTGGTTGGCGGTGCCACCCATAGACGAGTATCTAATTGACCACCGTATTGCTCTAGCAATTTACCTGCTGCACGGAAGTGACCAATGTTAGTCATACAAGAACCGATAAACACTTCATCAATCTGTGTACCTTGAACTTCAGATAGAAGACGAGCGTCATCTGGATCGTTCGGTGCACATAGGATTGGCTCGTGAATATCTGCTAGGTCGATTTCAATAATGTGCGCATATTCTGCATCTGCATCTGCTTCCATCAACTCTGGGTTTGCTAACCACTCTTCCATCGCTGTGATACGACGCTCGATAGTACGACGATCGCCGTAACCTTCCGAGATCATCCACTTAAGCATAGTGATGTTTGAGTTTAGGTATTCCTCGATAGACTCTTGAGATAGCTTAACTGTACAACCTGCCGCAGAACGCTCTGCTGATGCATCAGACAGCTCGAATGCCTGCTCTACAGTTAGGTGCTCAACGCCTTCAATTTCTAGTACACGACCAGAGAATTCGTTGATCTTACCTGCTTTCTCAACCGTCAGTAGACCTTGTTGGATTGCGTAGTAAGGAATGGCATGTACCAAGTCACGTAGCGTGATACCTGGCTGCATTTCACCTTTAAAGCGTACCAAGATTGACTCTGGCATATCCAGTGGCATGACACCTGTCGCAGCTGCGAATGCTACGAGACCTGAACCTGCTGGGAATGAAATACCAAGAGGGAAACGTGTATGTGAATCACCACCCGTACCAACGGTATCAGGTAGAAGCATACGGTTTAACCATGAGTGAATTACACCATCACCAGGACGAAGCGATACACCACCACGGTTCATAATGAAATCAGGTAGTGTATGGTGCGTATTTACATCGACTGGTTTTGGATAAGCAGACGTGTGACAAAATGACTGCATCACGAGATCAGCAGAGAAGCCCAGACACGCAAGGTCTTTTAGTTCGTCACGTGTCATTGGACCGGTAGTATCCTGAGAACCTACCGTTGTCATCTTCGGTTCACAGTATTGACCTGCACGTACACCTTCTACGCCACATGCTTTACCCACCATCTTCTGAGCTAGGGTGTAACCTTTATCAGAAGCTGAAGGGTCAACAGGCTTAGCAAAAAGATCGGTTTCTTCTAGACCAAGTGATGCACGAGCACGGCTTGTTAAGCCACGACCAATAATCAGTGGAATACGGCCACCAGCACGAACTTCATCAAGCAACACTTTGCTCAGGTCAAAGCTAGAGATCTCTTCACCGTTTTTACGCACAACACCTTCGTATGGGAAGATATCAATCACATCACCCATGTTCATGTTTTGCACGTCTAGTTCAATTGGTAGTGCACCAGAATCTTCCATCGTGTTGTAGAAAATTGGGGCGATCTTACCACCTAGACAGATACCACCCGTGCGCTTGTTTGGTACAAATGGGATATCTTCACCCATAAACCAAAGCACTGAGTTAGTTGCTGATTTACGCGAAGAACCGGTACCAACAACATCACCTACGTATGCTAGTGGAATGCCGTCTTTTTGCAGTTCTTCAATTTGATTGATAGGACCAACGCTGCCTGGTTGATCCGGTACAATGCCATCTCGTTCCATTTTCAGCATCGCTTTTGCGTGTACTGGAATATCTGGACGAGACCAAGCATCTGGAGCTGGAGACAAGTCATCGGTGTTGGTTTCACCGGTTACTTTAAATACTTTAACAGTAATCTGATCCGCGACTTTCTTCTTCGATGTGAACCATTCAGCATCAGCCCACGATTGTAGAACTTGTTTCGCGAATGCATTACCTGCTTTAGCTTTCTCTTCAACATCATAGAAAGCGTCAAACATCAGTAGAGTATGAGACAGCGCTTTTACAGCAATAGGCGCTAGTAGATCATCTTCTAGGAATTCAACTAGAGGAGCGATGTTGTAACCGCCTTGCATTGTACCTAGTAGCTCAGCTGCCTTTTCACGGCTCACAAGTGGTGATTCCACTTCACCTTTTGCTACCGCCGTCAGGAAACCCGCTTTTACATAAGCAGCTTCATCTACACCTGGTGGGATACGGTTCTCTAGTAGGTCAAGAATAAAAGCTTCTTCACCTTGCGGGGGATTTTTCAGAAGTTCAACAAGTCCAGCAACTTGTTCAGCGTCTAGCGGTTTAGGAACAACTCCTTCGGCAGCACGCTCTTCGACGTGTTTACGGTAGGCTTCAAGCACGACTTTTTTCCTCTCATTGCGGTTCCTCCTTTTTAATTACTATTTTTCAAAGTAAAGGAGTGAACATCCTTGGAAACTTGGCTCTCCATTGCCCTTGTTTTCATTCAATTCTGATTGAGAAACAGCGCCGTAGAGGCCAAACTGTGGGCGAAAGGATAGCAAATTTAACGTTAAATTAAAATCTCATCATTTTGACCAACATAGCAACTTACGACTAAAGTCCTGTGAATTTCGGCTAAATATGCGGAGATTTTGCTGTCCTATTCCCGGTTATTTAAATGATGTTCCAACGATCAAGTACACAGCATCTAAATTCTGCTCTGTACGACCGTATGCCAACATAACGGGTCCTATTGGCGAATCAACACCAAAGAAAATTGATGCGGCATTGTACAGCGGTGCCTCATTCAGCTTGAGATCGTTATCCGACCAAACACCACCATGTTCAAGGGATGCACCAAGGTAAACTGGCGCTTCAAACAGCCCAAAGTCGTTATCCATCCATTTATAACGATACACCAAACTGGTATAGAATAAGTTTTGTCCAATCAGACTGTTACGAGGGATACCGGACAAATTTAAGAAACCACCTAGCTCTCTAGGATCCAAAGGTACAAAAGAGTTTTTACTCTCAACAAAGCTGTATTCCGCTTGACCGACTAAAGTATGACGACTGTGAGTCACCGCCCCCTTAAAACGAGCGGTAATTTCATAAACCGTATCTTCAATACTGTTTTTTGCGTTTTCACCTCGGAGACCTTCTGGAGTTTTGTCGTGAGAAACAAGGTAGTCCAAGTCAATCAGCATGCCACGAGTCGGAAATGCAAAATCATCCAGTGTATCTAAGCGATAGTTGGCAAATAACCCCAGTCGCTCGTAATCTAGATTGCCCGCAGACTGAATGGTGGAGGCCTCTATCGTCCCTTTGGTATAACGACCACCAACTCGGAACTCTTGCCACAAGGTTGGTTGCACACCCGCTGCTAGCTCAGTAATAAACTCGGTGTAAGAAAATGGTAGGTAATCGTAAACTGAGCCGATATCCGGATTTTCAAACTCGTCATCGAGAGGTAAGTTCCGGTTTTCAGTGTTGTAATTGAGTTTTCCAGAAACAAACAATTCCTGACTCGAAAGCACTGGAGAGTACAACTCCGCTTCAATCAGTTTATCAGTGCCCATATCAACATTTAGAGTCAGTTCCGCACCGTGAGAGTTCAGATTGGTGAAGTTTGCTGACACGCCGATTCCGTACTGGCTGTCAGTGTTAAAGTCATCTTCTAGGAAGAAGCGAAAATTGAGGTAGTTCGGTCCCCATGACTTTTCGTTTACCTCAAAGACCAATAGATTAACGTCATCGATCTCTTCGAAGTGGTAAGTGATCAATTCAAAGCGATCCAGCGCATAAAGGTTTTCGACCGCTTTTTCGATTTCGTCTGTTTTTAATGGTCGCCCAGTATCAAGCTCTAGACGGTTAGTCAGCAACACATCGCTATAGTGCGTATTGTTCACCAATACAATCTGATCAACCACGCGCTGATCACCATATTCCAGATTTTTACGCGCATCTTGCTTGTGCTCAATGTACTTTTGGTACTCGGCATTCGACACACTCAAGCCTTTCAATTTGGACTCAAGACTCTTGGTGATCTCATAACCAGCCTGAAACGCATCGGGCATTTTATTGAACTCAACCGTCTCCATTTGCCCTACATTAGGACGAATATAAACATCATCTCCGCTTAGTGTTTCGGCTTGCTCTTGGGTACTACGACGAACAAGATAGTTAGAAAGCTGATCAGCAACGGTAAACAAACCGGTAAAGTCTTCTTTGCTTTTGTAGTCAGTACTGATATCCACCGCAATAACGATGTTGGCCCCCATAGCACGAGCGACATCTACGGGCATGTTATTGACCACACCGCCATCCACCAGCATATGACCATTTAGTTCATAAGGAGGGAGTGCGCCTGGAACAGACATACTTGCCATCATTGCATCAACAAGATAGCCGTTATCAAGCACCACTTCTTCCAATTCAACAATGTCAGTGGCGACTGAGCGGTATGGGATAGCAAGGTCATCGAAAGAGTCAAAACGACCAAGGTTACCTGTCGTTTCACGCAAAATACGAAGCATATTCTGCCCTTGAACGACACCAGTCGGTGAACGAACTTCACCAAACCTTAAGCCTAGATCTGTCGTGATTTGATAACGGTCTTCATATTCTTTGTCGCGGACGCGACGTTGGCTGCGGTCAACACGGTCTCGATAGCCGCTGTTCCAATCCACACTGTAGATAAAGCTTTCAATTTCATCCGCGCTCATGCCAGTTGCATATAAACCACCGACATAAGCGCCCATGCTAGTGCCGGTAATGATATCAACCGGAATATGCATCTCTTCAAGCGCCTTTAAAACCCCGATATGGGCGGCACCTTTTGCACCACCACCAGCAAGCACGACGGCAATTTTAGGGCGAGGATGATCATCACTGATGTGTTTGGCAAAGGAAGGAGTGGCAATCAAAAAGGAGCAGACCCACAGTGCAATAAAACGCAACCATGAGCTTGAGATCGACTTTTTGAACATTCACTTCTTCCTTTATTGAATATTTAACACCTACTTGTACTAAGAATTGAACAACTGCACAAGTCAGTGATGGTGTTTTTGATGGTCTTACCAATCAAATAAATTATTCAACCAGTTCGACTTTTTCTCGCATTGTTGTTTGATTTGCCCAGTTTTGTCCCACACTGGCAATTTGTACTCACTACGACAATTGATTTCTAACGCGCCGTTCGCTGCTTTTTGGAAGCCAAGTGTCGTCACCTCTTTTGGCCAAGGTAGCTCCAACCTTTCAGGAATACGCTGTTTCAAGTATTCCGCGTAAACACGCAATGCACCGCTTGAACCTGTCAACTTTGTAGACTTATTGTCATCGCGCCCAAGCCAAATCGTGGTAACTTCACGCCCATCAATACCCACAAACCAACTGTCACGACTGTCGTTACTCGTACCCGTTTTTCCTGCTAGTGCTGCCCAAGCAAACTGACTTTGTAGGAATCGTCCTGTCCCTTGTGCGACACCTTGCTTCATAGCATAGGTCGTTAACCAAGCCGCTTGTTCATCTACTGCTGGGGCTGACCGAGGGAGAGATTGATAAAGCGCATTGCCGTCCATATCGACAACCGAACGCAGCGCCGACAGCTTGGCACGCTTACCAGAGTTAGTCAGCGTTTGATACATTTGCGCTACTTCAAACGGTGTTAATGAAAATGAGCCCAAGAACATGGATGGCACAGGGCGAATTTCATTCTTATCAACACCAAGGCGTTCTAAGGTATTAGACACCTCTGGGATACCAAGCTGCATCCCCAAACGAACGGTTGGTACATTCAATGATTTTGCCAAGGCTAAATACAACGGAACATCACCACGAAACTTACGGTCAAAGTTGCGTGGCGACCAAACGGAGCCTTTGCTCCCCTTCAAACTCAGAGGCGTGTCATGAAGCGTTGTCCCAAGATTGTACTTCTCGGGTTGCTCCAATGCCGTCAGATAGATAGCAGGTTTAACTAATGACCCAATTGGACGACTGGCATTCAGTGCACGGTTAAAGCCTTCATACCCGACACGTTTACCACCCACCATTGCGCGGATTTCACCGCTATGACGATCCACGGCAACAGCAGCCGCTTCAAGCTCCTTACCCGCACGTTTTGCCAGTTCAGGGACTTTCTTCGCAATGGCTTTTTCGAGTTTACTTTGCGATACAGGATCAAGAGAGGTAAATAAGCGTAATCCGGTTTCTGCTTTGAAGTTGTCACCCACCTTCTCTTTCAGTTCGATATTCAGTTGTTGGAAATACGCAGGCTGTCGACTAGCGATACGTGGCTTGCTTTGTGTATCAAGTGGACGACTCACCGCTTGTTCGTATTGCTGCGCAGTCAGCATGTCTTGTTGCATCAGTAGACGCAGTACTAAGTCACGACGCGTCTTAGTACGTTCTGGGTAGCGAATAGGGTTGTAGTAAGATGGTCCTTTTACCATTCCCACTAGCATTGCAAGCTGATCGATACGTAGCTCTTGGATAGGCTGACCGAAGTAATAGCGTGATGCCAAAGCGAAACCATGAATCGCATCACCACCGCTCTGACCCAAATATACCTCGTTGAGGTAAGCTTCCAGAATACGGTCTTTGCTGTAACGATAATCGAGAATTAATGCGATATACGCTTCACGTACCTTACGCCACAAGGTTTTATCACGAGTCAGGAACAAGTTTTTCGCCAACTGTTGAGTTAGCGTACTGCCGCCTTGTACGGTACGACCCGCTTTGATGTTCGCCACTAAAGCACGTGCAATGGCAAGTGGTGATACACCATCGTGTTGATAAAAGTCGCGATCTTCCGTCGCTAATAATGCATCAACTAAGATCTCCGGGAATTGATCGCGGCGTAAGAACAAACGTTGCTCATTTTGGTCTTTTTCCAGCATTCCCAACATCTTAGGTTCAATGCGTAAGTAGCCAAGATCACCTTTCGACTCTAAAGATTGAATACGTTGTAAGCCGCTGCTTGAGAAATGCAACATCACATGACGATCAGGCTCTGGTCCGTCAGCAAATTCAAACGGACGACGAATCAGTTCAATACGCGTTGAAGAAGATGAATACTCACCTGGGTAACGAGGCTGGCTGACTTTACGGTAGTTCAGCACATCGAGTTCATTACGCATCTCTTTAATCGTAATGTTCTGTCCTGGGCTTAAATTGAGAATGCGGGCATAAACCACCGTAGGCAGATCAAACAACTGACCATCAAAGCGATCTTTAACCACACTATCTAGGTAAATACCGACAAACAATAACACCGCAGCCAAGGCAACGCCGGCTTTCCAACTGAACGACCAAATGACTTTAAGCCAAGAACGTTTACCATTGTTTGTTTTTTTCGCTGGTGATTTTCTTGGGCGTTTTGCGCCACTTTTCTTAGTCGTCGTTTTACTTGACGCGGTCTTCTTGGCTGGCGCTCGCTTTGCACCGGGCTTTTTAGTATCAGTCATTGTTCAATTGTCTTTTTGTTTTGGTTGTCGCTACATGCGTCGCTGGATCGTCAGGCCAAACATGCTTAGGGTAACGACCTTTCATTTCTTTCTGTACTTCTTTGTAGCTTCCCACCCAGAATGCGGCGAGATCTGTCGTCACCTGAAGAGGGCGTTGTGCTGGAGAGAGTAATTCAAGCACCAGGCGCTTTCGTCCCTGTGCCACAGTTGGTGAAGTACTTTCACCAAACACCTCTTGCATACGGACAGAAAGCACAGGCTCATGACCACACTGATAACGAATTCGCTTTTTCGAACCAGTTGGCAGGCGGTACTCTTCAGGCAACCACTCATCAATATGCTGATTCAACGGCCATCCCAATCGAGCATTTAGTGCTTCCACTAAATTTACCTTTGCCAAGTCTTTCACTGAGGCAACCGTACTCATGTATGGCTCTAACCACTCTTCTAAGCTCGCCAGCAAATCAACGTCATCAAAACTTGGCCAAGCCTGCTCTGGTAACCATTCCACTGCACAGCGAATACGTTCTAGTAAATTCTCCGCTGCTGGTGTCCAGTTTAGACTTTGTAAGCCCTGACGGCGGACATAGGTGAGTAAAGCTTGTGTCATTTTTTCTTTGCCTGGGCTTGGCAAGGCATCCCGCTTGATAATCAAACGCCCAAGCTTAACTTGACGCTCAGCCATCAATCGACCTTTTTTCTCATCCCAATCAACCACATCATCTGTTGTAAAGAGATGCTCAAACACTTCTTCTAACTCATTGATATCTAGTTCACAAGCCAGATTAATTTGACTAGAGTTGGAATGCGATCGCATTAAATCAATCGCGATTAAGTAATCACAATCGCCTAAAGTTTCTTCTGGTCGGCACTCAGCACCATGTCCGTTGGACAATGTAAAACGCCCATGTTGATTCGAACGTTGCTGCGCGACACGATCAGGAAATGCAAGGCTTAATACTAACGGCAGTGCTCGCTCATCAACCTCTGATAGACTGAACATCGTATCCAGTTTAAGGGCGACGGTTTGAGATCGCTTATGCAATATCGATTTTTTCGGATGTGTACCACTCACCCAACGATGTAAGCTGTGTGCGATATTCGTGATATTACGCTCTGGCTCTTCAATAAGAGCGACCGCAGCCAGTGCAGTGTTTAGCATTTTTACGTCATGTTGCTGTGCTTGAATTAGCATAGCTGCCGAGCGAGGTTCTACACCAAGCTCATGAGCAATTTTGCCCTCAGGAGTCAGTTGACCTTGCTCAGAAAGCAGCCCTAACACAATTAACAACTGCTTAGCTTGAGCAAGAGATGCCGCCGAAGGAGTGTTGAGCCATTTGAGCTCGGAAATATCTCCCGCTCCCCAAAAGGCTAACTCCATCACTAGGCTCGCTAAGTCTGAGTGCAGTATTTCTGGCTGTGGTACTTGTGGTTGCTGCTTAAATTGGCTTTCAGAGTAAAGGCGAACGCAAATCCCCTCTTCAATACGCCCTGCACGACCAGAACGTTGAATCGCAGACGATTGTGCCACTCGTACTTGCTCTAATCGCGTAAGCCCATTCTTCAAATCAAAACGCGCCACACGCTTTAATCCAGAATCAACAACTAGTCGAATACCTTCAATGGTCAAAGAAGTTTCGGCAATGTTAGTCGCGAGCACGACTTTGCGTTTATCTCCAGAAGCAGGAGCGATGGCTTTTTGCTGCTCGGCAAAGCTAAGTTGACCGTATAACGGACACACTTCTACGTTATCAGGTAGGTGTACTAAACGCTCTTGCACTTGCTTGATGGCACCAACACCCGGAAGAAAAGCAAGCAAAGAACCAGACTCTTTCTGAATTAAACTTTCTATTGTTTTTGCCATTGATGTCGGTAGGTGATCGTTGACTCCTAGCGGCAAGTAACGAGTCTCTACCTCAAAACTGCGACCTTGAGACTCTATATATGCCGCCTCTGGCAGCAAGGTTTGCAACGCACCTTGATCGAGCGTTGCCGACATCACAACAAGCTTTAAATCATCTCGTAATGCCTCTTGAACCTCTAAACTGAAAGCCAACGCGGTGTCTGCGTGAATGCTGCGCTCATGAAATTCATCAAAGATCAGTAAATCGATGCCGTTTAATTCAGGGTCACTTTGGATCATACGGGTCATGATCCCTTCAGTCACAATTTCAAGTTGCGTGTTTTTACTCACCTTCGTTTCACCGCGAACTCGGTACCCAACACGTTCTCCGACTTGTTCACCTAACTGCTGTGCGAGATAACGAGCGATATTACGCGCCGCCAGACGTCGAGGCTCCAGCATCACGATTTTGCCTGTCACAGATTGTTTTTGTAGAAGTTGCAGTGGGAAGTACGTGGATTTACCAGCACCTGGTGCGGCTTTGAGGATCACTTGATGTTGATTTTTGACCGCCGTAAGTAATTGTGGCATCACGGCTTCAATCGGCAATTGTGACAAAGGAAATACCCTGTGGTGTAATGTTGGCAACATTGTACATAAAAACACTCTTGGCTAAATAAGCAAATGCAATTCGAACCCGCTCTAGAGTCAGCGACTCTGCTCAAACGCTACAAACGCTTTCTTGCCGATATCGAACTGGATAACGGTGAGATTCGAACAATTCACTGTGCGAACACTGGCGCAATGACAGGCTGTGCCACTCCGGGCAACAAAGTTTGGTACTCCACTTCCGATAACCCAAAGCGCAAATATCCGAACAGCTGGGAACTCAGTGAAACCGCACAAGGGCATCGGATCTGCATTAATACCGCTCGCGCAAACCAATTAGCCGTAGAAGCAATTGAAAATAATGTCATTTCAGAATTGTTGGGATATGACCAACTTCAAACTGAGGTGAAATATGGCAATGAAAATAGCCGAATTGATATCTTGCTCAGCGCAAGCGACAAATCAAAGTGTTATATAGAAGTGAAGAGCGTCACCCTACTTGATGAAGAAAGCTCATCAGGACAAGGTTATTTCCCTGATGCCGTGACTACCAGAGGGCAAAAGCACCTGAGAGAGCTCACAGAAATGGCACAAAATGGAAGTAGAGCCATACTTTTATTCACTGTTTTACATTCAGGTATTGAAAAAGTATCCGCGGCGCACCATATAGACGCGAAATATTCAACGTTACTAAAACAAGCACAAGACGCTGGAGTGGAAGTTCTCTGCTATAAAGCTGAGTTAAGCAACACTGAAATCAAACTAATCTCGGCGATTGAATTTATCAATTAAGAGAAAAAATGATGTCATCTTCACAATGATGATAAGTTTGCAATTCAGTAATTGCCTGCACCGCCTCTTTTTGCTATAGATACCCGCCTTAAATTGACTGCAAAGCAGTTGACTAGGTGTAAGTAGGAGATGCTGTATGCCAGAATCAAAGAAGAAAACGATAGGCATCCTAGCCATTGCCGGTGTGGAGCCATATCAGGAAAAGCCTGGTGAAGAATACATGTCACCAGAGCAGGTTGAACACTTTACAAAGATCTTAACAGCTTGGCGTAATCAGCTCAGGGAAGAAGTCGATCGCACTGTACACCACATGCAGGACGAAGCAGCAAACTTCCCAGATCCAGTTGACCGTGCTTCTCAAGAGGAAGAGTTCAGCTTAGAACTGCGTAACCGTGACCGTGAGCGTCGTCTGATCAAGAAGATCGAAAAGACTCTAGATAAAATCACTGAAGACGACTTTGGCTTCTGTGAATCTTGTGGCGTAGAGATCGGCGTTCGTCGCCTAGAAGCGCGTCCAACTGCAGACCTTTGTATTGACTGTAAAACACTTGCAGAGATCAAAGAGAAACAGATGCAAGGTTAATCAATCTGGCATTATGATTATTGAAAGGGAGCTCAGGCTCCCTTTTTGTTTTAGCTAACTTCGCAACGTCGAGTTTGTCGCTTTTTATACCCGTATAATTTCGAGATATACGCATGACACGCTATGTAGGTCGATTCGCCCCATCCCCTTCTGGTCCATTACATTTTGGTTCCCTCGTTGCTGCATTGGGCAGCTATTTCCAAGCGAAAGCTAACCAGGGTACTTGGCTCGTTCGTATTGAAGACCTTGATCCACCAAGAGAGATGCCAGGAGCGGCTGAGGCTATATTAAATGCGCTAAAAGCATATCAACTGCATTGGGATGGCGAAGTGGTCTACCAAAGTGACCGTCACGACCTTTATCAGACGCAAATTGATACTTGGTTAGAGAATGGTGATGCTTACTATTGCCAATGCACGCGCAAGCAAATCAAAGAGCATGGTGGTTATTATCCCGGCACTTGTCGCGACAAAGGCTTGAAAGAAGGCGCGATTCGCCTAAAAATGACCAAGCCCATCGCTAATTTTCTCGATCAGAAGCATGGCTTGATGACCATGCCTCCTGCGTTAGTAAATGAAGATTTCATTATTAAACGTCGAGATGGATTATTTGCCTATAATCTTGCGGTAGTATTAGATGACATTGACCAAGGGGTGACTGAAGTCGTCCGTGGAGCCGATTTAATTGAACCTACAGGTCGTCAAATCAGCTTGTACCAAATCCTTGGAAAACCAGAAGTTAGCTACTTACATTTGCCATTAGCGATGGATACTAATGGCAACAAGCTGTCGAAACAAAATCATGCGACAGCGATTGATGTCGATAATCCGAAGCCTGCTCTGCTGCACGCCATGACGTTTTTAGGCTTCCATATTCCAGAAGCCATTCAAGCCGCTAATGTAGATGAAATACTGCGTTGGGGATGTAAAAATTGGTGTTTAGAGCAGCTTCCAGCAGAGATCGAGATCACACCGAGATTCTCAAACGGCACTGCGTAGGCTATTATTAGCCGCAAAATTGGCCCTAGAGGCGTAAAAAACTAACCAAAGCAAGATTGGATTAAACCCAGTTATTGCCAGATGCACATGAATACAAACGACTATACAACAAGCGAATCTGCCATGATCCCAGAACTCGCTCTCAATGTAATTACTCGTGAAGAGCACAACATTTCGCGTAAGCAGATCAGTGACAATGCACTGAAGGTGCTATACCGACTAAACGGTGCCGGTTTCGATGCTTTTCTTGTGGGTGGCGGGGTTCGAGACTTACTGCTTGGACAGAAACCAAAAGACTTTGATATCGCAACCAACGCGACTCCAGAACAAATCAAGCAACTATTTAGAAACTGCCGTTTGATTGGTCGTCGCTTCCGTCTCGCCCACATTATGTTTGGACGTGACATCATCGAAGTTGCGACTTTCCGCGGTCACCACCAAGAGCAAAAAAACAAGAACGTTTCACAGCAGTCTAAAGAAGGCATGCTGCTTCGTGACAATGTTTACGGCACGATTGATGAAGATGCAGAGCGCCGTGACTTCACGATTAACTCGATGTACTACAACATCGCAGACTACTCAATTCACGACTACGCGCGTGGTATTGAAGACCTAGAAGACCGCCTTGTTCGCCTGATCGGTGATCCAGAAACCCGCTATCGCGAAGACCCTGTACGTATGCTGCGTGCGATTCGCTTTGCCGTGAAACTCGACTTCGACATCGAAGAAGACACCGCCGCACCAATTGAAGAGATGTCAACGCTACTACGCGACATCCCATCTGCGCGCCTGTTCGAAGAATCGTTAAAGCTGCTTCAATCAGGTCATGGTCTAGAGACCTATCACCTCCTGCGTGAGTACAACCTATTCCAACAGTTGTTCCCAGCAATTGCTGAGCACTTCACGGAAGAATACGAATCTCACACCGAGCAAATGCTCGATTTAGTGCTTGATTCAACCGACATGCGTATTGAAGAAGGCAAGCGCATTAACCCAGCATTCATGTTTGCTGCAATGCTGTGGTACCCGCTATGTGCGATGGCAGATAAGTTAATGGAACAGCGTAATCTGTGCCATTACGATGCCATCATGGAAGCGAGCAACATCATTCTTGATGACCAAGTTCGTACGATTGCTATTCCACGCCGTCATACCGCCACTATCCGTGAAATTTGGCAACTGCAATTACGTCTTCCTCGACGTAATGGTAAGCGTGCATTCCGCCTAATGGAGCTCAACAAATTTAGAGCTGGCTTTGATTTTCTTGAAATGCGCGGTGAAATTGAGGGTGGCGAGACTCAGAAGCTTGCCAAGTGGTGGGAAACTTTCCAAAATGCAGGCCGAGAAATGCGCCAAGCAATGGCAGGTGACCTTGATAGCCAAGCACCTAAAACCGGTCAACGCCGCCGCAAAACCTATCGCAAGAAAAAGAGTAAGCCAAAATCATGATCACAGCATACATTGCGGTAGGCAGTAACTTGGCTGATCCCGTCAGCCAAGCGAAACAAGCGATTGAGGCTCTAAAATCAATCCCAAACTCTGAGTTTGTGCAAGCCTCTTCGCTCTACAGCAGTACGCCGATGGGACCACAAAACCAACCGGATTACATCAATGCGGTTGTGGCGATAAAAACCAATTTGACGCCTCTTGAGCTACTCGATTGCACCCAAGCGATTGAGCAAGAACAAGGGCGTGTCCGTAAAGATGAACGTTGGGGACCAAGAACCTTGGATCTCGATATGATTCTCTACGGCAATGAGGTGATTGATTCCGAAAGACTGACAGTTCCACACTATGGAATGAGAGAGCGCGAGTTCGTACTCTACCCTCTTGCGGAAATTGCACCAAGTTTACAACTCCCAGACGGGACCGAGGTATCGTCACTACTTGAGCAAGTAGATCGTAACGGCCTCAGCATTTGGCAGTCATAGCCAACTCCTAGTGAGGAAAAAACAATGAAAAAAATGACCATTAACGACCTGATTAAGTGGAAGCAAGAAGGTCGTAAATTTGCTACTTCAACTGCATACGATGCGAGCTTTGCCCAACTTTTTGAAAGCCAAGAAATGCCTGTTTTATTAGTAGGTGACTCTCTAGGTATGGTTCTGCAAGGTAAATCAGACACGTTACCCGTTACTGTTGAAGATATCGCTTATCACACCCGCTGTGTACGCGCAGGCAGCCCAAACTGTCTATTGATGGCTGATATGCCATTCATGAGCTACGCAACGCCAGAGCAAGCGTGTGAGAACGCAGCAACGCTAATGCGTGCTGGTGCAAATATGGTAAAAATCGAGGGCGGCGACTGGTTAGTTGATACCGTTAAGATGCTAACTGAACGTGCTGTACCAGTATGTGCTCACCTTGGTCTAACCCCTCAATCAGTCAATATCTTTGGTGGTTACAAGGTGCAAGGTCGCGATCAAGAAAAAGCCGATCGTATGGTAAAAGACGCACTGGCACTGCAAGAATCTGGTGCTCAAATTGTTTTACTAGAGTGTGTTCCTGCTGAATTAGCGGCTCGTATTACGCAAGTTCTTGATGTTCCAGTAATTGGTATTGGTGCAGGTAATGTGACAGATGGTCAAATTCTTGTAATGCACGATATGTTTGGAATTTCGGCGAACTACATGCCAAAATTCTCGAAAAACTTCCTTGCTGAAACAGGCGATATGCGCAAAGCCGTGGCTCAATATATGGCTGATGTTGAAAGCGGTGCATTCCCAGACGAAGCTCATACCATTGCCTAGAGGATAAATGCATGCAAACTTTTGCGGAAATCTCAGCGATTCGTGAACAAGTAAAAACCTTTAAGCGTGAAGGTCGTAAAGTGGCGTTTGTTCCAACTATGGGCAACCTCCATGAAGGTCACTTAACACTTGTTCGTAAAGCTCGCGAATACGCGGATGTCGTTGTTGTAAGCATCTTTGTAAACCCGATGCAGTTTGACCGTGCAGACGATTTAAACAACTACCCTCGAACTCTAGAAGAAGATTTGAGCAAGCTAGGTGGTGAAGGCGTAGAAATCGTGTTCACACCAACACCTGAAATCATCTACCCAGAAGGCTTGGATAAACAAACGTTTATTGATGTTCCTGGTCTGTCTACCATTCTTGAAGGTGCTTCTCGCCCAGGTCATTTCCGTGGCGTTACTACCATCGTCAACAAGCTTTTCAACATCGTTCAACCTGATGTTGCGTGCTTTGGTGAAAAAGACTTCCAACAACTTGCCGTGATTCGCAAGATGGTTGAAGACTTGGCAATGGACATCGAGATTATTGGCGTACCAACAGTACGTGAGATGGACGGCCTTGCAATGAGCTCACGCAATGGTCTTTTGACGATTGATGAGCGTCAACGTGCACCAGTGCTAGCTCGTACAATGCGTTGGATCAGCAGCGCAATACGTGGCGGTCGTGATGATTACGCATCAGTGATTGAAGACGCAAGCGATCAGCTTCGTGCAGCAGGTCTTCAACCAGATGAAATCTTCATCCGTGATGCTCGTACACTTCAAGCAATCACTGCAGAGACAACCCAAGCGGTAATCTTGATGTCAGCATTCCTAGGAAAAGCCCGCCTAATCGACAACCAAACGGTTGATATGGCAGTAGAAACCAAAGAAGATGAATCAAGCGAAGAAAGCTCAGCGAGCGCAGAGTAAATCTAAATCTTAAATAAAAAAGGTCGGCACTAAGCCGACCTTTTTTGTATCTGGTAATGAGATTTATGAGTAGACGCATTGAAGTCCTTCAGGGCGAGTCTTAAATCGCTTGTGCAACCACATCCACGCGGGAATATCTCGTTTTATCATCCCTTCAATCTCTTGATTCAAAATACTCGCGGCTTTAACTGGATTTCGTCGTTCAAACTGCCCACTCAGATCCTCACCAATGTAAAGCGTATATCGGTTATCGTTCATGACCGTCACTCCGGACATCACCGCACACTTGGTTGCATCAATTAATACACTCGACCCCGCCGTACTTGCCGCCTGTTCAACAGCAAAGAAAGGAGCAAACACCGAATTGTTCACCCCGTAATCGTGATCTGGTAGGTACCACAGTCGCTGACCATTTTTCAGAACTTTAAGCATCGACTTTACGTCTTTTCGGTCTATCATTTGATGCCCACAGCGCGTTCGACCGCGATGCTGAATAAACTCATAAGCAGGGTTTGAGTTCGGGCGATACACACCGTACCCTTTCGCAAATTGGCTAAAAATACGCGCCGTCATCTCTAAGTTAAGATGGTGGCTGCATATCACCAGCACACCACGTCCATTTCTTTCTTGTTCAAGAATGCGCTCTTTACCAACCACCGTCACCAAACGTTTTACCCGCCAATCGGGCCAAAACCAAGCCATGCCCGTTTCAATCAGTGCCATGCCGGTGTATTTAAAGTTTGCCTTCACCAACTCCTCACACTGTTGTTCATTATATTCAGGGAAGCAGAGCTTGAGATTACGCTTAGCAATTTTCCGGCGGCGCTTCATTGGCAGCATTGCAAGGGAGCCAATACCTCTTCCCAGTGCTCGCAGCAGCGGATACGGTAGCGCATTAACAACAAACGCGAGCAAGCCAAATGCAAACCAGACAGACCAGTATTTAGGGAGAAGCAATTTCAAGGTGAAAGGTGGGGACGGAACGGTATTCATGGCTTGACTCATTTACAACAAATGCATTTACAGAAATGAGTAAAACCTAGCATGTAAAAAGTCGAAAAATTGTATGGGAATGTATAGAAATGCATAAAGAAAGAGCAGCTCTCATCGCTGCTCTTTCAACATCTGTTTATGTTAGCTTCTCAAGCCAATTCCTTTGGTCACGAGGTAATGTGCCACGGCATAAAGCGCAACAACGAATACCGTCAGCACGCTAAATGACGTCACAATGCCAACATCAGAAACCCCAAGAAAACCGTAACGGAATGCGTTCACCATGTAGACGATAGGGTTCAGCTTCGACACACCTTGCCAGAACTCAGGCACCAGGCTGATAGAGTAGAACACGCCACCTAAGTAGGTCAGAGGTGTCAATACAAACGTCGGGATTATAGAGATATCGTCAAACGTTCTTGCATAAACTGCGTTGATTAAGCCACCTAGTGAGAACACAACTGATGTCATAAATACCGTCGCGATAATGATGCCCCAGTGGTCGACTTGCAGATCCACAAAAAACAGAGACACAAACGTCACAATGGTTCCCACCAATAAACCACGCACAACGCCTCCCATGACAAAACCGAGGATGATCACGTAGTTTGGTACCGGTGCAACCAGAAGCTCTTCAATATTACGCTGAAATTTCGAGCTAAAGAACGATGAGGCCACATTGGAATACGAGTTGGTGATCACCGACATCATAATCAGACCAGGCACAATGTACTCCATGTAACTAAAACCGTTCATGTCGCCAATGCGAGAGCCAATCAAACTACCAAAAATGATGAAGTACAGCGTCATTGTAATCGCTGGCGGAACTAGCGTTTGTACCCAAATACGAGTAAAGCGATTGATTTCTTTGGTGAGCAGGCTGCAAAAAGCCGTCCAATATAACTTGTACATTATTGGTTACCTCCGCGAACGATGCTGACAAACAACTCTTCCAAGCGGTTCGCTTTGTTACGCATAGACAGCACTTTTACGCCATGTTCGGAAAGCTGACTGAATACTGAGTTCAACCCCTGGCTCTTATCCAGTTCAATTTCTAGCGAGCCATTTATCATAACCTGACTATTCACCCCTTTAAGCTCTGGCATCTCACCGTCAAACTCAACATCGAGAATGAAGGTTTCAACACGAAGCTTACCAAGCAGCGCTTTCATCGTCGTATTCTCAATAAGCTCACCTTTGTTGATGATACCGATATTGCGACACAACATTTCTGCTTCTTCAAGGTAGTGAGTCGTTAGAATGATAGTAATACCCTGCTCTTGGTTAATCTCTTTTAAGAAATCCCACATCGAGCGACGCAATTCGATATCGACACCAGCGGTTGGTTCATCAAGGATCAACAACTGTGGTTCATGCATTAAAGCGCGAGCAATCATAAGACGGCGCTTCATACCACCAGATAGATTACGCGCACGTTCTTTGCGTTTTTCCCACAAATCGAGCTTTGTCAGATACTTCTCGGCACGTTCTTTCGCCTGAATCTTTGACACGCCATAATAGCCAGCTTGCTGCATCACAATCTGTTCAACCGTCTCAAATTGGTTGAAGTTGAATTCTTGTGGCACCAAACCTAGGTTTTGCTTTGCTAATTCAAGATGCGTATCAATGTCGTAACCAAAGACCTTGGTCGTACCTGAGGTTTTGTTTACCAAAGAAGAGATAATGCCAATCGTAGTGGATTTACCTGCACCATTTGGTCCTAGAAGCGCGTAGAAGTCACCTTTTTCTACTGTTAGGCTAATACCCTTCAACGCTTCAAATCCGCCCGCATAGGTCTTGCGAAGCTGTTCAATTTCTAATGCGTACATTGCGTAATAATTGCCATCTGTTGATGAATCGTGAATGCCAATACCGATAGAGAGTTGATATGACTCAGCGGTCAAAGCGGTATTGCACTGAAGTTGAATTAGTTTATCGTTGAATAACGATGAATACAAATAAACCTTTCTATAAAATTAGAAATAACTATAAATCCCCGACTCCGTATACTAAAAAGCGCCGCCAAACAACTTTGGCAGCGCTTTTAAAAAACAAAACAAGATTACATTGTTAGCATTTGATGCTCATCTGTTTCTACATGCTTTATCGCAGCATTCAATGCCTCATAACGGAACTTGTAAGTGTTCTCATCAGGGACTAAATCAATCACGTGGAACTTCTCTAATTGCTCACGTGTGCGTTGGTTTGGACACAGCAAGTAAACTTCACACTCCGCATCCAACGCATCTTTGATCGCATTCTCAAGCGCTAAGCCTACCGTAACATCAATCATCGGCACATCAGTCAGATCGAGGATCATCACTTCGTAATCCGAAATACTGGAGTGTTGACGAGAAATGGCTTTCGAAACACTGAAGATCATTGGTCCAGACAAGTAGAAGAACAAGACTTTACCATTGGCTCGATCAAGCAGTCCTCGTTCACTGTCCGTAAGCGGAACATCATCTTCATCGGCATCACTGATGGCCTTAACTTGGCGTGCTTGCTCACGACTCAAACGCTCAATGATGATGATATTAGAAATAAATACCCCTAACCCCACAGCAACAATCAAATCAACAAAGACCGTCAGCAGCATGACGCCATACATAACCGCCATACCTGGGAAGCTCACCTTATGAGCACGTTGGATAAAACTCCAATCAAGAATATTGAAGCCAACATACACTGCAATACCCGCCAGCACAGCCATCGGGATAGGTTCGGTCAAGCCACTTGCAACCAAAACCACCAGCGCGAGAATCAGCGCACGAATAACACCAGACAAAGGGGAACGAGCCCCTACTTGGATATTGGTTACTGTACCCATTGTGGCACCAGCACCTGGTAAAGCGCCAAACAAACCAGAAATCATGTTTGCCAAGCCTTGACCACGTAGCTCCTTGTCTGAGTCATGCTCTTTACGTGTTAATGAATCACCGATTACCGCAGTTAATAGCGTATCAATACAACCCAACGTACCCAGAACTAATGCATCAATGACCATCTCGGTGAACATCGCAGGATCGATATGTGGCACGACCAAAGAAGGTAAGCCTGCGGGGATTTCACCAATTCGACGAATGTCTTCTGCATCAAACAAAATCACCGATAACAACGTAACCGCTACTAGCGCGACAAGTTGGGCGGGTACGTACTTACGATACTGCTTCGGAAAGAAGAATAAGATGCCTAACGTCAGCAAACCCAAAAACAACTCGCTAAACTTCAGGTTAGAAATGGTATCAGGCAATGCCGATAATGTGCCTATAACCCCACCAGAAGGCGCAGCATGACCGAGTAAAGGCGACAACTGCAAGATAATCAGAATCACGCCAATCCCTGACATGAATCCCGAGATGACACTATAAGGCATGAGTGTCACGTATTTACCGAGTTTCAATGTACCAAGCACAATTTGAAACGCCCCCGCCATCATCACAACGGTGAATGTCATTGCCATTCCCGTCTCTGGGTACTTCGCCATCATACTAGTCAACACGGCGGTCATGATCACTGTCATAGGACCGGTAGGCTCAGAAATCAGAGTGTTGGAACCACCAAACAGTGACGCGAAAAGCCCCACCATGATCGCACCCCATAAACCTGCTTCTGCGCCAGCGCCAGATGCGACACCAAAGGCTAACGCAAGAGGAAGTGAAATAATGGCCGTGGTGACGCCACCAAACAGATCCCCTTTCAAGTTGATATCCTTAAAGCGACTACCGAACATTGAATTTGCTCCCTGCATTAAAAAGACAAAATGCCATCAATCTAACAAATATTTCGTCAAAGAAAAAAACACAATAAAACCACGAATTCGCTAGGCTTATTCGCATACTGAATGATGTCTGCATATTTTATGATTTTCACAGCGAGAACTAGTCAGATGAGTCATCTTGAATGAATATTTAACGGGATCGAAATTGTAACATTGTGTATAGTTACAGCGCTGATCGCTTTATAAGCACTGGTGAGTGGTTGGTTTTTTTAATTTTTAGGGAAGTAGATGTCAGATGCCGGAAATTAAACAATTATTCGAAAATAACTCTAAGTGGTCAGAAGAAATTAAATCTGATCGTCCAGAATACTTTGCAAAGCTTGCAGAAGGTCAGAAACCAGACTTTCTTTGGATTGGATGCTCAGACAGTCGCGTTCCTGCAGAGCGATTGACCGGTCTTTTCTCTGGCGAGTTATTTGTTCACCGAAACGTTGCGAACCAGGTCATCCACACAGACCTAAACTGCCTCTCTGTGGTGCAATACGCCGTGGACGTATTGAAAGTAAAACACATCATCGTATGTGGTCACTATGGCTGTGGTGGCGTTAACGCCGCTATTGATAATCCTCAGCTAGGTCTTATCAATAACTGGTTACTTCATATCCGTGACCTTTACTTTAAACATCGCCCCTACCTAGACCAGATGCCTCTTGAAGACCGCGCTGACAAACTGGGTGAAATCAACGTAGCTGAGCAAGTCTATAACTTAGGCAACTCCACCATCATGCAAAATGCGTGGGAGCGTGGTCAGGACGTTGAGATTCATGGCGTAGTTTACGGGATTGAAGATGGTCGCCTTGAATACTTGGGCATTCGTTCAAACTCAAAAGAGACCGTGGAAGCCTCTTACCAAAAAGCGCTCTCAACCATTCTTAACTCAGACAACAAATTGCTTTGTCGCTGAGTTAAAAACATAAGCCGAACCAAATAAAAGAAAACGCCCGTTAATTGCTTAACGGGCGTTTTTTGTATTCTTCTATCAAGACTAATGACTACTCTTGAGGCACCACTTTACCAATGAACGGTAGATGACGGTATTTTTGAGCGTAGTCGATACCCACACCAACTACGAATTCATCAGGAATAGCAAAACCAACATAATCAACTGGCACTTCAACTTCACGACGTGATGGCTTGTCTAGCAGCGTACAAATCGCAATAGACTTCGGCTCACGTAGAGACAGGATTTCACGGATCTTGTTCAGTGTGTTACCTGTATCAATGATGTCTTCCACGATCAGTACGTCTTTGCCTTTGATGTCGTCATCAAGGTCTTTCAGGATACGTACGTCACGAGAGCTTTCCATCGTGTTACCGTAGCTAGAAGCGGTCATAAAGTCGACTTGGTGAGTCAGTTCGATTGCACGAGCCAAATCGGCCATAAATACAAATGAACCGCGTAGCAAACCAACCAGAACCAGATCTTCGCTACCTTGGTAACGTTCTGTAATTTGCTTGCCTAATTCACGAATACGTTCCTGAACTTCTTGCTCAGAAATCATGACTTCTACTGTATGTTTCATACTGTGCTCAATTTTCTTTGTGGGTTGAGGTAGGTCGTACGCAAACGATCACCTTATCTTGCGGCGTGTAGTGTAACACCCCACTCAATAGGTGGAAAGTCGCATCCCATTTCGTTGAATTCTTGGATGAAAGTCTTAATTTTAGAACTTATATCATTGAATGAAACATCAATAATGACATTACTGTCTATAAATTACGCATCAGATGTTGACCTTGCACATATGCACCATTACACTCATCAATGCTTTAAGCAACTATTAAAATAATCAATTAGGGGACTATCCCCAAAATATCAACTCAAATGGCAAGGAAAATGGATTATGGACTCAATTGCAAAGAGACCTCGTACTAGGCTTTCCCCTCTAAAACGTAAACAGCAACTAATGGAAATCGCTCTTGAAGTGTTTGCTCGCCGCGGCATTGGTCGTGGTGGTCACGCTGATATTGCAGAGATTGCTCAAGTTTCTGTTGCGACAGTATTTAACTACTTCCCAACTCGCGAAGACTTGGTGGATGAAGTTCTGAATCACGTGGTTCGTCAATTCTCGAACTTCTTATCAGATAACATCGACTTAGACATTCATGCACGCGAGAACATCGCTAACATCACTAACGCAATGATTGAACTAGTAAGCCAAGATTGCCATTGGTTGAAAGTTTGGTTCGAGTGGAGTGCATCAACACGTGATGAAGTGTGGCCGCTATTCGTAACGACAAACCGCACCAACCAACTGCTGGTGCAAAACATGTTCATCAAAGCTATCGAACGTGGGGAAGTTTGTGACCAACATGAACCGGAACACTTGGCGAATCTGTTCCATGGTATTTGTTACTCTATCTTCGTACAAGCAAATCGCTCTAAGAGCGAAGCCGAGCTATCAACACTCGTTAGTGCTTACCTAGATATGTTGTGCATCTACAACCGCGATCACTAAGCTAAAACGCGAGTTTAACTAAATGAAAGGCTGACACTGGAGTGTTGGCCTTTTTCGTTTTAGACAGCTGCGAAGCTGGATTTTATTTTGCTTTTCTACGAACAAGTTCAGCCAACCCCTTCTTAATCGAAACTCCTTTCATGATTATCCAAATACATACCTCTCGATTCCTTGGTGTTAAACCAAGAGATTTCCAACTATCAAGCACAATCGCCTAAAAGGAGACCTCATTCCCTCTTCAAGTTCCGCGCATAAAAAAACCGCTGACGAATCAGCGGTTTTTATCATTCAAGTTTTAAGACTCTCGGTCTTCAAAAGAAGTTATTTTTTCTTTTTAACTGCTTTTTTGTTTGGAAGGTCAGTGATTGAACCTTCAAATACTTCAGCAGCTAGACCCACTGACTCGTGTAGAGTTGGGTGAGCATGGATAGTTAATGCGATATCTTCAGCATCACAACCCATCTCAATAGCTAGACCGATTTCACCAAGCAGTTCGCCACCGTTAGTACCAACGATTGCACCACCAATAACACGGTGAGTCTCTTTATCGAAGATTAGCTTAGTCATACCGTCTGCACAGTCAGATGCGATTGCACGACCTGATGCAGCCCATGGGAATGTTGCCACTTCGTAGTTGATGCCTTCAGTTTTCGCTTCTTTCTCAGTCTTACCAACCCATGCCACTTCTGGCTCAGTGTAAGCAATTGAAGGAATAACTTTAGGGTCGAAGTAGTGCTTCTTGCCAGAGATAACTTCTGCAGCAACGTGACCTTCATGCACACCTTTGTGAGCAAGCATTGGTTGACCAACTACGTCACCGATCGCGTGGATGTGAGGAACGTTAGTGCGCATTTGCTTATCAACGTTGATAAAGCCACGCTCGTCCACCTCAATGCCCGCTTTTTCAGCGTCGATAAGCGCACCGTTTGGAACACGACCGATAGCAACAAGAACCGCATCGTAGCGCTCAGCTTCTGCTGGTGCTTTTTTGCCTTCCATTGAAACGTAGATACCATCTTCTTTCGCTTCAACTGCTGTTACTTTCGTCTCAAGCATTAGCTTGAACTTGTCTTTAATACGCTTAGTGAAGACTTTAACGATATCTTTATCCGCAGCAGGGATAACTTGGTCAAACATCTCGACTACGTCTACTTTAGAACCTAGTGAGTGGTAAACCGTACCCATTTCTAGACCGATGATACCACCGCCCATGATAAGCAGCTTTTCAGGTACTTCTTTCAGTTCTAGAGCATCCGTTGAATCCCAAATACGTGGGTCTTCATGCGGGATGAATGGCAGTTTGATTGGGCGAGAACCCGCAGCAATGATAGCGTTATCGAAGTTAACCGTCGTTGACTCGCCTTCGCCTTCTACAAGGATAGAGTTAGGACTTGTGAACTTACCGTAGCCGTTTACTACAGTAACATTACGCATCTTCGCCATACCGCTAAGACCGCCAGTCAGTTGATTTACAACTTTCTCTTTCCAGATACGGATTTTGCTGATGTCTGTTTGCGGTTCGCCAAACACAACACCGTGCTCAGCCATCGCTTTCGCTTCTTCGATAACTTTTGAAACGTGAAGAAGTGCTTTAGATGGAATACAACCAACGTTTAGACATACACCACCAAGAGTGCTGTAACGTTCAACTAGTACTGTTTCTAGACCTAAGTCCGCACAACGGAATGCAGCTGAGTAACCAGCAGGACCAGAACCAAGTACAACAACTTGGGCTTTAATTTCTTTGCTCATTGTGACCTCTTGTAGTCATTATCCCTAACAGGCTGAGTAGATGTTCTTAAATTATTAGGCTTTCAAACGATCAATATTTTACAGAGATGTTAACAGTGTGAAAGCAGCTTTAAGTTAGCCTGTGAGCTAGACAACAATTCATCTTTCAGATTCTGAACGATGTGAGAAATTGTCGTCTAAAAATAGTCTTTTATATAAAGAAGTAAGGTGACCCGAAAGCCACCTTAACTATTACTTTCTATATTACAGTACTAGGCGACGAATGTCTGATAGTGCACCGTTTAGGAAAGTAATGAAGCGTGCACCTTCTGCACCATCAATCACACGGTGGTCGTATGATAGAGACAGTGGAAGCTGTAGACGTGGTTCGAACTCTTTGCCGTTCCACACTGGCTTCATTTCAGATTTAGATACACCTAGGATACCTACTTCTGGCGCGTTTACGATTGGCGTAAACGCTGTACCGCCGATACCGCCAAGGCTAGAGATTGTGAAACAACCGCCTTGCATGTCAGCTGCCGTTAGCTTACCTGCACGTGCTTTCTTAGAAACTGCCATTAGCTCTTCAGATAGCTCGTAAATGCCTTTCTTGTTCACGTCTTTAAATACAGGAACAACAAGACCGTTTGGCGTATCTACTGCGATACCTACGTTCACGTACTTCTTAAGAATGATGCTTTCGCCATCTTCAGAAAGTGAAGAGTTAAACGCAGGGAACGCTTCTAGTGCTTTCGCTACTGCTTTCATGATGAACACAAGAGGAGTGATCTTCATGCCAGTGTCTTTCTTCGCTTCGATTGCATTCTGCTCTTTACGGAACGCTTCTAGCTCAGTGATGTCAGCGTTGTCCCACTGTGTAACGTGAGGGATCATTACCCAGTTACGGTGTAGGTTTGCACCAGAAATCTTCTTGATCTTAGAAAGCTTCTGAACTTCCGTCTCACCGAACTTGCTGAAGTCAACTTTTGGCCAAGGTAGTAGACCAAGCGCTGCGCCGTCGCCCTTACCAGATGCTGCCGCACCAGCGCCAGACTCAAGACGCTTAAGCGCATCTTTAACGTAAGCTTGAACGTCTTCTTTTAGGATACGGCTCTTACGACCAGTACCTTTAACCTTAGATAGGTTAACGCCAAATTCACGAGCAAGACGACGGACAACTGGAGACGCGTGTGCGTAGTCGTTGTTCTCTTGGAAATCGTTCGCTGCAGGTGCAGCTTCAACTTTTGCTGCTGGAGCAGGAGCCGCTGCAGGTGCTGGAGCTGCTGCTTGTGCAGGTGCTGCAACAGGAGCTGGAGCTGCGCCAGCTACTTCGAATACCATGATTAGAGAGCCAGTCGTTACTTTATCGCCAGCTGCAATCTTGATTTCTTTTACCGTACCAGCGAATGGAGCTGGAACTTCCATTGAAGCTTTGTCACCTTCAACAGTGATTAGAGATTGCTCTTCTTCTACTGTGTCGCCAACTTTAACCATGATCTCAGTAACTTCAACTTCGTCACCGCCGATATCTGGAACATTCACTTCTTTGTCAGCTGCTGCCGCTGGAGCTGCTGGAGCTTCTACTCGGTCCGACGCCTCGGCTGCTGGAGCCGCTGCTGCGCCTGAACCGGCAGTTTCGAATACCATGATTAGAGAACCAGTTGTTACTTTATCACCAGCAGCAACTTTGATCTCTTTTAGAGTACCGGCGAATGGTGCTGGTACTTCCATTGATGCTTTGTCGCCTTCAACCGTTAGAAGAGATTGCTCTTCTTCGATGCTGTCGCCAACTGCAACCATGATTTCAGTAACTTCTACTTCGTCGCCACCGATATCTGGAACGTGAACTTCTTTCAGTTCTGCCGCTGCAGGAGCTGCAACTGGTGCAGCTTCAACTGCTGGAGCTGCCGCAGGAGCCGCTTCTGCAGCGGCACCTTCAGCTTCGAAAATCATGATTAGAGAACCAGTCGTAACAGAATCACCTTCCGCTACTTTGATTTCTTTAACGATACCTGCTTGAGACGCTGGAACTTCCATAGAAGCTTTGTCGCCTTCTACAGTGATAAGAGACTGCTCTTCTTCAACCTTGTCGCCAACGCTTACAAGAATCTCAGTAACTTCAACCTCATCCGCACCGATGTCAGGTACATTAATTTCGATTGCCATTGCTTATTTACCTTCTAGTTAAGCGCTGTATTAAGCGTAAAGTGGGTTTGTTTTTTCAGTGTCGATGTTGAACTTAGCAATCGCTTCAACGACGACTGACTTCTCAACATCACCACGTTTCGCTAGCTCAGTAAGAGCTGCAACAACTACGTAGCCCGCATTAACTTCGAAGTGACGACGTAGGTTCTCACGGCTGTCAGAACGACCGTAACCATCAGTACCAAGTACTTTGTAAGACTCAGAAGGCATGAACGCACGAACTTGCTCAGAGTAGTTCTTCATGTAGTCAGTCGCTGCGATTGCTGGCTCAGTACCCATTACTTGTGCAATGTAAGGTACTTTTGCTTCTGCTTCTGGGTGAAGCATGTTGTAACGCTCTGCGTCTTGACCGTCACGAGTTAGCTCGTTGAACGATGTTACAGAGAACACGTCAGATGCGATGCCGTACTCTTCGCTTAGGATAGTCGCTGCTTTACGTACTTCGTTCATGATAGTACCAGAGCCCATTAGCTGAACTTTAGACTTGTCACCTGCGTAAGACTCAAGCTTGTAGATACCCTTACGGATACCTTCTTCAGCGCCTTCTGGCATTGCTGGCATTGCGTAGTTTTCGTTCATTACCGTTAGGTAGTAGAACACGTTCTCTTGGTTCTCACCGTACATGCGACGGATACCGTCTTGCATGATTACTGCAACTTCGTAAGCGAATGTTGGGTCGTAAGAGATACAGTTAGGAACTGTATTCGCCATGATGTGCGAGTGACCATCTTCGTGCTGTAGACCTTCACCGTTTAGCGTTGTACGACCAGCAGTAGCACCTAGTAGGAAACCACGAGCTTGTTGGTCACCAGCCATCCACGCCATATCACCTACACGTTGGAAACCAAACATTGAGTAGTAGATGTAGAACGGGATCATTGGTAGATCGTTCGTGCTGTATGACGTTGCTGCTGCAACCCATGAAGCCATTGAACCTAGTTCGTTGATACCTTCTTGTAGAACCTGACCTGAAGTTGCTTCTTTGTAGTAAGAAACGATGTCGCGATCTTGAGGTGTGTAGTTCTGACCGTGCGGGTTGTAAATACCGATCTGACGGAATAAACCTTCCATACCGAACGTACGAGCTTCGTCACAGATGATAGGAACGATGTTCTTACCAATATTCTTGTTCTTAAGCAGGATATTAAGAGTACGAACGTAAGCCATTGTTGTAGAGATATCACGCTTCTGCTCACTTAGTAGCGGAGCGAACTCTTCTAGCTCAGGTGTTTTGAATTCTTGAGTGAACTTAGGTAGACGCTGTGGCGTGTAACCTTTTAGTTCTTTACGACGAGCGTGTAGGTATTCGTACTCCGCTGTACCTTCTTCAAGTTTCAGGTATGGAAGTTCTTTCACTGCTTCGTCAGTTAGGATGTCTTGAAGACCTAGACGATCACGTAGGTGTAGTACGTGAGTCATATCCATCTTCTTAACTTGGTGCGCGATGTTCTTACCTTCAGCGGCTTCACCCATGCCGTAACCTTTAACAGTCTTCGCTAGGATTACTGTTGGACGACCTTTAGTTTCTGCTGCGTTTTTGTAAGCTGCGTACAGTTTAGAAGACTCGTGACCACCGCGCTTAAGTGCGAAGATTTCGTCATCAGTCATGTCTGCAACTAGTGCAGCAGTCTCTGGGTACTTACCAAAGAAGTGTTCACGTACGTAAGCACCGTCTTTAGATTTAAATGTTTGGTAGTCACCATCTACAGTTTCGTTCATCAACTGTAGAAGCTTGCCTGTTGTATCTTTAGCAAGTAGAGCATCCCAGTTGCTACCCCAGATAACTTTAACAACGTTCCAGCCAGCGCCTTTGAATAGACCTTCTAGCTCTTGGATGATGCTACCGTTACCCATTACAGGACCGTCTAGACGCTGTAGGTTACAGTTGATTAGGAATGTTAGGTTGTCTAGCTTCTCACGCGCAGCGAAAGAAAGTGAACCACGTGATTCTGGCTCATCCATTTCACCGTCACCTAGGAACGCGTATACACGCTGTGCAGACGTGTCTTTCAGACCACGACCGTCTAGGTACTTAAGGAAACGCGCTTGGTAGATCGCAGAAATTGGACCAAGACCCATAGATACTGTTGGGAACTGCCAGAACTCAGGCATCAATTTAGGGTGCGGGTATGATGGGATACCTTTACCGTCTACTTCTTGACGGAAGTTGTCTAGCTGCTCTTCAGTTAGACGACCTTCAACGAATGCACGAGCGTAGATGCCCGGAGAGATGTGACCTTGGTAGTAAACTAGATCGCCACCGTCCGTCTCGTTTGGAGCACGGAAGAAGTGGTTGAAACAAACTTCGTAGAACGCCGCTGCTGACTGGTAAGAAGCCATGTGACCACCTAGGTCTAGGTCTTTCTTAGAAGCACGCAATACGATCATGATTGCGTTCCAGCGAATAATCGAACGAATACGACGCTCAAGAGTTACGTCACCAGGGTAAGCTGGTTCTTGTGCTGCTGGAATAGTGTTGATGTAGTTTGTGTTGATGCCAGTTGGCATATCAACGCCGTCTAGACGTGCTTTTTCTAGAACGGTTTCTAGTAGAAACTGTGCACGTTCTACACCTTCTTCACGAACAACTGATTCAAGGGCTTGTAGCCAATCTTGAGTTTCCAGTGCATCTACGTCATGCTTCATGTCAGACATGGCGATCTATCCTTCTGTTGGTTGGATCTACTTATTTAAGTAAGCGGTTCTTGTATTAAGAATCGTTACCTTGCTGAATTCGACGCAGAGAACGCTCTCGTCGAGACTCTTCTCGAGTCAAATCCAACAATGTTTCTTCAATATAAGCTAAATGTGAGTGAGACATTTCACGTGCCTTTTCAGGCTGACCAGAAACAATCGCATCCACGATATTAGCTCTGTGTTTACTTACTTTATCGACCACTTCATCGCGGCGATGTAAGAGCTTTAGATTCTGTAGAACATTTTGCTCAAGCAAAGGCGCAAGGCTGCGAACAATATGAAGCAGGACGACATTGTGTGCCGCTTCAGTCAAAGCAATCAGAAACTGCATCACTGCAGCGGCTTCTGCCTCAACGTTATCGCCTTTTTGCTCTTCGCTAATTTGATTCAAACAAGCTTGAATGCGTGCAAAATCTTCATCGGTACCACGCAAAGCTGCAAAGTACGCTGAAATCCCCTCCATCGCATGGCGCGATTCAAGTAGGTCTAACTGCGTTTCTGAGTGAGTCGACAACAAGTTCAACAACGGATCTGAAAAGCTTTTCCAGATGTTTTCACTAACGAATGTGCCACCGCCTTGACGACGAGTAAGCAAACGCTTTGCTTCTAAGCGTTGAATGGCTTCACGGACAGATGGACGAGACACATCGAACTGCTTAGCGAGTTCGCGCTCTGGTGGCAACTGCTGCCCCGGAGACAATGTTCCTTCCACAATCAACCTTTCTAGCTCTTGTTCAATAACATCAGAGAGCTTTGGCTGACGAATCCTTTGATAAGCCATAATTTATTGTTCTTCTACTCTTGCAGGTAATTGGTAATACCAATTTTAAGATGGTGCAGAAATTAACATAATTAAAACGCCACTGTCCAGCCAAAAATTGACCTAAATCATAGAATGGACTTACAACCAACACTCTGATAACAATCGACTATTAAAACAGCAATAAAATTGGTCTTACCAATTACATAAACAAAACAGATGGGAGCTCTGCGTGCTAGTAATTTTGATCAACAAAAACAAAAAATGACAAAATTATCCGTACATTTTTTCACCAACCGCTGTTTTGAGCGTTCAAAATGTAGTTAACTTTTAACAAGCATTCATATTTCTCGTATCAAAAAAAGGCATACTTGAGTGTATGCCTTATTTATTTCTGTTTTTTGAATTTACACTTTCGCTACAAGTTAGCGTTGTATTTGTTGCCTGAACTTGACCCAGTCAAAGCTTAGACCAGGATCGGCTTTTCTCAAGGGAGCGATATACTGATGCCCCGTGATTCGGGGTAAGGTGATTTTGGGGTAAGAATGCATGACCGCATGAGCCAAAGCTGTAAGTGATTGATATTGCTCTTCTGTATAAGCCACAAACTCAGTGCCTTCTAACTCAATACCAATCGAATAGTCATTGCAACGTTCACGACCAGCAAAGCTAGATTGCCCTGCATGCCAAGCTCTATCTAAAAACGAAACAAACTGAACAATTTCGCCATTACGCTTTATTAAGCAATGTGCCGAAACGCCCATTTTGTGAATTACTTCAAAAAATGGATGTGCTTTAGGATCGAGATTGCCAGTAAAAAAGTCCTCTATATATGAACCACCAAACTGGCCTGGCGGCAAACTGATGTTGTGAACCACCAGCAGAGAGATGTCATCTTTGTCTGAACGAGCATCAAAGAATGGCGATGGAACATGCTTTGCTTGCGTCAACCAACCATTCTCGATTTTTAGGCACATATCAACCTCTCTACTTTGCAAATTAACTGCTGAAATTATTGACACCGGAGAGTATCATTCGTTGCCATCTCCCTTTCAAGACAAGATTTGCGATGAAGAACACACACAACAGCCAAGAACGCCTAGAATACCTTAAGCAACAGCTTCCATTAGAAATCACTCGCGCCGTAGCCGATACCCTAAAAGAAGACCTAGGTGGCACATTGGATGCAGACAAAGACGTCACCGCATCGCTTATCCCAGCAGACGCTATTAACACAGCAACCATCATTACTCGTGAACACGGTGTATTTTGTGGTCAAGCATGGGCAGATGAAGTATTTAAACAACTGGGTGGCAAAGTCGCGATCGAATGGCATGTAAAAGATGGCGACAAGGTTGAACCAAACCAAACACTTTGCACACTGACTGGTCCTGCTCGTGATTTGCTCACTGGCGAGCGCAACGCAATGAACTTTATTCAAACCCTTTCAGGTTGCGCGACTATTACCGCTGAGTACGCAGAGAAAATTGCTCACACTGAGTGCCGTCTATTAGATACTCGTAAAACCATTCCGGGCTTACGTAGTGCGCTAAAATACGCAGTAGCCTGTGGCGGTGGTTTCAACCACCGTATCGGTGTATTCGATGCCTACCTTATTAAAGAAAACCACATCATTGCATGTGGCGGGATCACTCAAGCGATTACCACAGCAAAATCATTGAACCCAGGTAAACCAGTTGAAGTGGAAACGGAAAGCTTGGACGAGCTAAAAGAAGCGATTGAAGCAGGTGCAGATATCATCATGCTCGATAACTTCACCACAGATATGATGCGTGAAGCAGTCGCTATCAACGCAGGACGCGCTGCGTTAGAAAACTCTGGCAACGTGACTCTAGAAACCATCGCTGAATACGCAGAAACGGGCGTAGATTACATCTCGGTGGGCGCTTTAACTAAGCACCTAAAAGCGATGGATCTTTCGATGCGCTTCAAGTAATCCAAACTAAATAAGCAAAAGTAATTCTCGTTAACTCATAGAGTTACTCCATTAAACACCAACAAAGAGCCGCACGGCTCTTTATTTTTATCCACATAAAAAATAACACCACTCGCAAAACCTTGCATGCAATATGCAACTTGAGTGTAAAGATTTTTATCTCAGTCGAGAGCTTCTCCCTTCCCAGTTTTCTCTTTCCCCTACTCTTTTTACTCTTCTGCCCCATGCATAAGCATTAACTAAATTTATCTTAAGGAAACAAGATGAAAACGAATAAACAGAAGAAGCAGCAGGGTTTTACTCTAATTGAATTGATGATCGTGGTAGCGGTTATTGGTGTTTTAGCAGCGATTGCTATTCCACAGTATCAGAATTATGTAAAAAAATCAGAGGCTGCAGCTGGGCTTGCAACTCTTCGTTCACTAACTACAAATATTGATACCTTCATTGCTGATACTGGCACCTTTCCTGCTGATGCCGACGCACCCACGTTAGGTGCTGCTGTTGATATGAACAAACTTGGAACAATTTCTTTTGCAGATAGTGGTGCATCGGGAGCGACAGCAACGTTTACTTTTGATGGTACAGCTAGCGCACTAGCTTCTACTGATACCGTTGTCCTTGCGAAGGATGCAACTACCGGACTTTGGACCTGCTCTCATAGTACTGGCGTAACTCTAAAAGGCTGTTAATGCTAACCAACCTCTCAACGGTTCTTCGTCAAGCGGGAATACTGACCTTTTCCCAAGAAGAATCGTTACTTGAGCAAGCAAAAGCTTCTGGCATTTCGATGCCGGAGGCTTTACTCAGTTCTGGCTTTTTCCAATCACATGAATTGACTGAGCACCTTAGCTCCATCTTTGGGCTTTCCTGCACATCACTCAGTCAGTATGAGTACTCGTCGCTGTGTCAAAAGCTTGGCTTGCGCGATCTGATCACTCGACATAATGCCTTGCCACTCAATCGCACATCTTCGACATTAATACTCGCAGTTGCAGACCCAACTAACTTGCAAGCGGAAGATGACTTTCGTTTTGCTACCGGTTTACAAGTCGAGCTTGTTCTGGCGGACTTTAAAGAACTCACCGCAGCCATTCGTCGTTTATATGGTCGTGCACTCGGTCAAGAAAAGTCCGGTCTTAAAGAAATCAACCAAGATGAACTGGCAGGTCTCGTTGATATTGGTGAGGACGAAATTGAGAACATTGAAGATCTCAGCCAAGATGAATCGCCTGTCAGTCGTTATATTAACCAAATTCTGCTCGATGCCGTTCGTAAAGGGGCTTCTGATATTCACTTCGAGCCCTATGAAAACATGTATCGAGTGCGTTTGCGTTGCGATGGCATCTTGATCGAAATTCAACAGCCTCCGAGCCATTTAAGCCGTCGCCTCTCAGCCCGAATAAAGATCCTATCTAAGCTTGATATCGCTGAGCGCCGTTTACCACAGGATGGTCGTATCAAGCTCAAATTAAACCAAGACACCGCGATTGACATGCGAGTCTCCACGCTGCCAACTCTGTTTGGGGAGAAAATCGTACTGCGTTTGCTCGACAGCAGTTCTACAGCATTAGATATCAATAAACTCGGATACAGCGATCATCAAAAGCAATTGTATTTAGAAGCACTGCGCCGCCCACAAGGCATGATCCTAATGACGGGACCAACGGGCAGCGGCAAAACGGTTTCTCTTTACACTGGTTTGAGCATCCTCAATAAAACCGAGATCAACATTTCCACCGCTGAAGACCCCGTTGAGATCAACTTACCCGGCATTAACCAAGTTCAAGTTCAACCTAAGATCGGCTTTGGCTTTGCAGAAGCGCTTCGCTCTTTCTTACGTCAAGATCCCGATGTAGTCATGGTGGGTGAGATCCGAGATCTCGACACGGCAGAAATCGCGATCAAAGCGTCACAAACCGGACACTTAGTCCTTTCTACCCTGCACACCAACTCCGCCGCCGAGACGGTCATTCGCTTATCAAATATGGGGGTAGAAAGCTTTAACCTCGCATCCTCTCTTAGCTTGATCATCGCTCAGCGTTTAGCACGAAAGCTTTGTCCACATTGCAGACAACCTCAAGAACCTAACAGCCAACTTCAACATATTGGAATTACCAGCACTGAAGATATCTTCCAAGCGAATCCTGATGGTTGTAACGAATGCACCCAAGGATACTCTGGCCGCACTGGCATTTACGAAGTGATGAAGTTTGATGAATCCCTATCAAATGCGCTCATCAAAGGCGCTTCAGTACACGAATTAGAAAAGCTAGCGATTGCCAATGGTATGCAGACTCTACAAATGTCCGGCATTGAAAAGCTCAAACAAGGTGTCACCAGCTTTAGTGAGCTGCAACGTGTTCTCTATTTTTAACTTCTCAGATTTTATTAGGCAGTTACTTACACTATGAAAACCATCGCTCCACAACTTAAGAACTACCGTTGGAAAGGCATTAATAGCTCGGGTAAAAAAACCTCTGGTAATGTGCTCGCAATGACAGAAGTCGAGGTAAGAGAGCGCCTTGATGCTCAGCACATCAAGATAAAAAAACTCAAAAAAGGCAGTATTTCTTTTATCACCAAGATAAGTCATCGAGTAAAAGGCAAAGACATTACGGTGTTTACTCGTCAAATCGCCACCATGTTGATGACTGGCGTCCCTATTGTTCAGGCACTCAAGTTAGTTTCAGAGAACCATAAAAAAGCTGAAATGAAGTCGATTCTAATGAGTGTGACGCGAGCGGTAGAAGCAGGGACACCGATGTCGAAAGCCATGCGTACCGCTAGCACGCACTTTGATCCACTTTACACCGACTTAATAGCAACAGGTGAGCAGTCCGGTAACTTATCCCAAGTCTTTGAGCGTCTGGCAACCTACCGAGAAAAAAGCGAGCAGTTGCGTGCAAAGGTTATTAAAGCGCTCATTTACCCGGCGATGGTGGTATTAGTAGCACTTGGGGTTTCTTATTTAATGCTGACAAAGGTTATTCCTGAGTTTGAAAAAATGTTTACAGGTTTTGGTGCCGAATTACCCGCCTTCACCCAGATGGTACTCAACCTTTCTGCTTGGACCCAAAATTGGGGTCCCTTCATTGGGCTGAGCTTTGTGAGCTTACTCATTTCTGGCAAAATCATGTCACAACGCTCCGACTCATTTCGTCTTTTGACTGCACGGTCGAGTTTAAGAGTACCTATTTTAGGACCAGTTTTATCCAAAGCTGCCATTGCGAAGTTTAGCCGTACTTTGGCGACCAGTTTTAGCGCAGGTATTCCTATCCTAACCGCCTTGAAAACTACCTCAAAAACCTCTGGTAACATGCACTATCAATTGGCAATCGAAGAGGTATATCGAGATACTGCCGCTGGTATGCCAATGTACATTGCCATGCGTAACTGTAACGTCTTCCCAGAATTGGTATTGCAAATGGTCATGATTGGTGAAGAGTCAGGTCGCTTAGATGACATGCTCAACAAGATAGCCGCTATTTATGAGTTCGAAGTCGATAACACCGTCGACAACCTAAGTAAGATTTTGGAACCGTTGATCATTGTTTTTCTGGGTGTCGTTGTCGGTGGTTTGGTGACAGCAATGTACTTACCAATCTTTAACTTGATGAGCGTATTGGGATAGAATGATCCTTTAGCAAATTAATTCTATCAAAACAGCACCTTGCTCGTTTGATTTACCGCTCAAGAGACTGATATGGAAGTATTCCAGTACTACCCATGGCTATTCGTTGTATTTACCGCTATTTTTGGTTTGATCGTGGGTAGTTTCCTCAACGTAGTTATTTACCGTTTACCTAAGATCATGGAACTAGAATGGCGACGCGAGTGCGCTGAATCATTCCCTGAATACAAGATCGAGCCACCAAAAGAGACATTAACCTTAAGCGTGCCACGTTCATCTTGTCAGCAATGCGGTACACATATCCGCATTAGAGACAATATCCCTGTTATTAGTTGGCTATTACTAAAAGGTAAATGCCACAACTGCCAATCACCTATCAGTGCCCGTTACCCTCTTATCGAACTGCTTACTGCTTTTTGTTCGGGTTTTATCGCTTTTCATTTCGGTTTTAGCTACTTCACTGTGGCGCTGGTTTTCTTTACCTTTGTATTGATTGCTGCCACATTTATCGACCTTGATACCATGTTGCTGCCAGACCAACTCACACTGCCATTGATGTGGGCGGGTATTGCTCTTGCTCTTGCCGGTATCAGCCCTGTGAGTCTTCAAGATTCTATTATTGGAGCAATGGCAGGCTACTTATGTCTTTGGAGTGTTTATTGGTTATTCAAACTCCTCACAGGCAAAGAGGGAATGGGCTATGGTGACTTTAAACTCCTTGCTGCATTAGGAGCTTGGCTGGGCTGGCAATCTCTGCCGATGATCATTTTACTTTCTTCGGTAGTAGGCGTCATTTTTGGTCTTATCCAGCTGCGCTTGCAAAAGCAAGGTATCGAAAAAGCCTTTCCTTTTGGTCCTTACCTTGCAATTGCAGGATGGGTGAGCCTAATTTGGGGCAATCAAATCCTCAACTGGTACTTTACGTCGATTCTAGGAGTGTAAATGGCTTTTGTTATTGGCCTAACCGGCGGTATTGCGAGCGGCAAAACCACCGTGGCAAACCTATTCAAACAACAGTTCAAAATAGACATCGTTGACGCTGATATTGTGGCTCGTGAAGTCGTAGAGCCAGGCACACCTGGACTTAATGCCATCATTGAGCACTTTGGCACTGATATTGTCCGAGATGATCAAACACTTGATAGAGCCAAATTGAGAGAAAAAATCTTCTCTAACCCAGAGGAGAAAGCATGGGTGAATGGGTTATTGCACCCAATGATTCGCGAAAAGATGATCGAAGACTTGGAGCAAGTCACATCAGACTACGCTCTTTTAGTTGTACCTTTATTGGTAGAAAACAAGCTCGATAGTTTGTGCGATCGTGTACTTGTTGTTGATGTCGAGTCACAAACCCAGATCTCAAGGACGGTGAAACGCGATAACGTGAGCGAAGAGCAAGCAAAAGCTATCTTGGCATCTCAAGCATCTCGTGAACAACGACTTGCTCTGGCTGATGATGTGGTTAAGAATAATCCAAATGACCCAGATCTTTTGCTTCAAATCACAGATTTACACGAAAAGTACCTAGCCATGTGTAAGAAAAATCTGCGAAAATAGGAATGAAACTCACCAAGGCTACTGTCGATGACCACGCACAAATTTGAACATCCGCTAAATGAAAAAACTCGTATTTATTTAAGAGTTGAGTCTTTGTTGCGTCAGACTCATCTAGCCTCTGGTTTTGCTGACAATCATCAGTATCAACTGTTCTTCCGTGCACTCTTCGATATGGTCGAGATCTTTGAGCAAATTCAATTAAAAAGCGAACTGGCAAAAGATCTTGAAAAGCAACGTTTAGCTTATCGCAATTGGCTTAATGTCGATGGTGTCGATCAGCAAGCCCTTAGCGAACTCTTAAAAGAGATCGACGTGGTCCATAGCCAACTGATGACTGCTGAGCGTTTTGGTCAGGCACTTAAAGAAGATCGCTTCTTAAGTTCAATTCGCCAACGCTTTAACTTACCTGGAGGGTCATGTTGTTTTGATCTTCCTGCGTTGCACTACTGGCTTCATTTACCTATTGAGCGTAAAAAACACGATGCAGAACAGTGGCAAGCGAGTTTAAAACCTTTGTCTGATGCCTTAGCACTCTGGCTCAAGCTGACTCGCGAAACAGGACATTTCAAAGCACAAATCGCTCGCACTGGATTCTTCCAAAGCGATGCGGACGAAGCCAACATCCTGCGTTTACACATTCCAATGGAATACGGTGTCTACCCGATGATCTCGGGTCATAAAAACCGTTTTGCCATCAAATTCATGGCTTTTGAAAGCGGTCAAGCTTGTACTCAAGACGTTGAGTTTGAACTCGCTGTTTGTAGCTAAGCGCAACTCGCACTACTATTGCCATAACACCTTTGAACACCGAATAAATAGGACGAATGACGATGTCTAAAATTACAGTCGTTCCATGCCCACAATGTGGTGCCGACGTAGAGTGGGGAGAGCAAAGTCCTCACCGCCCTTTCTGTAGCAAACAGTGCCAAATGATTGATTTTGGCGAATGGGCTGACGAAGAAAATACCATTCCTGGCGCACCAGATATGTCGGACAGTGATGGTTGGTCTGAAGACCAATACTAAGAAGCTAGAACTCAGAAACGAGAGCACCACGCTTCGAGAATAAAAAGAAGGGTTGATGTGAGAACATCGGCCCTTTTTGTTTTTTATTACGCCGAAAGAGAGATTCCGACAATGCGCATTCGTCGCTTTCGGGAATGACACCGTTTGAGTTCATTTGTTTTTTATTCGTCATCCTCAAGAGGGAGGAACGAGCGAGTTGGGGATCCCTTTTTTACTCTCTCGCAGGACAAATGCCGCTCACTAACCGAAGCACTCCACTATATCAGAGCAAGTATTCCTGATTCTCGAAGCATAACGTCCTTTTTCGCGCATAAAAAAACGGAGCCCAAATGGGCTCCGTTTACTATGAGAACGCTAGTTATAGCATTACTTCTTAGCAAGTTTCTCTTTGATACGAGCAGACTTACCAGAACGCTCACGTAGGTAGTACAACTTGGCACGACGTACTGCACCACGGCGTTTAACTTCGATGCTATCAACGATTGGAGAGTGTGTTTGGAACGTACGCTCAACACCTTCACCGTTAGAGATCTTACGTACAGTGAAAGCAGAGTGAAGACCACGGTTACGGATTGCGATTACAACGCCTTCGAAAGCCTGTAGACGCTCACGGTCACCTTCTTTAACTTTAACCTGAACTACAACAGTGTCACCTGGTGCAAATTTAGGTAGGTCTGATTTCATTTGCTCTTCTTCAAGAGCCTTGATGATGTTACTCATTTTTTAAATTCCTAGAATAAACTGATACTAAATAAATTAGGTTACTTTGCACTATGTTCACTAATGAACTCAGCAAGTAATTGTTCCTGTTCGTCAGTCAGAGCTAGGTTTTCCAGGAGCTCTGGTCTTCTAAGCCAAGTTCGGCCCAGCGACTGTTTTAGTCGCCATTGACGAATGTCCTTGTGATTGCCTGACATCAGTACCGCTGGTACTTCTTTGTCATCCAATACTTCTGGACGCGTATAGTGAGGGCAATCTAACAAACCATTTGCAAAAGAATCTTCTTCTGCTGACGCGAAATCCCCTAGTACACCCGGAACAAACCGAGAGACAGAATCGATTAACGTCATGGCAGGTATCTCACCACCCGTCATCACAAAATCCCCAATCGACCATTCTTCGTCGACTTCAGATTGAATGATGCGCTCATCTACCCCTTCGTAACGACCACAAATCAGAAGTAAATTCTCATTCGTTGCCAGTTCTTCAACGCCTTTCTGGTCGAGCTTACGACCTTGAGGAGAAAGGTAAATGACTTTCGTCTTACCCGGTGAGGCTGCTTTCGCGGTATGAATGGCATCGCGCAAAGGCTGAACCATCATTAACATACCAGGACCACCACCGTAAGGTCGGTCATCGACAGTGCGATGTTTGTCATGAGTGAAATCACGAGGATTCCAAGTCTCAATCGACAAAAGACCTTTTTTAACCGCTTGACCTGTTACCCCAAAATCAGTAACAGAACGGAACATTTCAGGAAAAAGGCTAATAACGCCAACCCACATGTTTATCTCGCTCTGTAATTTTGGAGATTAGAATCCAGGATCCCAGTCAACTTCGATCCGTTGAGCTTCGCGATCAACTTTGATGATCACTTGCTCTTCAAGGAACGGGATTAATCGTTCCTTTTGCCCGAAAGCATCTTTTAGATTTGCTTTAACAACCAGAACATCGTTTGAGCCAGTTTCTAGAATGTCAGATACGACACCGAGATCGTAACCTTTAGTGGTTACTACTTGCATCCCAAACAATTCACGCCAGTAGAACTCATCTTCTGACAATTCAGGTAGTACCGCAGGGTCAATAGCAATCTCAAAGTTCGTCAGTAAGTGTGCGTCTTCACGAACTTCCAGACCTTCAAGCTTAGCCACCATACCTTTGTTATGGCGCTTCCAGCTTTCTACTTTGAACTCAACCCACGTACCCTTTTGGTTAATAAACCAAGGGCTGTAATCGAAAATGCTTTCAGCATTGTCTGTGTAGGAAAAAACTTTAAGCCAACCACGAATGCCGTAAGTAGCACCAAACTTGCCTACAACAATCTTTTCGTTGCTCATTGTTTCTTTACCTTTCATCGACATAAACTAGTTTCTACTTCTAAAGTAAAAATTAAGCCGCTTTTTGAGCGTCTTTAACTAGCTTAGCAACGCGGTCAGATAGAGACGCGCCTTGACCAACCCAGTGGTTAACGCGGTCTAGGTCTAGACGTAGACCTTCTTCTTGACCTTGTGCAGTTGGGTTAAAGAAACCAACTTTCTCGATGAAACGGCCAGTTGCAGCGTTGCGGCTGTCCGCTACTACGATTTGATAAAATGGACGCTTCTTAGCGCCGTGACGTGCCAAACGAATGGTTACCATGTCGTCCTCTTTGCTTTCTCAAAAATAAAATTAACCCCAACAATCATCCAAAAAACTGAATAATCTGGGGTCTCGTGCCAAAATAAAGCTCCGGAATTTTACTCTTATCCCGGAGCAATGCAAGGGGTTTAGTTATTTTTTCACCAACATAAATTGAAATCCAAGTTTGTGACGTAGCTAACACCCTGAAACTAAAGTCTAGGCAATCGTTTAACGACCAAATGGGTTGAAGCCACCGCCTCCGCCCATGCCACCCATCATGCCTTGCATGTTACGCATCATGCCTTTCATGCCGCCCTTCTGCATTTTCTTCATCATCTTCTGCATTTGGGTGAACTGTTTCAGCAGACGGTTAACGTCTTGAACCTGAACACCAGAACCCGCAGCGATACGTTTCTTGCGCGACCCTTTGATGATTTCTGGGCGTTGACGTTCTTTCATTGTCATTGAGCTGATGATCGCTTCCATTTGCTTGAACATCTTGTCATCAACTTTGTCTTTCACGTCTGATGGTAACTGAGACATGCCTGGAAGCTTGTCTAGCATGCCCATCATGCCACCCATGTTTTGCATTTGACCCAGCTGTTCACGGAAGTCTTCAAGGTCGAAGCCTTTCTTCTCTTTGAACTTCTTCGCTAGCTTCTCTGCTTTGTCTTGGTCAACATTGCGTTGTAGGTCTTCAATCAGTGACAGTACATCACCCATGCCTAGAATACGCGATGCAACACGATCAGGGTGGAATGGTTCTAGTGCGTCGGTTTTCTCACCCACACCGAGGAATTTGATTGGCTTACCCGTAATGTGACGAACTGATAGCGCTGCACCACCACGTGCATCACCATCCACTTTAGTCAGAATCACACCAGTTAGTGGTAGTGCATCACCGAATGCTTTTGCTGTGTTCGCCGCATCTTGACCTGTCATTGCATCAACAACGAACAGTGTTTCAACCGGGTTAATCGCTGAGTGAAGATCTTTAATCTCACCCATCATTTCTTCATCGATAGCCAAACGACCAGCGGTATCGACAATTAATACGTCGTAGAATTTCTTCTTTGCGTGGTCAATTGCTGCATTAGCAATATCAAGTGGTTTTTGATCTGGTGAAGATGGGAAGAAATCGACACCGATGTCTGATGCTAGGGTTTCTAGCTGCTTGATCGCTGCAGGACGGTAAACGTCGGCAGACACAACCAAAACTTTCTTCTTATCACGCTCTTTTAGAAGCTTAGATAGCTTACCTACCGATGTAGTTTTACCCGCACCTTGTAGACCCGCCATCAAAAGCACTGCTGGCGGCTGCGCTGCTAGGTTCAGTGCTTCATTAGATTCACCCATTACCGCTTCAAGCTCAGCTTGAACGATCTTGATGAACTCTTGACCCGGCGTTAGGGATTTAGAAACTTCTACACCTACCGCTTTTTCTTTAACGCGGTTTACAAATTCACGTACAACAGGAAGCGCAACGTCCGCTTCCAATAGTGCCATGCGTACTTCACGTAGGGTTTCTTTAATGTTGTCTTCGGTCAGACGACCTTTACCACTGATATTCTTCAGCGTTTTGGATAATCGATCCGTTAAATTCTCAAACATCTTTGTCTCTTCGCTAAAATGGCGATTAATTAGTGTGAGTATACCTTAGCCAACGTCACAGTCATACCCGAACACGGCTCTTATCCTTAACTTGAGGGCTAACTCGTTAATTTCAATATCTCATCTCTCGTGATTGATGAGGCATAGCCCATAGCCCCAAAGAGTAATGCAAGGTATAATTTTCACCATTGTGCACAATAACTCTTAAGATTCATGGATAGCTTAATTGCCATCGCAGCCGCCATTCTTTACGTTCTGGCAATTGCGACCATCATTCCCGGACTCTCTCAACAGTCAGGAATTAAAGCGAAAACCGTATTTGCCAGCGCGGCATGTGCGTTGGTTTTTCACGCTTGGATTCTGAGTGATCTGATTTTCGACGGTTCAGGGCAAAATCTCAGCATTCTTAATGTCGCCTCTCTTATCAGCTTTATTATCTCACTGGTGATGAGCGTTGCGATGTTGAAGAACCGCTTGTGGTTCCTTCTTCCTGTGGTTTATAGCTTTGCTGCCATCAATTTAACTGCTGCTACTTTCTTACCAAGCACTTTTATTAAGCATTTAGAGAACGACCCTAAGCTACTTATACACATTTCATTTGCGCTCTTTTCCTACGCAACTTTAACTATCGGTGCCCTATACGCACTGCAACTTGCGTGGCTCGACCACAAACTAAAAACCAAGAAGTCGTTAGCAATTAATCCGAATTTGCCACCTTTGATGATGGTAGAGCGTCAACTGTTCAAGATTATTTTGATTGGTAACTTGCTCCTAACGGGAACCTTGATTACTGGTTTTGTTTTTGTACAAGACATGTTTGCTCAAGGAAAAGCTCATAAAGGTATCCTTTCTTTCATCGCTTGGGTTGTGTACTCAATTCTACTTTGGGGGCATTACCAGAAAGGCTGGCGAGGCAAGAAAGTGACATGGTTCGCGGTAGCAGGGGCGACCTTGTTAACCTTAGCGTACTTCGGTAGTCGCTTTGTGAAAGAAATCATCTTAAGTTGATGTTCTCCATCTATAAAATGCAATTAATAAGGAGCCTAGGGCTCCTTATCCTTTATATTAAAGGGCAAATAAAATAGAGTAACCCTTATTGCATTGACTTAATGGCCAAGCTCGGTCATAAATTAACCAAACACATACAAGGAACAGCAGCGTTTTGGACGACATATCTACGGGTATCTTATTTGCGCTACTCGCGTGTCTTATCGTCATATCAGGTTACTTCTCCGGTTCAGAAACAGGGATGATGTCTTTGAACCGATACCGCTTAAAGCACTTAGCCAATAATGGGCATAAAGGGGCGAAGCGAGTCGAAAAACTACTAGACCGCCCAGATCGACTGATTGGTCTTATTCTTATCGGTAACAACCTCGTCAATATTCTCGCGTCTGCCATCGCGACCATTTTAGGTATGCGGTTATACGGAGACTTAGGGGTTGCGATTGCCACTGGCGCACTCACCATGGTTGTCCTTGTGTTTGCAGAAGTCACACCGAAGACCATCGCCTCGCTTTACCCTGAGCGCGTCTCTTACGCGAGCAGCATTCTCCTCACCATTCTAATGAAAATTCTGTCACCTTTGGTGAGGTTAGTTAACTTCATTACTAACGGCTTTATCCGTTTGATTGGTGTGAAAGCCGATCACACCACAGAAGATCATTTAAGCTCAGAAGAACTGCGCACCGTCGTTAACGAAGCAGGCGGTCTTATCCCTCGTCGTCACCAAGACATGCTCGTATCGATTCTGGATCTAGAACACGTCACCGTTAACGACATCATGGTGCCACGCAATGAGATCACAGGGATCGACATCAATGATGATTGGAAATCTATCGTCCGTCAGCTGACTCACTCTCCTCATGGTCGCATTGTGTTGTACCGTGATCAGATTGATGAAGTCGTTGGTATGCTGCGCCTACGTGAAGCATACCGATTAATGCTAGAGAAGAATGAATTCAACAAAGAAACACTACTGCGCGCTGCTGATGAGGTGTACTACATCCCAGAAGGTACGCCACTGAATGTGCAGATGTTGAAATTCCAGCGTAACAAGCAGCGTATCGGTTTGATTGTCGATGAGTATGGTGACATTAATGGTCTCGTCACTTTGGAAGATATCTTAGAAGAGATTGTTGGTGAATTTACGACTTCCATTGCACCAAGCTTGTCAGAAGAGATTACTCCTCAAGGTGACGGCAGCTTCCTGATTGAAGGTAGCGCCAACATTCGTGACATCAACAAAGGCTTGAAATGGAAACTACCAACCGATGGTCCACGCACTTTGAATGGTCTGATTCTAGAGCATTTAGAAGACATTCCTGAAAGCCACTTGAGTGTGCAAGTTGCCGGACATCCAATGGAAATTGTCGATATTGAAGAGAACCGCATCAAGCTGGTGAAGGTGTACCCAAAGCTCAAGAAGAGCGGTTAACTTCACCACTTTGAATATTCTAATCAACAAAAAAATAGCCTGACAGTGTCAGGCTATTTTTTTGTTTTCAGAGATCTAAACTCAACGCTAAGTTAGTCGATACGTAACTCTTTCAGCATAGATTCTGGCAGTGCCAAATCATCATTCTTATTGACTGCAACGCCCGCTTCTAGAATGTTTTTCGCGATTTGCTTTGCCTCATCTAAAGAGTGCATTGCAGCTGTACCACATTGGTATTCATTCAGCTCAGGGATCTTGTTTTGACTTTCTACTATCAATACGTCTTCCATTGCTGCAACCCAAGCATCCGCCACTTGCTGCTCTGAAGGCGTACCAATCAAGCTCATGTAGAAACCGGTACGGCAACCCATTGGTGAGATATCGATGATCTCAACGCTATCACCGTTTAAGTGGTTGCGCATAAAGCCAGCGTACAAATGCTCTAAAGTGTGAATTCCCTTCTCAGAAAGGATGTCTTTGTTCGGTGCAGTAAAACGTAAGTCAAATACTGTGATGGTGTCTCCCTTTGGAGTTTGCATCGTTTTAGCCACACGAACTGCTGGCGCATGCATACGTGTGTGGTCTACGGTAAAACTGTCTAATAAAGGCATTACATCTCTCCTGATTGTAACCTCCAATACTTACACGTATTGGTCATTATTTCTGTTCATTTCCCCTCTGACTATTAGGGGGAGACTAAAAGAACCAGCTGCTGTTGTCTTCTAATTCCTGACGACATTGCTTCAGCTGCCAGCCATAAGTCTTGGCGGTTTGCTCCACGCGTCTTGCAACTTTAACTAAGCTAGGTTTGCTTTTATAGGTCCCACGCTTATAGCCACCACGTCCTTCATGGTACGCAAGATACTGGTTGTAAGGGTCCCATAACGAAATGCCTAATTGACGACGAGTCTCATGGGTATACCAACCGACAAACATCATTGAATCGTCAAAATTGGTGCGTGAACCACCTTGTCCTGTCGCTTTTTGAAAATCTTCCCAAGCAGGGTCTTGAGCTTGAGCATAACCGTAAGCACTGCTGACACGTCCCCATGGAATAAAACCGAGAATGTAATCTTTTGGCGGTCGAGCATCATGACGAAAGCTACTTTCTTGCTTAATGATCGCCATGGCTACATTTATCGGTGTGCCCCACTCTTCTTCCATGTCTTTGGCATCTTCGTACCAACCGGATTTTTCTCGGAATATTTCACATAGGTTATCTTGTTGCTTTGGGGGCGCAGTTGCACAACCGGCTAACATCACGCTCCCAAGCACAGACACCACTAACGCCTTAATGTCCAATCCCTGCCCTTACTGCTGGTTATTGTTTTAAGTAAGCAAAGTAATCTTCTAGGAAATCATCGAACGATAGAGTATCGCTTTGCTCTGCTTGTTTTTGTTTCTCTACCGATGTTGCAACTTCCGTTTCCATTGCATCGGCTGAATATTGTTCATAGTTGTGTGCTAGGTTTTCTTCGCGGAATTTCATGCCAAGCGCACACCCCACTTTACCTAAACCACCATGCTCTTTTGTCAGCTCAAGCAACTGACCAGAAATGGTTAGCTCTGGCTCATCAATCCAAGACTCAAGTTTGTCACAAACTGCTTGGTACGCATTTCCACCAGCAACCGAGTCCATTTCAACCGCAATCTGACGAAGGTCAGCAAACACACGATGTGCCCAGTCTTGTAGAGACAGGCGCTCACCTTGGCAACCGATTTGTAGCATCAAACCTTTCTCACGACCAGACACAATGACCTTGTTCCAGTTGTCACGCCAGCATTCGAGCTCACAGTTGTCCATAGGGTCAGAATCTGAAAGTGCCGCCCAAGTAAGGAATAGATCAAGGAAGCGAACCTGCTCTTCACTCACACCAACGGCGCTGAATGGGTTCACGTCTAGCGAACGAACTTCAATGTACTCTACACCGCTACGTTTAAGCGCTTCAGAAGGTTTTTCACCGCTCTTAGTTACACGTTTAGGACGAATTGGCGCGTACAGTTCGTTTTCAATTTGCAGAATGTTCGAGTTAAGTTGACGGTATTGACCATCCACTTTTACCCCAATCTGAGCAAACTCTTCCGATGGGTGACGAATTGCATCATCTAGACCATCAAGATACTGCTCGATAGAGTTAAAGCCAATCTTAAGTACGCTTTGTGCGCTGTTGGTGTAACCGAGATCACTTAGGCGCAGCGACGTCGCTTTAGGCAAGTATAGAGTGCCGCCAACTTTCTCAAATGGTAGGTCAGTTTCACGACCTTGAATGAATGAACCACAAAGTGCTGGTGACGCCCCAAAGAAGTACGGAATCATCCAGCCAAAACGGTAGTAGTTACGAATCAGCGCAAAGTACGCAGCAGATTTCGTTTCTTGGTGTGCTTCTTCATCTTGTTCGCCATGCAGAGCGTCCCAGAATGATTCAGGAAAAGAGAAGTTAAAATGCACGCCCGAGATAATTTGCATCAGGCTACCGTAGCGGCGTTTTAGACCTTCACGGTAAAGCGTTTTCATTTTAGCTGAGTTCGATGAGCCATATTGTGCCAGCTGAATATCATCCTCTGAGCCCACGTAACATGGCATTGAAAGTGGCCACATTTTCTCTTCACCCATTTTGGTTTGAGTGAAGTGATGGATATCTTTCAACTGCCCCATTAATTCAGGGATCTCGTGCGATACAGGAGTGATGAACTCCAGCAGAGATTCTGAAAAGTCGGTCGTAATCCATTTGTTTGTGAACGCTGAGCCCAAACCCTCGGGATGAGGTGTTGTTGCTAGGTGTCCATCCTGACGATAGCGCAAAGTTTCTCGCTCAACACCGCGTCCAAACTGCTTAAATACTTCTGGGTTTGATGCAACTTGTTTTAGTCGCGCAGCAAAATCAGTCAAAATGAGGTTCGCTTATATTGGGAGCAGGACACTCGCCAAGCGTGGCAAGTGAAAGCTAAGTTGTTGATATATAATCCATCTAGATAAATAACCCATCAAAAAGTCATTTATCTAGTTAGAAACGAATAGCGGAGAGTCTCCTCTCCGCTATTAAATGTGTACTCTATCGAATGATTTCAAGCTCTTCCACGTCTTTCCCTAACTTTTCTAGTTGAGGGCGAAGGGATTTCGCGTCCCCGACAACAACTATCTGGTAGTCATTCGGGTCGAACCATTTCTGTGCTAGAGCGTTGAGAGTCTGTTTGTCGACAGTCTCAACAATAGCGTTTCGTTGCTGTAAGTAGTCTTTGTCTAAGTTGTATTTCAAAATATCACTGATGAGTTTGCTTTTCTGTGTAGGCGTCTCATATTTCAGTGCATCTTTTTGACCGACTGCTTGGCGCATAAATTTCAATTCATCTTCAGTCATGCCAGATTGTGAGAACTCATTCAACTCATTCTCCATTTCTACAATAGAGGCAATGGTCGAATCCGCACGCACTTGCGCTGTAAATACAACAGAACCCGTTTCTACATTTCCAGAGAAATAGCCATAAGCACCATAAGTGTAGCCTTTGTCTTCACGAAGGTTTTGGTTGATACGACTGTTAAAGTTACCGGCTAAGTTGAAGTTTGCTAACTGACCCAGATAGAAATCTCCCGTCGCATCATAAGGCATGCCTTGACGGACCATCATGACCACACTTTGCGGAGCTCCTGGCTTATCCACCAAATGAACTTTTTGTGGACCTAGCGGAGCAATGGCTTGAGGGGCATACAAAGGTGCCGCTTCATCTTCCCAATTTGCCCAAAACGACAATTGTTTCTCAACGTCAGCTTTGCTGATATCACCAACCGCAATAATTTGCGCACTTTGAGGTGTGTAGTGCTTCGCATAGAAATCACGCACGTCATCGAGAGTCAGAGCTTGGAGCCCCGCTTTGGTGCCATCTTTTGGACGAGCAAAAATAGAATCTCCGTACAATACTTGACGGCTAGCTTGCGACGCCATCCAACTTGGTTTTTGATGCTCATACACCAAACCTTCTAACGCTTGCGTCTTAACTCGGTCAAAGTCTTCTTGCTTAAATGCCGGAGACAACAACATCTCTTCGACAATCTTAAGTGTTGGCGCTAGATTTTTCTTCAGGGCGGAAACACTAATGTCTGTTGTGTAACCTGTCGCATCGACAGAAATAACACTACCTAACTTATCAAGTTCAGCTTGAATCTCTTCTACCGAACGTTTGGTTGTTCCTTCTTGCAGCATAGCGGCAGTCAGTTGAGCCAAACCTTCCTTACCAGCTTCAACGAAACGTGTTCCAGCTGGTAAACTAAACTGCATGGTGACGGTTGGTGTTTCACTGCTTACTGTACCCAGCAACTCAGAACCATTGTTGAAGTGGATGTCATACAACTTCGGCATGGTTGCCTCAACAGGCTCACCCACTGGCGGTTGAACAGAACGGTCAAAGTTGTCAGTTGCTCGGCGGTAAGCCAATTGATCGTCTGAGATTTTTTCATACTCAGGAAGAGTGCGTTTTGGTGTCACGAATGTCACTGGTTTCACAGCAAGCTCTGTTTTACCTTTTGGCACAACACTCAAGGTGACCTTGTTCTTACCTTGAATAAAATCACTGTATGCTTTTTCTACCGACTCAGGCGTTACAGCACGAAGTTGCTCAAGCTGTTCCTCAATCAAATCTGGCTTGCCGAAGAAAGTTTGATTCGATGCTAGCTGTGTCACTTTACCTTTCACACTTTCTAAAGCGAAAATCGCATCGGCTTCAGATTGACCTTTAAGTTGCTCCAAACGATCTTTCGTCACCCCGTCCTTCGCAAACTTACCCAACGATGTCATCAGCTCATCATATAGCTTGGTGAGGTCGCCTTTATCACCAGAATCACCCATCGCGTAGACGTAAAAATTACAAGAAAGCTCAGCACAGTCATGGAAAGAACCTGCATCTACTGCTTTTTGTGTTTTTACTAGGTCTTGGTAAAGCACGCTGTTAGTACCACTACCTAACACGCTTGATAGAGTATCAAGTGACGCTTGAGTGGCTTCGCCATTGTAGGTTGTCGGCCATGCCACCATAACCATTGGTTGCTGGATACGATCTTCTAAGGTGATGAACTTGCTTTCTGCTAGCTTTGCAGGCTGCTTAGGTGCATTTTCCACTTCAGGTCCGCGAGGGATTGAACCAAAGTACTTATTCACCCACGCTAATGTTTGCTCAACATCAATATCACCACCAATGGTTAGTACTGCGTTGTTTGGACCATACCAACGTAGGAAGAAGGCTTTCAGATCGTTCACATCAACGCGGTCAAGATCTTCAACGTAACCGATCGTTTGCCACGAGTATGGATGACCTTCTGGGTACAGCGCCTCTGCCATGCGTTCCCAAATCAAACCATAAGGACGGTTGTCATAACGCTGCGCGCGTTCGTTTTTAACTGTTGAGCGTTGAATTTCAAACTTATGCTGTGAGACGGCATCGAGCAAAAAGCCCATGCGGTCTGACTCAAGCCACAACATTTTTTCTAACTGATTAGCAGGAACAGTTTCAAAGTAGTTCGTGCGGTCACGGTTAGTCGTGCCGTTTAGTGTACCGCCAGCTTCTGTAATGATCTTAAAGTGCTCTTGGTCACCAACGTTCTCAGAACCTTGGAACATCATATGCTCGAAGAAGTGAGCAAAACCAGATTTGCCAATTTCTTCACGTGCCGAACCAACGTGATATGTCACATCAACGTGTACAAGTGGATCCGACGCTTCAGGTGCCAGAATGACCGTCAAACCATTGTCCAACTGATACTTCTGGTATGGAATTTTCACTTTGCCTTCTTCCGCTTTTGATGACTCTACGAAAGTAACTCCATCAGGCAATGATGATACAGGGGAGTTTGATGCACAGCCCGTGATCACTAATAGTGAACACGCGCTAACCCAAAACATTCTCATGCGCTTTCCTTAAAATAAACCGAGATAGATGGCGGCCAACAAGCTATACCTTGCGGCTTTGCCTAAAAATATAAGAACCAAACACGGCAGAAATTTCATCCTTAACCATCCTGCCGCTAAACATAGCGGGTCGCCAATCACTGGCAACCAACTAAAAAACAATCCCCAATACCCGTATTTGGACAGCCACTTCAATGCGGTATGCCCATGCTTCTCATCCTGAGTTCTATTTGGAATCCACAAACCCAACCAATAGTTGGTGAGACCGCCCAAGGTATTACCAATGGTGGCAACAATAATGATGGAAGAAACCGAGTATTGGTTTAACGATAAGGTGGCAATCAATCCAGCTTCAGAGCCACCTGGCAATAGAGTGGCACTAAGAAAACCAGTAATGAATAGCACCCACAATGCGGAGTCAGAAAACCATAAAGCTAAGTTTTCAAAGGCAGCATTAAATGCCTCTAACATGTCATATCAAGCAAGATCTTGCCTCGCGTCCGCCCCGATTCGACTTGTTTGTGAGCTTCAATAACATCGGTCATCGGATAGACGTGTTGTACTTCAGTTTTTAACAGCCCAACGCCAACCATGTACAACAAAGTGTCAAGTTGTTCACGGTCAGGTTCGACTAACATACCGCTGGCTTCAAAACCAAGTAACTTGGCTTTTTCACAAATCAGTTCTGCAGTAATCGTTGGAACAGTAATGACTCGAGCGTTATCTGTCAGGCATTTGAGTGCGTCTAAAGCGGCATCGCCACCAACAAGATCAATCAAAACATCCACATTTTCAACACGTTCTGACACTGGTGCAAATTGATAGTTCACTGCGTGTGCACCTAAAGTAGCGAGGTAGTCCAAATTTCGTTCACTACAGGTGGTAAACACTTCTGCTTTGGTCGCAACTGCAATTTGCACGGCTAAGTGACCAACACCACCCGCTCCGGCAAGTATCAATACACGGTCACCTTCAGTCACATTAGCTTTACTCAGCGCTTGAGCCGCAGTTTGACCTGCAAGTGGCAATACTGCCGCTGCCTCTAAGGCGACCGAATTGGGAACGTAACTTAATTCAGATTCAGGAACACAAACGTATTGGCTGTAACCGCCTCCTCGAATAGGGAAACCGATAAAGCCAGCTACCTCATCCCCCTCTTGAAAACGAGAGGTATCTTCGCCACATGAAACGACTTTCCCCGAAATATCATAACCGGGTACCCAAGGTAAGTTGTCTTTGTTTTGTGCCGCAGCCCAACCAAGCCCCGCTCGCGTTTTGACATCAATAGGGTTAACGCCAGAGTATGCCACTTTAACTAAGACTTCCCCTGTTTGTGGGGTTGGTGTTGAGGTGGTTTGAATTGCAAGAACTTCTGCGTTGCCGAATTCGGTAATAGCGATCTGTTTGTGTTCCATAACCCATTCCCTGAGAGAAAACAAAAAGGGATGCAAGAGCATCCCTTTGACTATAAACCATTTTGTTTACCGAAGTTAATCGTCAATTTGTAAATTGGTAGATAATTCTATTTCACCAATTTTCCAACAAACAACTCAAGATGGTGTACTACCCCACCAATGCCAGTAAGATACCAGCGGCAACCGCCGATCCAAGAACACCGGCTACGTTTGGCCCCATTGCGTGCATCAGCAAGAAATTTTGTGGGTTTGCTTCCAAACCGACCTTGTTCACAACACGCGCGGCCATTGGTACTGCAGAAACGCCTGCAGCACCGATAAGTGGGTTGATGTCTTCTTTCGAGAACTTATTGAGAAGCTTCGCCATCAAAACACCTGCCCCAGTACCGATACTGAATGCGACTGCACCGAGTCCCAAGATACCTAGCGTTTCTAGATTCAAGAACTGCTCAGCTTGCAGCTTAGAGCCCACACCAAGACCTAAGAAGATCGTTACGATATTGATCAGCTCGTTCTGAGCGGTTTTCGATAAACGATCCACCACGCCAGCTTCACGCATCAAGTTACCCAGACAGAACATACCAACCAACGGTGTCGCGGAAGGTAAGAACAAAATCGTCATCAGTAACACAGCAAGCGGGAAGATCACTTTCTCCCACTTACCAACGTGACGAAGCTGGGCCATCTTGATCTGGCGTTCTTCCTTCGTGGTTAGGGCTTTCATGATCGGCGGCTGAATGATCGGCACCAGTGCCATGTAGCTGTATGCCGCCACGGCAATCGCACCTAACAGGTCTGGAGAGAGCTTACTCGCTAAGAAGATCGCCGTTGGACCATCCGCACCACCGATAATCGCGATAGACGACGCATCCGCCATGGAGAACTCCATACCCGGAACATAGTTAAGCAGAATCGCCCCAAACAGCGTCGCGAAAATACCAAACTGCGCCGCAGCACCTAGCCACAAGGTTTTTGGGTTTGCAATCAAAGCACCAAAATCAGTCATCGCCCCCACGCCCATGAAGATCAGCAGCGGGAACACGCCCGATTCGATACCAATGTAATAAACGTAGTAGAGCAAACCACCTGGTTCGGTAAAGCCAGCATTGGGAATGTTCGCTAAAATGGCACCAAAACCAATAGGTAATAACAGTAAGGGTTCAAAGCCTTTTTTGATCGCCAAAAACAGCAAGGTGCAACCAACCAGCATCATACAGATTTGGCCGAACTCAAAGTTAGCGATCCCTGTTTCTGACCATAAGGTCATCAATCCGTCCATGATACTCCCTTACGCCAGACTCAGCAGCGGTGAACCAACAGTAACGGCATCACCTTCTTTCACGTTCAGTTCTTGAACCACCCCACCGCGCGCAGCACGAACTTCAGTTTCCATCTTCATAGCTTCTAGGATGAGTAGAACGTCACCTTCCGCTACTTCAGCACCGGGCTGAACATTCACTTTAAAGATGTTACCAGCAAGAGGTGCAGGAACCGCTTCAGCAGCACTATTAACAGGAGCATTTGGCGCTGCAGGTTGAACCGGTGCGGTTGCCCCACTTGGCGTTACCGATGTTAATTGCCCCTGCGGACCTACTTCAACTTCATAAACTTGCCCATCAACTCGCACGCTGTATGTTTCAACACCACCAGCAGCAGCCTGTGTTACTTGTGCAGCGGCAGGTTTCGCAGCTTCTAACGTTGGTGCTGGCTCAAACGCATCTGGGTTGCCACGGTTTTTCAGGAATTTCAGACCAACTTGAGGGAATAACGCGTAAGTTAATACATCATCGACACGTTCGCTCGCAAGCTTAATGCCTTCAGATTGCGCTTTCTCCATCAAATCAACAGTTAGGGTTTCCATTTCCGCTTCAAGCAAGTCCGCTGGACGACAGGTAATTGCCTCTTTACCATCAAGTACTTTCGCTTGTAATTCAGCATTAACTGGCGCAGGAGCGGCACCGTATTCACCTTTTAAAACACCTGCCGTTTCTTTGGTGATGCTCTTGTAGCGCTCACCTGTCAGAACGTTGATTACCGCTTGAGTACCAACAATCTGAGATGTCGGCGTGACCAGTGGAATAAAGCCAAGATCTTCACGTACACGTGGGATCTCTTCCAATACTTCATCAATTCGGTCCGCAGCGCCTTGCTCTTTTAACTGACCTTCCATGTTGGTCAGCATGCCCCCTGGAACTTGGGCGATTAGAATGCGTGAATCCACACCTTTTAGCAGACCTTCCCACTTCGCGTATTTTTTACGTACTTCACGGAAGTAAGCCGCGATAGGCTCGATTTGGTCTAGTTTCAGATTAGTATCTCGCTCAGTGCCTTGCAGCATCGCAACCACGGTCTCAGTAGGCGTATGACCGTATGTACAACTCATCGAAGAAATCGCAGTATCAAGAATATCGATACCCGCTTCTACAGCTTTCACGGCAGTAGCAGTAGATAGACCGGTCGTTGCATGACAGTGAAGCGCTAGTGGCACATCACAAGATGCTTTGATGCGTGTGATCAGCTCTTCCGCTTCATAAGGTTTAAGCAGACCAGACATATCTTTAATACAAAGAGAGTGACAACCTAAGTCTTCAAGACGTTTAGCAAGGTCAACCCATGTGTCTGCGTTATGCACTGGGCTCGTGGTATAAGACAATGTTCCTTGCGCATGTGCACCAACATCAACAGTGGCTTTCACCGCTTTTTGGAAGTTACGTACGTCATTCATTGCATCAAAGATACGGAATACATCCATACCATTCACGTGCGCACGCTCAACAAACTTCTCTACTACGTCATCGGCATAATGGCGGTATCCTAAAAGGTTTTGACCACGCAGTAGCATTTGCATTGGTGTATTTGGCATTGCTTTTTTCAATTCGCGTAGGCGCTCCCATGGGTCTTCACCCAAGAAACGGATACACGCATCAAATGTTGCGCCACCCCAGGTCTCTAACGACCAGTAACCAACCTTATCTAACTCAGCTGCGATAGGCAGCATATCTTCGATACGCATACGCGTAGCAAACAGGGATTGATGGGCGTCACGAAGGACCACATCAGTGATAGCTAGTGGTTTAGACATGCTCTTAAACTCCTTTTTAATCCTATCTTTCGGCTACTTCGCGACTGAGGCGCGATGTTTATGAATCGCAGCCGAGATCGCCGCCACTACTTGTGGACTAACAGCTGAAGAGGTTGATTGAACGTTGGTATTTGTTTTCGGCGCTGGTACTTCTTCTGGCACCAATTTAGACATTAGCCGAACGAGATAAACTAGAATGGTGAGGAAAATAAATACGACCGCCATCCCTGTTAGCATCAGGGTGGCCGCATCTACTAGCAGGCTTCCTATATTCGTCATGTTGCTTCCTTTCTTTGTCATCCTGACAATGCGCAGGACTTTAATAGCGTCAAATCCCGACCAATGGATTATCTCGATTGGTTAAATTTTGTCAATTTTGTTTAAGGAAGCTTTTAAATAATCTCTAACATTGATTATTTATTCACTACTCAGATCACAAATTGCACTAAAATTCACTTCCCTAGTGGGATCGCTCAACATATAACCACACTAAATTAAAGTACTTGCAAAAACTGCGATTGGGATTTCAAAATGAAAAGAGGCTTTAAGAATAAAGTAAAATAAAAACAAAAGGATAGAACAAATTAACACTCCAAGAACACGACATTAACAATAATAAAACATTAGTTTTATTATCGATGCTTGGATGGGGTTCTCTACCATCGTAAATCAATCAGGCTCGAGAAAGCGCAAGGTGGAGCTTTAAGATGACTATTTAAGCGAAACAAGCGTATTAGCGAAAATAGCTCAGGATCAGGCGCTTGAAGCAGAATCTAGCGCGAAGAGGCGGTGTGATAAATACGCAAGAGAGACACAATATCTTAGCCAAGCAGCAGATACAAAAAAGCCTCGCATAAGCGAGGCTTTTTTAAAGAGTGGCGCGTCCTGGAGGATTCGAACCTCCGACCGCCTGGTTCGTAGCCAGGTACTCTATCCAGCTGAGCTAAGGACGCACGGTTTTCGATATCAGTATTACCAATACAGGAGTTCACAAGGAAACCCTAAAGAGTGGCGCGTCCTGGAGGATTCGAACCTCCGACCGCCTGGTTCGTAGCCAGGTACTCTATCCAGCTGAGCTAAGGACGCGCAGTTTTCGATATCAGTATTCCCAATATCAGGAGTTCACAAGGAAACCCTAAAGAGTGGCGCGTCCTGGAGGATTCGAACCTCCGACCGCCTGGTTCGTAGCCAGGTACTCTATCCAGCTGAGCTAAGGACGCGCAGTAATCTTTATTTTACTTTGTATAACCCGTTTATCAAACGAATTATTAAATAGTGGCGCGTCCTGGAGGATTCGAACCTCCGACCGCCTGGTTCGTAGCCAGGTACTCTATCCAGCTGAGCTAAGGACGCGCAGATCTTCTTGCTAGGAAGTTGTGAAGTAAATCACATTCATTTCTTACGAAACAAAAAAAAGGCCGTCGGGCCAGTCAATGAATGGCGGTGAAGGAGGGATTCGAACCCTCGATACGGGATAAACCGTATACTCCCTTAGCAGGGGAGCGCCTTCAGCCTCTCGGCCACCTCACCGTTTTCATTGTTATATCTCAAAAGAGATATGGCGCGTCCTGGAGGATTCGAACCTCCGACCGCCTGGTTCGTAGCCAGGTACTCTATCCAGCTGAGCTAAGGACGCACTTTTTGTTGATTTCTCAACGTTGCAAGAATGGCGGTGAAGGAGGGATTCGAACCCTCGATACGGGATAAACCGTATACTCCCTTAGCAGGGGAGCGCCTTCAGCCTCTCGGCCACCTCACCGTCTTGCGGAGGCACATATTACGTTTTACCGAAAATATGTCAAACACTTTCTTTGAAAAAAAACGCAAAAATCGCTTAACCGATGCGGATTTAATCAAAGTGACTATTAAACAAACTTTACCACCCTATTATGATGAAAAAAAGAGAGTCTTCTCTTAAAAAATGACATTAATCAGAAACTAAAAAGGCTAGCCCTTCGGCTAGCCTTTTTCATTCAAACTAAGCTCTGTAAACAGGAGCAGCTTAGTAGTTACCAGAAGCAACGTTACCATTGCCTTTTTCAGCTTGAATGCGCATGTAGATTTCTTCACGGTGAACAGAAACCTCTTTCGGAGCGTTAACGCCGATACGTACTTGGTTACCTTTAACACCTAGTACAGTTACAGTCACTTCATCACCAATCATAAGTGTTTCGCCTACGCGGCGAGTCAAAATTAGCATTCTTTGCTCCTTGAGTAATCTCTAAATTTTCTTGCTACAAAGCTATTATCCAACAAAAGTTATATTTTCGTAAACTACCTTGTCACTGAAAATTAGCCCAAAAAGGCATGTTTTTGCTGAATGTTCAATGCTTCACTAGATGTAACGTAAGCATCATGAAGAATGTTTGCTGCTGCATCCACACACATAGGTGGTAAGACTAGCATCATAGTGAGTGCATTCGTTGAACAGAAATTGATTGCAATATCTTGCTGTGCCAACAATTCACAGGCATGGTCAACCATTCCATTGGCTTCTAGCCCCACAGCGGTCAACAGGCTTACAGCTTCACTATTACGGATTTTATCGCTGAACACCAGATCCAACTTGGCACATGCATCTTGTTTTATCATGATACCTGTTCGTTCTGTTTCCTCGATCACATTCCAAATGTCGATACCCAACATCTGACATTGCTTTGTAATGCTAGACAAATGTTCGTTGTCGACTTCAATAATGGCAAGGTCACGTTGAATAGCTATACCAGAGACGGCTTTTGAGCCTGCTTCCCCTTTTACCAAACTGCCTTCGTTCAAATCAAATGTCGAAAGCACGCGTAGCGGTACATTGTTCTTCCACGCATACTGCACAGAAGGAAGATGTAATACCTTTGCTCCGCGGCTAGCCATCGCTTCCATCGAAGGAAAATCAATAACTGCCATCTTTTGAGCGTTTTTTACTACACGTGGGTCACAAGTATAAATACCATCAACGTCGGTAAAGATTTGACACTCATCAGCGCTTAACGCGCCAGCCAGTGTCACTGCGCTCGTATCTGAGCCACCTCGACCTAATGTGGTGATATCCCCATTTTCATTCACACCTTGGAATCCTGCTACGATCACGATTTGGTCTTGTTCAAGTAAATCCAGAATCGTAGAAGTATCAATGTGTTTAATCGTCGCGTCATTGTGTTGATTGTCCGTCACAATGTTCGCTTGTGCTCCGGTAAGTGAGCGTGCAGCGTAACCCAATTTATTCAGAGTCATTGCTAGCAGTGCCATCGACACTTGCTCACCAGCAGAGAGCAAAACATCAAGTTCTCGAGCAGTTGGAACGCTATCTACTTGCTTAGCCAGTTCCATTAGTCGATTTGTTTCGCCTGACATTGCAGACACAACAACGACAACTTGATTACCATCATTCTTCGCCTTAATGATGTGTTCAGCTACCTGGTGGATTCTTTCAATTGAACCCACAGAGGTTCCACCAAACTTTTGCACGATAAGGGGCTTTTTCACCAGTCTTCACCTTCCCAAGACCAAAGTCTCATTAGGACCACTCATACTCCATTGAGATAAATTATATAAGCGGTAGTTACAACAAAAACCAAGCAGCGTAAATGACCTGGTTAAAATACGGTCAATTAAACCACTTGGTTACCATAAAAAAATTACGCCCAATCAAAGAAGCTTGATTGAGCGTAAATCATTTTTTAAAAGCTTATAGGCGTTCTTCTAGCCAAGGCTGTACAGACTGAATCGCCGCAGGTAGCGCTGCAACATCAGTACCACCTGCTTGCGCCATATCTGGGCGACCACCGCCTTTACCGCCAACTTGCTCAGCAACCATCTTAACTAGGTCACCCGCTTTCACTTTGCCGATAAGGTCTTTGGTTACACCTGCAATCAGACCGATCTTGTCATCGTTCACGTTTGCAAGAAGGATAACGCCGCTACCGACTTGGTTTTTGATGTCATCAACCATAGTACGTAGGTTCTTGTTATCAGCGCCTTCTAGAGCAGCAATCAGTACTTTAGTACCGTTGATGTCCTGAACTTTGCCCATGATGTTTGCGCTTTCTGCCGCAGCCATCTTGTCTTTCAGTTTCTGGATTTCTTTCTCTAGAGATTTTGCTTTCTGTGCTGATTCAGCCAGTTTCTCTTCGTACTTAGCCGCTTGAGCTTCGATTGCATCTAGTGCACCTTCACCCGTTACCGCTTCGATACGACGGATACCTGCTGCGATACCACCTTCAGATGTGATCTTGAATAGACCGATATCACCTGTGTTTGAAGCGTGGATACCACCACAAAGTTCAGTAGAGAAGTCGCCCATAGACAGTACGCGTACTTCGTCGTCGTACTTCTCGCCGAATAGTGCCATTGCGCCTTTCTTCTTCGCAGACTCAATGTCCATCACGTTAGTTTCAATCGTGTGGTTGCGACGAATTTGCGCGTTGACTAGACGCTCTACTTCTTTCAGCTCTGCTGCAGTTACGGCTTCTAGGTGTGAGAAGTCGAAACGTAGGCTGTCAGCTTTCACTAGAGAGCCTTTCTGCGTTACGTGCTCACCAAGAACTTGGCGAAGTGCTGCGTGTAGCAAGTGCGTTGCTGAGTGGTTTAGAGAAATAGCTGCGCGACGCTCTGCGTCAACGATAGTTGCTACTTCGTCACCTTTCGCTAGAACGCCTTCTGCCATTACACCGTGGTGTGCGATTGCGTTACCTAGTTTTTGAGTGTCTTCAACACGGAATACACCAGACTCAGTGCGGATTTCACCAGCGTCACCACACTGACCGCCTGACTCTGCGTAGAATGGTGTTTCACCAAGCACGATGATTGCTTTGTCGCCTGCAGATAGAGATTCTACTTCGTTGCCTTCAACGAACATCGCCGCTACAGAGCTAGAGCCTTTAGTGCCTGCATAACCACAGAATTCTGTTTGCGTATCAACTTTGATTGCTGCGTTGTAGTCAGTACCAAAGTTACCAGCTTCACGCGCACGTTGACGCTGCTCTTCCATCGCTTTCTCGAAACCTTCTTCGTCGATTGCAAACTCACGTTCACGTGCAACGTCGTTAGTTAAGTCAGCTGGGAAGCCGTAAGTATCGTAAAGTTTAAATACGGTTTCGCCGTCTAGAACTTTACCGTCTAGGTTGTCTAGCGCTTCGTTTAGAATCGCCATACCGCGCTCAAGTGTACGACCGAAGTTTTCTTCTTCGATACGCAGTACTTTTTCAACCACAGCTTGTTGACGCTTCAGCTCTTCACCAGCCGTACCCATGATTTCCGCTAGTACACCAACCAGTTTGTGGAAGAATGCACCTTGTGCGCCTAGCTTGTTACCGTGACGAACTGCACGACGGATGATACGACGTAGAACGTAACCACGACCTTCGTTTGAAGGCATAACGCCATCAACGATCAGGAATGAACATGAACGGATGTGGTCAGCGATAACGCGTAGCGATTGGTTTGATAGATCTTCGTAGCCAATCACTTCAGCAGCAGCTTTGATAAGAGCTTGGAATACATCGATTTCGTAGTTTGAGTGAACGCCTTGCATGATTGCAGAGATACGCTCGATACCCATACCAGTATCTACCGATGGTTTTGGTAGCGGTTCCATAGTGCCGTCTGCGTGACGGTTGAACTGCATGAATACGTTGTTCCAGATCTCGATGAAACGGTCACCATCTTCTTCAGGTGTGCCAGGACGGCCACCCCAGATGTGCTCACCGTGATCGTAGAAGATTTCAGTACATGGACCACAAGGACCTGTGTCACCCATTTGCCAGAAGTTATCTGACTCGTATGGTTTACCACCTTTCTTGTCGCCGATGCGAATAATGCGGTCTGCTGGAACGCCTACTTTTTTGTTCCAGATATCGAATGCTTCGTCGTCTGTCTCGTAAACTGTTACAAGTAGACGGTCTGCTGGCAGCTTAAGGGTTTCTGTTAGGAATTCCCATGCGAAAGAAATTGCGTCTTCCTTGAAGTAGTCACCAAAGCTGAAGTTACCTAGCATTTCAAAGAAAGTGTGGTGACGAGCTGTAAAGCCAACGTTTTCCAGGTCGTTGTGTTTACCACCAGCACGTACACAACGTTGAGCCGTAGTCGCTCGAGTGTAGGCTCGTTTTTCTAAGCCTAAGAAACAATCTTTAAATTGGTTCATACCCGCGTTTGTGAACAGCAGGGTTGGGTCGTTATGTGGAACTAACGATGAACTTTCTACGATTTGGTGTCCTTTGCTCTCAAAGAACTTGAGGAACGCGTTACGAACCTCATCAGTGCTCATGTACATGCAGCTCTTCCTGAAAATAGTCGAGTTAGAATTTTGCCGTATTGTAGATCATGCAATCAGCTACGACTAGTTTTCTTGCGGAAAAGAGGCATTAGAAGAAAAAATTTGAAGCAAAACAAAAAACAGTGCGAACGGTTGACCGCTAATCTTCGTCCTCAAAGCTCAGCGCATAGCTAATTTGGTCAAAACTGTAGCCACGATATTGCAGAAATCGCACCTGTTTAGCGTACTCTTTCTGGTCTTTGGCTTTTATTCCTTTGAATTTCTTCTCTGCAGCCATTCTTGCCAGTTCAAACCAGTCTTGGGGCTCTTCTGCCATCGCCATATCTATGATGGATTCTGCAACACGTTTTTGGTTCAGTTCTTGGCGAATGCGGCGCTCACCGTGACCTTTGTAAACATGCTGGCGCACTTGGCTTTTGGCGTAACGCAGGTCATCTAAATAGTTGTGGTCGAGACAAAAATTGATTGCCGATTCTATGTCTGCCTCTTCATAACCTTTTAGGGCCAGCTTTTGGTATAACTCGTATTGCCCATGGTCTCGACGGCTCAATAATTGAATAGCCGCTTCTTTGCTAGATAGAGCCGGCGCTTGACGCTTTTGGTACATGGTGATCCTAAAACTGTTTTTGCTGTACAGGGTTTATCTCAATCGTAGTAAATAACCGCTCACTCTAACCTACTAACACGCTAGTTCTGATCGCTTGCCTACCCTAGTTGATATAAGCCCAGCCTTTGTTTTTTCGATTTTTATTTCAGCAGATACAACAAAGCCCCGCATAGCAGGGCCTTGTTCAATATGACTCAGTAAGAAGATTAAAACTCTTCTTCTTGCTCTGATTTTTCACCTGATTCTGGTGTTTCAGGTAGTGCTGGTGAAAGTAGCATTTCACGCAGTTTAGTATCGATAGTCTTACCGATTTCTGGGTTTTCGCGTAGGTAGTTACAAGCGTTTGCTTTACCTTGACCAATCTTGTCGCCTTGGTAGCTGTACCATGCACCTGCTTTTTCAACTAGCTTGTGCTTCACGCCTAGGTCAATCAGTTCGCCTTCGCGGTTGAAACCTTGGCCGTACATGATTTGCGTGTTTGCTTCTTTAAACGGTGCAGCAATCTTGTTCTTAACAACTTTGATGCGCGTTTCGTTACCTACTACTTCGTCACCTTCTTTGATTGCGCCAGTACGACGGATATCTAGACGAACAGAAGCGTAGAACTTAAGTGCGTTACCACCAGTCGTTGTTTCTGGGTTACCGAACATCACACCAATCTTCATACGGATTTGGTTGATGAAGATACACATACAGTTAGATTGCTTTAGGTTACCCGTTAGCTTACGCATCGCTTGAGAAAGCATACGTGCTTGAAGACCCATGTGGCTGTCACCCATTTCGCCTTCAATTTCTGCTTTTGGTGTTAGTGCTGCAACTGAGTCGACAACCATAACGTCGATAGCACCAGAACGTGCAAGTGCGTCACAGATCTCTAGCGCTTGCTCACCCGTATCAGGCTGAGAAACCAATAGTGCGTCGATATCAACGCCAAGTTTCTTCGCGTATACAGGGTCTAGCGCGTGCTCTGCATCGATAAACGCACAAGTTTTGCCTTCACGTTGCGCAGCAGCGATCAGCTCAAGAGTTAGCGTTGTTTTACCTGAAGATTCTGGACCGTAGATTTCTACGATACGACCCATTGGTAAACCACCAGCACCCAAAGCGATATCAAGAGAAAGGGAACCCGTTGAGATGGTTTCTACGTCCATTGCGCGGTTATCACCAAGGCGCATGATAGAGCCTTTACCGAATTGCTTTTCAATTTGACCTAGCGCAGCGGCGAGCGCTTTCTGTTTGTTCTCGTCCATTACTTTCTCCGATTTATTCATCTTGTTTTGGGCGACGAATAGTAATTCATTTTTCTTAAGCAGAAGAACTGCTCAGCAATGAAAGCCATTATACTGTTGATTCATACAGTGTCTATACCTGTATGAAAAAAATTTGACTGACCTAAAGTCATGATTTGCTCTAGCCCTTATCAAATCTGGGCTAAGGCAATTTCACAAATTCTAAATCAGATGTTGATACAATTGAGTCAGTGCGTGTTCGACCGCTTTTTTGCGAACTTGAGCACGGTCACCAGTGAAATGCATGGTATCCACTTGCTGCCAGTTTTGGTTATCAGCGAAGGCAAAACAGACCGTACCGACAGGTTTCTCTTCACTGCCTCCTCCTGGTCCAGCAATACCACTGATGGACACGCCGATAGTAGCATTCGAATTACGAATGGCACCTTGTACCATTTCAATCACGACAGGTTCGCTCACCGCACCATGTGCTTCCAACGTTGAAGCTTGTACACCAAGCATCTCCATTTTGGCTTCATTACTGTAAGTGACAAACGCCCGGTCAAGCCACGCAGAACTGCCAGCAATATCAGTAATAGCAGTTGCAACACCGCCACCCGTGCATGATTCTGCCGTCGTTAAAACATGTCCATGCTTAGCCAATAATGCACCTAAATCGGCACTCAATTTTGTTGCTCGTTCCATAGCCAAAAATGCCCTTTGTCTCTTTTTACTTGATAGGGATTCACGTATCCTAAGCCGCTACGGAAATAAACAAAAGTACTTACCTGTGAAAGCTGAACAAAAACACACTCCGATGATGCAGCAATATCTCAAGCTAAAGGCTGAGAACCCAGAAATCTTGCTGTTTTACCGCATGGGCGACTTCTACGAACTCTTCTACGACGATGCTAAACGCGCATCTCAATTGCTTGATATTTCGTTGACTAAACGTGGTGCATCGGCAGGTGAACCTATCCCGATGGCTGGCGTTCCATTCCACGCCGTTGAAGGTTATCTAGCCAAACTTGTTCAGCTTGGTGAGTCTGTCGCGATCTGTGAACAGATTGGAGATCCTGCAACAAGCAAAGGTCCAGTTGAACGTAAAGTAGTACGCATTGTTACACCAGGTACAGTAACCGACGAAGCACTGCTGTCAGAGCGTATCGACAACCTGATTGCGTCTATTTACCATCACAATGGTAAGTTCGGTTACGCGACATTGGATGTGACTTCGGGTCGCTTCCAATTAGTTGAGCCTGAAACCGAAGAAGCAATGGCTGCTGAACTGCAACGTACTGCACCTCGTGAATTACTCTTCCCTGAAGATTTTGAACCCGTACATCTGATGTCGAACCGTAACGGTAACCGTCGTCGTCCTGTCTGGGAATTTGAGCTAGATACCGCTAAGCAGCAGTTGAACCAACAATTTGGTACGCGCGACTTGGTAGGCTTTGGGGTTGAGCACGCTTCACTGGGTCTGTGTGCTGCGGGTTGTTTGATCCAATACGTAAAAGATACTCAGCGTACTGCCCTACCACACATTCGTTCATTGACGTTTGATCGCCAAGATCACTCAGTCATTCTTGATGCGGCAACACGTCGCAACTTAGAGTTGACGCAAAACCTATCTGGTGGGACCGATAACACGCTAGCCGAAGTACTCGATCACTGTGCGACCCCAATGGGCAGCCGTATGCTGAAGCGCTGGTTACATCAACCAATGCGCTGTGTCGATACTCTTAACAACCGTCTTGATGCAATTGGTGAGATCAAAGTTCAGAGCTTGTTCACCGACATTCAACCAATCTTCAAACAAATTGGTGACATCGAGCGTATCCTAGCCCGTTTGGCGCTGCGCTCAGCACGTCCGCGCGATATGGCTCGTCTACGCCATGCGATGCAACAGTTGCCAGAGTTGGAAGCAGTCACTTCTTCTCTAGCTCACCCATACCTTAAAAAGTTGGCTCAATTTGCTGCGCCAATGGATGAGGTATGCGACTTACTTGAGCGCGCAATCAAAGAAAACCCGCCAGTAGTTATTCGCGAGGGAGGCGTGATTGCAGAAGGCTACAATGCGGAACTTGATGAATGGCGAAAGCTTGCAGACGGCGCAACCGAGTATCTTGAAAAACTCGAAGCAGACGAGCGAGAACGTCATGGTATCGACACCCTAAAAGTTGGCTACAACGCTGTACACGGTTTCTTCATTCAGGTTAGCCGTGGTCAAAGCCACTTGGTTCCACCACACTATGTACGTCGCCAAACACTGAAAAATGCAGAACGCTATATCATTCCAGAGCTGAAAGAGCACGAAGATAAAGTTCTGAATTCAAAATCAAAAGCGCTAGCAGTTGAGAAAAAACTGTGGGAAGAGCTATTTGATTTGTTGATGCCAAACCTTGAGAAGATGCAAAACCTTGCTTCGGCGATCTCTCAGTTGGACGTACTACAAAACCTAGCCGAGCGTGCAGATTCACTTGATTACTGTCGCCCAACATTGGACAAAGAAGCGGGCATTAGCATTCAAGCGGGTCGTCATCCTGTCGTGGAGCAAGTAACAAGCGAACCATTTATAGCTAACCCAATTGAACTGAGCTCAGATCGTAAGATGCTGATCATCACCGGTCCAAACATGGGTGGTAAATCGACCTACATGCGCCAGACTGCATTGATTGCTTTGATGGCTCACATTGGTTCATACGTTCCTGCAGAATCAGCTCATATTGGCTCTCTAGACCGCATCTTTACTCGTATCGGTGCATCTGATGATTTGGCATCTGGCCGTTCAACCTTCATGGTAGAAATGACTGAAACAGCCAACATTCTTCACAACGCCACTAAGAACAGCTTGGTGCTGATGGATGAAATTGGTCGCGGTACCAGTACTTACGATGGTCTGTCTTTGGCATGGGCAAGTGCAGAATGGCTTGCAACTCAGATTGGGGCAATGACTCTGTTCGCAACGCACTACTTCGAGCTGACTGAGCTGCCAAACTTGCTGCCAAATCTCGCTAACGTTCACCTTGATGCGGTAGAACACGGTGACAACATTGCCTTTATGCATGCAGTTCAAGAAGGCGCGGCAAGCAAGTCTTATGGTCTAGCGGTTGCTGGTTTAGCGGGCGTTCCAAAACCAGTCATCAAGAATGCACGTCACAAACTGTCGCAGCTTGAACAATTAGGTCAAGGTAATGACTCACCTCGTCCGAGTACCGTTGATGTGGCAAACCAACTCAGCCTGATCCCTGAACCTAGTGATGTTGAACAAGCATTGTCGAATATCGATCCTGATGATTTAACGCCACGTCAGGCACTGGAAGAGCTATACCGCTTGAAGAAGATGCTCTAGTTCTTGGGCGAACTGGTATAGTAAAACGCAAAAAGGCTATGGTCACCCATAGCCTTTTGTTTATTCTGATCTAGCCTCTATCGCTGCCTACGTTTAGTCGTCTTCTACGTTGAACAAGTTTTCCATGTTCAGACCTTGTTTAATCAAGATCTCGCGTAGTCGACGTAAGCCTTCCACTTGGATCTGGCGAACACGTTCGCGTGTTAAACCAATTTCACGTCCCACTTCTTCAAGCGTTGATGGCTCATAACCAAGCAGACCAAAACGACGTGCCAGCACTTCTTTCTGTTTTGGATTCAGCTCTTCTAGCCAATGGATCAATGAAGATTTGATGTCATCGTCTTGAGTGGAAACTTCAGGATCCGAGTTGTTTGCATCAGGAATAATATCCAGTAACGCTTTCTCGCCGTCACCACCGATTGGAGTATCGACAGAGCTAATACGCTCGTTAAGGCGAAGCATTTTACTTACGTCTTCTACTGGGATATCTAACTGTGCAGCAATCTCTTCTGCTGTTGGTTCATGGTCGAGCTTCTGAGAAAGTTCACGCGCTGTACGCAGATAAATGTTCAGCTCTTTAACCACATGAATTGGCAGACGGATTGTACGAGTTTGGTTCATCAACGCACGTTCGATCGTTTGGCGAATCCACCACGTCGCGTAAGTTGAGAAACGGAAGCCTCGTTCTGGATCAAACTTCTCGACCGCACGGATCAAACCTAAGTTACCTTCTTCAATAAGATCAAGAAGCGCAAGACCACGATTGCTGTATCGGCGAGAGATCTTCACTACAAGACGCAAGTTACTTTCGATCATGCGTTTGCGAGCGGCTTCATCGCCACGCAGTGCACGTCGTGCATAAAGTACTTCTTCTTCTGCAGTAAGTAGAGGTGAGAAACCAATTTCACCTAGGTAAAGCTGAGTCGCGTCTAGGCTCTTGCTGCTCGCATCAAACTCTTCGCGTGCTGCTGTTTTGGTTCCGTTAGATGGTTTTTCAAGTCCGTTAGAAATGCCTTCCGATTGTGCATTATCATATTCGAACTCTTCAACTTTGGTTACTGTGTTGCTGATACTCATAACGCCTCCCCCTGGCGAGTTAGCAAGACATGACAACTCAATATGTCGCTAAATGATGTCGCAAGTTGTTATTCAAAGTTCTACGGTAAATAGCGCTTTGGATTCACTGATTTACCTTGATAGCGAATTTCAAAGTGAAGTTTGACGGATTTAGAACCAGAACTACCCATGGTCGCTATTTTTTGTCCGCTCTTAACACTTTGTCCTTCTGAGACCAGCAATCTGTCATTGTGTGCGTATGCGCTTAAATAATTGTCGTTATGCTTCACTATAATTAGGTTGCCATAACCTCGTAGCGCATTACCTGAGTACACGACTGTGCCGGCTGCGGTTGAAACGATTGGCTGACCACGCTGTCCTGCGATGTCTATGCCTTTATTTCCTTGTTCTCCCGCTGAGAAGTTCTTGATTACTCTCCCTTTTGTTGGCCATAACCACTTCGATACTTTATCGTTTTTCGCGGTAGTTACTGGCGGTTTCGGTTTAACATTCTGATTACCTTTTGACCCAACATACTCCTTTGGTTTGGATTGTTCAACCTTCTTTGGAGGCTGTTTTTGTGCAACTTGAGTCTTAGTCGGTTTAGGTTTTTGAGTAGAGCTTTTACTTGAATTTGACGGCTTTGACGCTGTTGATGTTTTAGTCACTGGAACAGGTTTCGCCGCAACTACAGGAGCAACAACGGGTTCCACTTTATGACCATATTTAGGCGCAACATATTTCGGAGCCCAAAGTTTTAACTTCTGCCCCGGGAAAATCGTATAAGGCGCAGACAATTCATTGTAACGAACAAGATCATTTACATCCTTATCTGTGACGTAGGCAATAAAATAAAGGGTATCACCTTTCTTTACTTCGTAATAACTCCCTCTATAACTACCACGCTCAACCGTCGAGTAATCTTTATTTAGGCTTGAAACAGGTGCAGGTGAATGAGCCGCGCAACCAACCAGTCCCGCAGCCAATAAACAGCTAATACCAAAACGACGTAATAACTTCTTCACCTAGTCTTTAACCCTTAAGCTAAATCACCTGCAACTAATGGCACAAATCTTACCATTTCTACCACGGTCGACAGATATTGTTCACCCTGACGTTCAATTTTTAATAGTTGTTGTTCATCTTCACCAACAGGAATGATCATCTTACCGCCCTCTTTCAGCTGGGATAGAAGTGCTTGGGGAACACTTTCCGCTGCCGCAGTGACAATAATCGCATCGAATGGACCTTTCGCTTCCCATCCAAGCCAACCATCTCCATGTTTGGTAGAGACGTTATAAATATCCAGTTGTTTCAGACGACGCTTAGCATCCCATTGCAAAGACTTAATGCGTTCAACGGAATAGACATGATCGACAATTTGCGCAAGCACTGCAGTTTGGTAACCCGAGCCCGTGCCGATTTCTAAAACATTACTGTCCGATTTTAGATCAAGCAGCTCTGTCATTTTTGCAACGATATAAGGCTGAGAAATAGTTTGTCCCTGACCAATCGGCAGCGCATTGTTGTCGTACGCTTGGTGCATCATTGCTTGTGAGACAAAGCTCTCACGTGGTAGTCGATAAATCGCATCCAACACACGTTGATCACTGATGCCACTGGAGATAAGAAACGCTATCAACCTGTCAGCATGTGGGTTACTCATTAACTCTCTTCCTTTAACCAACTGTCCATTGCGCGCAGCGACTCATGAGCGGTGAGATCGACTTGCAGCGGCGTGATTGAAACAAAACCATGTTCAATGGCATAAAAGTCCGTACCGATGCCAGCATCTTGCTCTTTACCCGGAGGACCAAGCCAATAAATATCATGTCCGCGTGGATCTTTCTGCTTAATCATATTCTCAGCGTGATGACGCGCACCCAAGCGAGTCACTTCTATCTCACCAAGTTCTTCAAACGGAAGATCAGGGACGTTTACATTCAATAGACGGTTGGTTGGAATTGGGCGAATCAAATGCTGCTCAACCAACTGGCGAGCAATTTTAGCAGCAGATTCAAAATGTTGTTTACCGACTAGAGAGAAAGCAATCGCCTGCACGCCAAGGAAGTGTCCTTCCATAGCAGCAGCCACCGTGCCGGAGTACAAAACGTCATCACCTAGATTTGCGCCATGATTGATGCCTGACAGCACAAGGTCTGGCAAATCATCTTTCATCAACTCATTCAGCGCAAAGTGTACACAGTCTGTTGGCGTACCTTGCACAGAGAATGTCTTTGGCGCAATCTCGGTGACACGCAGCGGTTGCTCCAGCGTCAATGAGTTAGATGCACCAGAGCGGTTTCTGTCTGGTGCGACAATCGTTACTTCGGCAATGCTTCTCAGCTCATCAGCAAGCGCATGAATTCCTTGAGCATGAACACCATCATCATTGCTGAGCAGTATTCTTAATGGCTTCGCGTTGTGTGAATCCATTTCCATTAATATTCTCTTTCTACCTTTTCTTCGATGACCAGCTCACGCACGATTGAGGTCGCAAATGAACCCGCATCCAGCGAGAATGTCATCGTGATGTTATTACCATCGACCGTCCAAGCTAGGTCTTGTGGCTTGAGTGCGATATCGCGGCGGTCGTGACGCATACGGTTACCGCGAATCAGTGCCATCAAATCTGGTTCTTCATCTAAGAACGGTTGTTCTAAGGTTAGCGCATCCGCTTGAGTTGGTAGTGCGTTATCGCCCGCCATTGCCGCGGTGATCGCTACTTCGCCTTGAGCAAATTGTGCTTGTAACTCGGCAATGTTGCTTGCATCAACTAACTGAGTGCCAGAAGCTGTCTGCGCAACATCACCGTCGATGAACTTGTCAAATACACCATTCTCTAGGCGAGCTGAAACAATGCGGTTGAAGATCCACGAACGAGCCGCTGACAGATACATGCTGCGTTTGTTTTGATTGCGGGTACGAACGTTCTCGCGTCCCCATCGACGTGCTTCTTCAAGGTTGTTGCCATCGTTACCAAAACGCTGACTACCAAAGTAGTTTGGCACACCCACTTGTTTCACTTTTTCAAGACGTTGTTCAACATCCGCTATATCTGTCACTTCAGACAAAGTAACCACGAACTCGTTCCCTACTAAGTCACCAGGGCGCAGTTTTTTATTGTGACGATCAGTTGCTAGGATCTCGATGCTCGGGTATTGCGCCAAAAATGCTGAAAAATCTGGCGTTTCACCTTTTGGTAAATGCACACTTAGCCACTGTTCAGTCACAGCATGACGGTCTTTAAGACCCGCCCAGCTAACGTCTTTCGACTTAACACCACAGGCTTTTGCTAGTTCGTTAGCAACGAAACTGGTGTTCTCACCTGTTTTACGGATACGAACCATTAAATGCTCGCCTTCACCCGTAAAGGCAAAACCTAAATCTTCGCGAACCTGAAAGTGCTCTGGCTGCGCTTTGATTTTTGCAGATGCAACTGGCTTACCTGTTAGGTAAGCCAATGAAGATAAAATGTCTGACATGATGTATTTCCGCTGATATCACAGCTTAGAGGAGCAAATTGCTAATTATTGCTTAAACAGAAGTACAACTGCTTCCGTTGCAATGCCTTCTTTGCGTCCAGTAAAACCAAGACGTTCTGTCGTCGTTGCTTTTACGTTAATGTTGCTAATGTCGGTTTCAAGGTCTTCGGCAATAGCAGCACACATTGCGTCAATGTGCGGCGCCATCTTCGGCGCTTGTGCCATGATAGTGACATCGGCATTACCAAGACGGTAGCCTTGCTCTTTGACTCGGCGATAAACGTCTTTCAGTAGTTCACGACTGTCTGCACCTTTCCATTTTTCGTCCGTATCAGGGAAGTGACGACCAATGTCGCCTGCAGCAATAGCGCCAAGCAGGGCATCCGTTAACGCATGCAGCGCTACATCACCGTCAGAGTGTGCAATCAAACCTTGTTCGTAAGGGATCGCTACACCACCAATGATTACCGGACCTTCACCACCGAATTTATGTACGTCGAAACCATGACCAATTCGAATCATTTTCTATCCTTTCTTTATTCGCCGCGCTCACGGCTTAGATAAAACTCGGCTAACGCAAGATCTTCTGGCTGAGTAATTTTTATATTATTCGCATTCCCTTGAACAAGTGCCGGCTTTTCACCTAACCATTCCAAAGCCGAGGCTTCATCAGTGATGGTTGCACCTTGTTCTAATGCGTCAGTCAGTGCTTGAGTAAGCTGCTGAGTTTTAAACATTTGTGGAGTTAATGCATGCCACAATGCTTCTCTATCTACCGTATGATCAATATCTTGTGCTGCGTTTGCTCGCTTCATTGTGTCTCTCACTGGAGAGGCAAGGATGCCACCCGTTGGGTGTGCGCTACAAACGTCGATCAAATGGTCAATATCGGATGTTAATACACACGGTCTTGCAGCGTCGTGGACTAATACCCACTCGCTTTCCAGATGTGTACTTACATAGTTTAGCCCTGATAACACAGAGTCTGCCCTTTCTTTACCACCAGCCACGCGAATCACATCAGGGTGCTGAGCAATGGAGAGTTCAGGGTAGTATGGGTCGCCGTCGGTAATAGCCACGACAACCTTAGAAATTTTTGGGTGAGAAAGCAGTTTCTCTACGGTATGTTCCAGTACCGCTTTGCCGTCAATCAACAGGTATTGTTTTGGGCGATCTGCCTTCATGCGGCTGCCAACACCTGCGGCTGGCACGATAGCAATATGGGTTGGAGTGTTAGTATCCAACATATTAATGCTCTTCCTCATCGACAATTCGGTAGAAGGTTTCGCCATCTTTAACCAAACCAAGTTCATGACGTGCACGTTCTTCGATTGCATCAAGACCTTGTCGTAAGTCATCAATCTCAGCGAACATCTCGTTATTACGAGCTTGCAGCTTGCTGTTTACTTGCTGCTGCACTTCAATTTCATCTTCTACTGTGTAGTAGTCAGACACCCCGTTTTTGCCAAACCAGAGGGTATATTGAAGCCAGCCAAACAGTAACGTAAGGGCTATAACAAAGATTCGCATATCGTTGCTAACATTCTGTACCGGAAGGGATTAGATAAGGTGACATATATAGCATAAATGCGTGGTTGGCTCTAGGGTAGAAAAAGAGACTCACACGCTCCTTACAGGAAAAAAGCAGCAAAATGAAACAAAGAGATTCCCTACTCTCTCCTTCGTCGTTCTAGGGAATGACAAATCAACGTGAGCGAAAGACAAAGTCAGTCCTCATATCGCCAAGTGAAGTGCTCTCGAAGAGCCAAGTCCGCTCCTACCTTTCGAAGAGAAGCGCTCCCGAAGGGCGAAGCCCGTTCCTGCCTCTCGAAGCATAGCGTTCCCATATGTCAGATACAAAAACGCCCCGCAAGTGCGAGGCGTTTTTAAAAGCTTTAAGTTAAGCCGTTAACTCAGTTAAGAATTAAGCCTGGCCTTTAACTTCTTTGAGACCGCTTCCTTGAAACATGGAGGAGCGCGCTCACTTAGAGCTTCCGTCATATAAAAAAACGCCCCGCAAGTGCGAGGCGTTTTCAAAAGCTTTAGGTTAAGCTGTTAATTCAGTTAAGAATTAAGCTTGACCTTTAACTTCTTTAAGACCGTTGAAAGGAGCGCGCTCACCTAGAGCTTCCTCGATACGGATTAGTTGGTTGTACTTAGCAACACGGTCAGAACGGCTCATAGAACCAGTCTTGATTTGGCCTGCAGCTGTACCTACCGCTAGGTCAGCGATAGTTGCATCTTCAGTTTCGCCAGAACGGTGAGAGATTACTGCTGTGTAACCTGCGTCTTTAGCCATCTTGATTGCAGCTAGAGTCTCAGTTAGAGAACCGATTTGGTTGAACTTGATAAGGATAGAGTTAGCTACGCCTTTCTCGATACCTTCAGCAAGGATCTTAGTGTTAGTAACGAATAGGTCGTCACCTACTAGTTGAAGCTTGTCACCTAGTAGTTCAGTTTGGTGCTTGAAGCCAGCCCAATCAGACTCGTCTAGACCGTCTTCGATAGAAACGATTGGGAATTGGTTAGCTAGCTCAGCTAGGTAGTGGTTGAACTCTTCAGAAGTGAAAGTTTTACCTTCGCCTTTCATGTTGTAGATGCCAGCTTCTTTGTCGAAGAACTCAGATGCTGCACAGTCCATAGCTAGAGTAACGTCTTTACCTAGTTCGTAACCAGCAGCTGCAACAGCTTCTGCGATAACTTCTAGAGCTTCAGCGTTAGACTTAAGGTTTGGAGCGAAACCACCTTCGTCACCAACTGCAGTGCTGTAGCCTTTAGACTTAAGAACTTTAGCTAGGTTGTGGAATACTTCAGCACCGATACGTAGACCTTCTTTAAGAGTCTTAGCACCAACTGGTTGGATCATGAACTCTTGGATGTCAACGTTGTTGTCTGCGTGCTCACCGCCGTTGATGATGTTCATCATTGGTAGAGGCATAGAGAACTGACCTGCTGTACCGTTTAGCTCAGCGATGTGCTCGTATAGAGGCATGCCTTTAGCCGCTGCAGCAGCTTTAGCGTTTGCTAGAGAAACAGCTAGGATAGCGTTCGCACCGAACTTAGATTTGTTTTCAGTGCCGTCTAGTTCGATCATTACTGCGTCGATTGCAGCTTGGTCTTTAGCGTCTTTGCCAACTAGAGCTTCAGCGATTGCGCCGTTTACAGCTTCAACAGCTTTAAGAACACCTTTACCTAGGAAACGTGCTTTGTCACCGTCACGTAGCTCAAGAGCTTCGCGAGAACCAGTAGATGCGCCAGATGGAGCTGCCGCCATACCTACGAAACCGCCTTCTAGGTGTACTTCAGCTTCTACAGTTGGGTTACCACGTGAGTCGATGATTTCACGACCTAGAACTTTAACGATCTTAGACATTAATGTTTCCTCTCGTTCAAATATAAATGTCAATTTTAAAGGGCAGCAGCACAACCTTCGCCGCCGCCCGTATCCTTTTACTTCTCGAATTCGCCGCGAGCGTTTTGACCAGCAGCTTTAACGAAACCTGCGAATAGTGGGTGACCATCGCGAGGAGTCGAGGTGAATTCTGGGTGGAATTGAGCCGCTACAAACCATGGGTGAGCTGGGTTCTCAATCATTTCCACTAGTTTCTTGTCCGCTGATAGACCAGATACTTTCAGACCTGCTTTTTCGATTTGCGGACGAAGAACGTTGTTTACTTCGTAACGGTGACGGTGACGTTCGTGAACTGTCGCGCTACCGTATAGTTCACGAGCTTTCGTCCCTTTCTCTAGGTGACATAGCTGTGAACCAAGACGCATCGTACCACCTAGGTCAGACGTTTCAGTACGTTCTTCAACTTTACCTTCGCCGTCTACCCATTCAGTGATCAAACCTACCACAGGGTACTTAGTGTCTTTGTTAAATTCTGTTGAATGTGCACCTTCCATACCCGCTACGTTGCGCGCGTATTCGATCAGTGCTACTTGCATGCCTAGACAGATACCTAGGTAAGGTACTTTGTTTTCACGAGCGTATTGTGCTGCGCGAATCTTACCTTCGATACCACGGTCACCGAAGCCACCAGGTACTAGGATTGCATCTAGACCTTCAAGTACTTCTACGCCTTTCGTCTCAACATCTTGAGAGTCTACGTATTTAATTGTGACGTTTAGACGGTTTTTCAAGCCTGCGTGTTTAAGTGCTTCGTTTACTGACTTGTAAGCATCTGGTAGTTCGATGTATTTACCGACCATACCGATAGTTACTTCGCCAGTTGGGTTCGCTTCTTCATAGATAACCTGTTCCCATTCAGACAGGTCAGCTTCTGGTGCGTTGATACCAAAGCGAGCACAAACTAGGTCATCTAGACCTTGAGACTTAACAAGTTGAGGGATCTTGTAGATTGAATCTACGTCCTTCATTGAGATTACCGCTTTCTCAGGAACGTTACAGAATAGCGCAATTTTCTTACGCTCGTTCGCTGGGATCATACGATCAGAGCGGCAAACAAGAATATCTGGTTGGATACCGATAGATAGCAGCTCTTTAACAGAGTGCTGAGTTGGCTTAGTTTTCACTTCACCAGCAGCGGCTAGGTAAGGAACTAGCGTTAGGTGCATGAACATTGCGCGCTCACGACCTAGTTCTACAGCAAGCTGACGAATAGCTTCCATAAATGGTAGTGATTCGATATCACCTACCGTACCACCGACTTCAACGATAGCAACATCATGGCCTTCAGAACCTGCAATTACGCGGTCTTTGATAGCGTTAGTGATGTGAGGGATAACCTGAATGGTTGCACCTAGGTAATCGCCGCGACGTTCTTTACGTAGTACGTCTGCATAAACACGACCAGCAGTGAAGTTGTTACGCTTAGTCATCTTGGTGCGGATGAAACGCTCGTAGTGACCAAGGTCAAGGTCAGTCTCTGCGCCATCTTCCGTAACGAACACTTCACCGTGTTGAGTTGGGCTCATTGTGCCTGGATCAACGTTGATGTAAGGGTCAAGCTTCATCATAGTCACTTTAAGACCACGAGCTTCTAGAATAGCTGCAAGAGATGCTGCTGCAATACCTTTACCTAGAGAGGATACAACCCCGCCAGTAACAAAAATGTAATTTGTCGTCATGTTTAACCTGAAATTGGTTGAATGAGGGAAATGGAGTGCTTCTGGACGGGACGTAAATATACCAGAAGCTCCTAACCGCCACAACGTGAAATCTATCACACCGTAATTTTTTATTTTTTGCTTCAAATCAAAGTCGAGTATTCATGCAATTTCAGCTTCGCTCTTCTCGTTTCACTTCATCCCACATGGAATCGAGTTCATCTAGAGTAAAGTCTGTCAGCTGTTTACCGTGCGCTGCAACTTTAGTTTCCACGCCTTTAAAGCGTTTCGAGAACTTTAAGTTGGCTTTTGCCAGTGCCACTTCAGGGTCTTTCCCTAGGTGACGAGACAGGTTCACGGTAGCAAATAAAAGATCGCCTAATTCGAGTTCAACTTTCTCCTCATCCGGAGTAATTTGAAGCACTTCTTCCATTACCTCTTCAATTTCTTCCTGCACTTTTCCGACAACGGGACCAAGCGAGCCCCAATCAAAGCCGAATTTTGCGCACTTTTTCTGGATCTTTGTAGCACGCGAAAGTGCAGGTAGAGAGTTTGGTATTGAGTCTAGGATACTTTCTTCAGCTTTGCCTAATTGTGCTTTCTCTTTGGCTTTTTCCGCTTCCCAGTTGGCGTTAATCGCTTCTTCAGAATCGAATTCTACTTCTGAAAAAACATGCGGGTGACGACGCGTCAGCTTCTCGTTAACGGTTTCCACCACATCAGAAAACTCGAACAATCCCTGCTCTTTCGCCATTTGGCTGTAGAAAATCACTTGGAACAATAAGTCCCCCAACTCTTCTTGCAAGTTCGACCAATCGCGGTTTTGAATAGCATCCACCACTTCGTAGGTTTCTTCAATAGTGTGAGGAACAATGGTGTCGAAGGTCTGCTTTAAGTCCCAAGGGCAACCGCTTTCTGGGTCACGCAACTTCGCCATGATTTGTTCTAACTGTTCAATTGGATGACTCATTTTCTGTTCCTTTAAACCTTTCTATCTAAAGAAAAAGGTGAGCAGCCAAAACCACTCACCTTTAATTTGTTTTCTAACTGTTTTTACTAAGTAGTTGGTTCTTCTGGCAAGGCAGCAAACTTATGAGACCCATGAGCATAGCTTGTCTATGAGATGGGTCTGGGCCAGCATTCCGGATATAAGTGCAGCTAACGCCGCTAGAAAGCCAAATACGACGTAAAAATTAGCCTAAGCGTTTCACCGACATAACATCCTTGATCTGCTCAACACGTTTCGAAACGCGTGAGAACACCTCAAGGTTGGTCACTTCAAGGTCAAAGTCCATGATCGACATTTGCGTGCGGTAATCGACGCGACTCTTCATGCTGGTGACTTTGATTTTCTCGTTCGCAAATAGCGTTGTGATGTCTTTTAGTAGACCACCACGCTCCATCGCTTCAACACGAACCGTCAAGATGTAAGAGCCGACAAAGCCGCTCCCCCAGACGGTATCAATGATACGTTCTGGTGCGTGATGACGAAGTTCTTCTAGTTGCTCACAGTCACTACGGTGCACCGAAATACCACGACCTTGAGTGATGTAACCTGAGATCTCATCACCTGGGATCGGCTGACAACAGCGCGCTAGGTGCGTCATTAAGTTATCGACACCTTCTACCACAACGGCATCTTTCTTCGGACGGCTTTGCGCTGGCGCGCGATTTTCTGCTTCTTGCAGTTTTTCCAGCGCTTGCTGGTCTTCCTCTTCCGCGGTTGGCTTGTTCACTAACGCGTTGATGTGGTTGATGATCTGGTTAATGCGCAAGTCACCACTACCAATACCAACATACAATTCATCGGCGCTATTAACGTTAAAGCGTTTTAGTGCGTAGTGATCTGCGTCTTTCAGTGTCGCGCCGATTTTCGCCAATTCGTGCTCTAGGATTTCACGACCCGCTTCTAGGTTCTTCTCACGACTTTGTTTGCGGAACCATGCGTTGATTTTCGCACGTGCTCGGCTCGACGTCACAAAGCCCAGAGTCGGGTTCAACCAGTCACGTGAAGGGTTTGGTTCTTTCTGGGTGATGATTTCAACCTGATCACCCATTTGCAGTTTATGGGTGAACGGTACAATACGACCCGCAACTTTAGCGCCGATACAACGGTGACCCACTTCGGAGTGAATGTGGTAAGCGAAATCGAGCGGTGTTGCGCCCATTGGTAGGTCGACAACATCGCCACGTGGGGTAAAGGCATACACGCGGTCATCAAATACCTGACTACGTAGCTCGTCCAACATCTCGCCAGAGTCAGACATCTCTTCTTGCCAATCGAGTAGCTTACGTAGCCATGTGATCTTCTCATCGTAACCGCTGCGGCTGCTTGCACCTTCTTTGTATTTCCAGTGCGCAGCAACACCTAGCTCAGAATCTTCGTGCATCTCTTTAGTACGAATCTGGATCTCAATGGTCTTGCCTTCAGGTCCAAGAATCACGGTATGGATAGACTGGTAGCCGTTTGGTTTCGGGTTCGCTACATAATCGTCGAACTCGCTTGGTAGGTGTTTGTATTTGGTGTGAACCACACCTAGAGCGGCATAACAGTCTTGAAGTTTGTCAGCGATGATACGTACTGCTCGTACGTCAAATAATTCATCAAACGCCAGACTCTTCTTCTGCATTTTGCGCCAGATACTGTAGATGTGCTTTGGACGACCACTGACTTCTGCGTTGATGCCGCATACGGTCATTTCTTGGGTAAGGTCGTCGACAAAGTCTTTGATGTATTGTTCACGGACAATACGACGCTCAGCCAATTGCTTCGCGATTTGCTTGTAGGTTTCTGGTTGTTGGTAGCGGAAGGCGTAATCTTCGATTTCCCACTTCAACTGACCAATACCAAGGCGGTTTGCCAGAGGCGCATAGATGTTTGCACACTCTTTTGCCGCAGCACGACGAACTTCGTCCGGCGCTTTTTTTACTTCAATCAGGTTGCAGATACGTTCCGCCAGCTTGATGACCACGCAGCGGAAATCATCCACCATTGCCAACAGCATGCGACGAACGTTATCTACTTGAGACGAGGCAGCACCACCATCCATTGTTACATTTAGTTGACCAATTGCCGCCATTTCGTCGACACCATCGATCAGCTTAATGATTTCTTTGCTGTATTTTTCCTCAAGGAGCTCTCTATCAAAAGCACCACTTGAGACCAAAGGGAACAGTTGCGCCGCGACAAGTGTCGCTTTGTCCATCGACAAGGTGATCAAGATTTCGATCATCTCTCGTCCACGCCACAACAAAAGCTCCGCCTGTTCGTTATCCGCCAAAACAGATTGGCAGTCACGATACACTTCGGTTAAGCGTTTCGCTGTGTTCTTCTCTTGACCTAGGCTAGCCACCCAGTTTTCAAGTTCAAACTGTTCATCTTGGTTTAAATGCGCGCTTCTTACCGCAACCATCTCATCATCCTAATTATTATATTTGTGTGGTTTGACTAACACCATCCAGGTTAGTTCTTTCGCCAAGCTTTAAGCGTTGGCTTATTGACCACCCACCACGTGTAAGTGATCAACAAAGTCCCAATTATCAGGACTTTTCAAACAGTGCCATCGATTCTAGATGGCTGGTATGAGGGAACATGTCCAGCATACCTAATTTGGTCAATTGGTAGCCTTGCTCCAGCAAGCTCTGGCTATCCCTTGCAAGGGTAGCAGGATTACACGAAACATAAACTACACGCTGTGCGCCAAGCGCAGAAACTTGATCGATGATCCCACTCGCGCCCGCACGTGCCGGATCAAGCAGCACTTTGTCGAATTGTTCAGCCGCCCAAACTTGCCCTTCAAAATCCTGCTCAAGGTTAGCGTGATAAAATTGCGCGTTATTGATTTGGTTCAAAGATGCATTATTTGCCGCCTTTTCCACCATTTCTGCCACGCCTTCTACGCCAACCACGTGTTTTGCACGTTTTGCGATTGGCAAACTGAAGTTACCTAAACCACAGAACAAATCTAACACTCGCTCGTCACTTTGTGGGTCTAACCACTCCACTGCCTGAGCGACCATTTTCTGGTTTACCGCTTGGTTCACTTGAATAAAGTTATTTGGCGTAAATGGTACGGTGACACCTGCTTCTTGATAGAAAGGCACTTCACCTTCAATCAAATCAAGCTGATCCGTTTCTGGCATCAGGTAGAGCGATGCATGGTGACGCTTCGCTAATTCCACCAAGGTGTTGGTTTCTTTTTCAGTCAATTTGCTCAGATGACGCAATGTTACGCATGGACCATTGTCGCCTAGCACCAACTCTACGTGACCAAGTTGCTCTGGCTTCTTAAACGCTTTTAACGTCGAGTAGATTTCTGGCAATAGCACATTCAACTCAGGCGCGAGCACTGGGCAGTCTGTCACTTGCGCGATTTGCTTACTCTGTTTCTTACGGAAACCAAAGTGCAACTGACGAGTCTTTTTATCCACGAACAAGCTCACACGAGCACGGCGACGGTAGCCAAGAGATTCACCCAACACAGGCGCATCCAACTCGATATCACTGCCGGCAAATTTTCTCATCAACTGACGAAGCGTTTGCTGCTTGTGCGTCAATTGTTGGTCATAGTTCAGATGCTGCAGGTCACAGCCACCGCATTCATGGTAATGCGGACAAAATGGCTCCACGCGAGCTTCACTCGGTTTAAGGATTTTAATCAACTTACCGCGAGCGAACTTGCTCTTTTCTTCCACCAATTGGGTTACCACTTCCTCACCCGGTAGCGCACCATCGATAAACAATGGTTTCTTCTTAAGGTAAGCAATGCCTGCGCCGTGGTGATCCAAACGCTCTACTTGCACCGCTTGGTGGCGGGTATTCAGTTGCGTTTTCTTTTTAGGTTGAAAGATACGTGCCATGCTCTGTGCCTGATTTGTGTCTAATTGCTCTACTGCTTCACTATTCTTGATTGCAGCCGTTGTGTGATTCGAGTGACTTGATTATGCTTACCGTTTATCCGGTGACGTCACTTCTTTGCTCAAGGCTTTATCGTGCGCTTGAGAAATAATGCGTTATTTTCCCATATCCAGACTCCGATGTAATTAGATAACATGACCAGATATGGCTTAAGAGCACGTGTAATTACACTAACTCTCGCTCCCACTCTCATTATTGGTTTATTACTGAGCGGCTTTTTCTCATTTAACCGCTACCAAGACCTCGAGAAACAAGTTATCACCACAGGCAATAGCATTATCGAACCGCTTGCGATTGCCAGTGAAACTCACCTACTTTCCGAAAGTCGCGAAGCCGTTCGTCGTCTTATCAGTTACGCCCATCGCAAAAACTCGAAACTGGTTCGTAGTATCGCGGTGTTCGATGAAAATCATGAGCTTTTCGTCACTTCTAACTTCCATCCCAATTTTGAAGCTCTGATGTTCCCGAAGGATAAGCCGATCCCTCAGTTAGGGGACTCAGAAATCTTCGATAACTCGCTTATTCTGCGCGTGCCGATTCTATCTGAAGGTCACTATCTTTCGGAGCTCTCAAATGAGAATCAGGGCACAAAAGCCATCGGCTACATCGCAGTGGAAATGGATCTTTCGTCACTTCGATTGCAGCAATACCAAGAAGTGTTCTCTGCGTTCTTGGTGTTGATCCTCGGTCTTGGTCTCGCGAGTGTGTTCGCCTCTCGTCTAATGCATGACGTAACCCAACCGATCACTCACATGAAGAACGTTGTTGACCGCATTCGTCGTGGTCACCTTGATGTACGTATCGAAGGTAAAATGCACGGTGAGTTGGACCAGTTGAAAAACGGTATCAACGCCATGGCGGTCTCGCTGTCGGAATACCACGTTGAGATGCAGCACAGTATAGACCAAGCGACATCAGACTTGCGTGAGACTCTGGAACAGCTAGAGATTCAGAACGTGGAGTTGGACATCGCGAAGAAGCGTGCCCAAGAAGCAGCACGTGTGAAATCCGAATTCTTGGCGAACATGTCTCACGAACTTCGTACTCCGCTGAATGGTGTGATTGGCTTTACCCGCCAGATGCTGAAAACACAGCTATCGAACAGCCAAACGGATTACTTGCAGACCATTGAGAAGTCCGCAAACAACCTACTGAACATCATCAACGACATCCTCGACTTCTCGAAACTGGAAGCCGGTAAGCTAGCACTGGAAAACATTCCGTTTGAATTCAGAGAAAGCTTAGAAGAAGTAATCAACCTACAAGCCACCAGCGCGCACGAAAAAGGATTGGAAATCACCTTGAAAGTGGATCCGAAGATCCCGCAAGGCTTGGTGGGTGACCCACTTCGTATCCAACAAATTCTCACCAACTTGGTCGGCAACTCCATCAAGTTTACTGAGCGCGGTAACATCGACATCAGCGTTGAGATGCGCTCACAATCTGGTGATTCGGTCGAACTGCAATTCATGGTGCGCGATACTGGTATTGGTATCTCCGAACGTCAGCAAGCGCAGTTGTTCCAAGCGTTTAGCCAAGCGGATGCGAGTATTTCACGTCGCTATGGTGGTACCGGTCTGGGTCTGGTTATCACTCAGAAACTGGTGAGCCAGATGGGCGGTGAAATCAGCCTAACCAGTCGTCTACACCAAGGTTCAACCTTCTGGTTTACGGTTCGCTTGCACTCAACTGAAATGCCAATGAGCGATCTGATTGAAGTAGAGCTATTGACTGGCAAGCAATTGTTGTTGGTTGAACCGAACATGCAAGCGGCGTCAGTGACACAGCAGATCCTGAGCCAAGAAGGCATTCTGGTGACCTACCGCTCTTCGTTGCCAGAAAACGACGAGAACTACGACTACGTATTGTTGAACTTGGCTGCCAACCAAACCTACGATGATCAATCGGTAGCGGCTTGGATTGAACAAGCCAAACGCATGGCGCCGAGTGTGATCATGGGTACGCCAAGTACCGAACTAGCACTGGCAGATCAAGTGATGAACGACCATCAGATCCAATGTCTGACCAAGCCACTATCGCGTCGCAAGCTTCTACAAAGTCTGATCACAGATCATGTCGAAACGCCTCAAGCGGTAATTGCTCCAATTGAGCCTGTAGTGAATGAACGCTTACCACTGACGGTACTTGCGGTCGACGATAACCCAGCTAACTTGAAACTGATCTCTGCGCTATTGAAAGAGCGTGTAGAAACGGTAACAGCGTGCAGCAATGGTCAGCAAGCGGTGAATCTTGCGACTGAGAAGAAATACGATCTGATCTTCATGGACATTCAAATGCCATTGATGGACGGCGTGACGGCTTGTCAGCATATTAAAGAGCTAGAGCTGAACAAAGACACCCCAGTGATTGCGGTGACCGCGCATGCCATGGCAGGCGAGCGTGACCGACTATTAGCAGCGGGGATGGATGACTACCTAACCAAACCAATCGAAGAGCATGTGCTGCAACAGGTTTTGGTTCATTGGAATCCAAATACCTGTACTGAGAGTGTCGACAAAATCGCGCCATCCTATGTCGAACCAGTTGTGGAAACTGCGCCATCAGCGCCAGAAAAGCCACAGCAAGATGTCATCATCGACTGGCAAGCGGCATTGAAACAAAGTGCCAACAAGGAAGACTTAGCCAAAGACATGCTGCGCATGCTGATTGATTTTATTCCTGAGGTGGAAGAAGTGGTCGATCAAGCATTAGAACAAGAAGACTTCTCGCGTGATGATCTTATCCATGTGGTACATAAACTTCACGGCAGCAGCTCTTACTGTGGCGTGCCGAGATTAAAGTCTCTGTGTGCAACCTTGGAACAAGCACTGCGCTCAGGCGCTGACATCGAAGACATCGAACCGGAAATGTTCGAACTGCAAGATGAGATGATTAAAGTCACCACGACGGCGAAACTCTATCTTGAACAGTAGAAAATAACGGATTAAATCAGAGACATAAAAAAGCCAGAGCATCGACTCTGGCTTTTTCGTATTCGATTATTGATCCGTAATCAGGCTAAGTTAGGATTCAAAAATCACCGTCGCGACCGCGTAATGACGTTCATCCGAAATCGACAGATGAACATGATTGACGCCCATCGACTCGGCGATTTGCTTCGCCACACCGGATAAGGTCAATATCGGTTTACCGAACTCATCATTCGAAACTGTAAAATCATGGAAGGTCACGCCTTTTGCGATGCCTGTACCTAGCGCTTTTGAGGCAGCCTCTTTTACTGCGAAACGCTTCGCAAGGTAGCGCCCTTTTTGCTTCAATTCAGCAAACTTTACCATTTCATCTTGCGACAAAATGCGCTTTGCGAAGGGCTCACCCGTTCGACCGAGCGCTTTTTCAATGCGCTCAATCTCTGCGATGTCAGTGCCTAATCCTAAAATTGCCATGCTTAAATCTGATTACTTACGAGCCGCAACCATGATGGCTTTCATTTCTGCCACAGATTTTTCTAAACCATCGAAAACGGCACGACCAATGATCGAGTGACCGATGTTAAGCTCGTAGATTTCTGGCAGTGCCGCGATTGGTGCAACGTTGTGGTAAGTCAGACCGTGACCTGCGTTTACGATGATACCTAGGTCATCAGCGTAGCTTGCGCCTGCTGCAATCTTCTTCAGTTCATCTTGCTGATCTTCTTCTGTTGTCGCATCTGCGTAGTGACCTGTGTGAAGCTCAATGTAAGGTGCGCCACAAGCTTTTGCCGCATCGATCTGTTGACGGTCAGCATCGATGAATAGAGAGACTTTAATGCCCGCTTCAGTTAGCTTTTGCGTTGCCGCTTTCACTTTCTCAAGTTGACCGACAACATCCAGACCACCTTCTGTTGTCAACTCTTCACGTTTTTCAGGAACCAGACAAACGAACTCAGGCTTAGTTTGTAGCGCAATCTCAACCATCTCGTCCGTTACTGCCATTTCAAGGTTCATACGAGTTTGAATGGTTTCACGTAGGATGCGAACGTCACGATCTAGAATGTGGCGACGGTCTTCACGTAGGTGGATGGTAATACCGTCAGCACCTGCACGCTCTGCGATCTCAGCAGCATGAACTGGATCTGGGTATTTAGTACCACGTGCATTACGTAGAGTGGCAATATGGTCGATATTAACGCCTAAGTAGATTGAGCTCATTTTCCGTTACTCCGTGCTCGATATGTCTGAATGAATAATTCGCGACTTTTTAAAGGTTTGCCGCCAAGATACGGCTTTAATGCCATACGTGTAAAGCGTTTCGCCGCTTTTAATTGCTCTTTAGTGACGAATCGCCGTTCGCTAATCGCAATCAATTCATTACCTAAAAATGTCAGGTTGTCGCGCCTTACTGAAGCTATGAATCCCTTTTGCTCACGATAACGGTAAGTCATCTCAGGATCGACTGGCTCACCCGTCCCGGCACAATGTAAGAAATCGACGCCATAGCCCATTGAAGACAGCAGGGCCAATTCAAAACGACGCAACCCCGGTTCAGGGTTATCACTCTGAGCCAATTCCGTTAGTGCATGCAGGTAATCATGAAATAGCGCAGGCATCGGCACTTCCGCCATTAACACGCGTCCGACTAATTCATTTACGTACATCGCGGAATAAAGGTTTATCCCGAACAACGGCAAGCCTAAACTGATTGGCTCAGCCTGACGTAAGGTTTTCATCGAACCTTTGCCGGACCATTTCAGCAATAGTGGCGTGAAAGGCTGTAATGCCCCTTTCAGATTGGAGCGTTTGCTGCGCGCACCTTTCGCCATCAACGTGATACGACCATACTCCTCGCTGAATACATCAAGGATTAAGCTCGATTCACTGTAAGGGCGTCGGTGCAATACAAAGCAGCGCTGGAAGCCTTCTGAAGACTGGTTGCTCATTTCAATCAGTGTGCCTAAGTCGGTAATAAAAAATAAGGAGCCAAGTGGCTCCTTATTTTAATCGATATTATATTTTAGTCGATGTTGGAACGAAGTATCTTCGTTACCAAACTTACAAGCAACCAAACTTATAGGTCGTCGATGTAACCTAGTGAGCGCAGTGCACGTTCGTCGTCTGCCCAACCAGATTTCACTTTTACCCAAGTCTCTAGGTAAACCTTACGACCGAATAGCTCTTCCATATCTAAGCGCGCTTCACGACCAATTGTCTTGATCTTCTCGCCACCTTTACCAATCACCATTTTCTTCTGACCATTACGTTCAACAAGAATCAGGGCGTTGATATGGAAACCGTCCGTTTCTGGGTTGTAATCGAAACGCTCAATCTCAACCGTTACTGAGTATGGCAGCTCTTCACCAGTAAAACGCATCAGTTTTTCACGCACGATTTCAGACGCCATGAAACGCTGAGAACGGTCTGTTACGTATTCTTCTGGGAAGTGGTGCGTTGCTTCTGGCAAGTGATCGCGAACGTGCTTGCGCAGTACGTCGATGTTCTTACCTTGCTTTGCAGAGATTGGCACAACGTCAACGAAGTCCATCTTCTTCGACATGTCGGCCATGTGCATCATCACTTCGTTACGATCTTGCACGTTGTCTACCTTGTTCACACAAAGCACAACAGGGAAGTTCGACTTTTGAAGCTTAGTCAGCACCATCTCATCGTCTTTGGTCCAATGCGTACCGTCGACCAAGAAGAATACTAGGTTCACATCACTTAGAGATGAGTTGGCTGCACGGTTCATCAAGCGGTTAATCGCGCGCTTCTCTTCAATGTGAAGTCCCGGTGTATCTACGTAGATCGCTTGGTAATCACCATCGGTATCCACGCCCATGATGCGGTGACGCGTCGTTTGCGGTTTACGAGACGTGATCGAAATCTTCTGACCCAAGATTTTGTTCAGAAGCGTCGATTTACCTACGTTTGGACGACCAACAATCGCAATGAAGCCACAGTGTTGGTTCTCTGGTGAACTTACTTCACCATGTGATGCGAAAAACGCATCGATGTCGAATTCGTTATCAGCCATTCGTTAATTGCTCAAGTGCCGTTTCTGCAGCCGCTTGTTCTGCCTTGCGGCGGCTGGTGCCTTTACCGATTACAGGCTTATCCACACCTGCTACGTCACACTCAACCGTGAACTCTTGGTTGTGCGCTTCACCTTTAATATTAGTCACTGTGTAGACAGGCAGCGGTTTTCTTCTGCCTTGCAGGAACTCTTGTAGGCGAGTTTTTGGATCTTTTTGTGATACACCAGGCTTAATCGCCTCAAGACGCGAGTTGTACCAGCTCAGTACGATACCGCGAACTTGTTCAATATCACTATCAAGGTAAATCGCACCAATAATGGCTTCTACCGCATCGGCTAGAATAGAGTCTCGGCGGAATCCGCCACTCTTCAATTCACCTGGACCTAATTTTAAATAATCTCCTAGATCGAATTCACGACCCAGTTCCGCCAATGTGTGCCCACGAACCAAGGTCGCGCGCATACGGCTCATGTCACCTTCGTTCACTTTCGGGAAACGATGGTACAGATCATCAGCGATGACAAAACTTAAAATTGAATCGCCCAGAAACTCAAGACGTTCATTGTGCTTACTATTGGCGCTGCGGTGAGTCAGCGCCAAGTTGATAAGCCCAGCATCCTTAAATTGGTAGCCGAGCTTTCTCTCTAGTTTCTCAATTGGAGAATTCATACTCTCTCGATATGTAATGGTTAGTGAATGCCACCGACGCGGTTAAAACGCACACCAGTTGGAATCCATGAAGGTAGAACACTATCTGCGCCACGATCAAACTCGAAGCTGATCCAGATCGCAACAGCTTTACCGACTAAGTTTGCTTCTGGAACAAAGCCCCAGTAACGGCTGTCTGCACTGTTGTCACGGTTATCACCCATAACGAAGTACTGACCTTGTGGTACAACCCACTCGTTAACACCTGGGCGTGGTTGGTAGTTCTGCACGCGGTCACGAGTTAATGGGTTCACCAAAATTTGGTGCTCAACGTCACCCAGTTTTTCATTCATCTGAATCAGAGGAATACCGTTTTGGATGAATTGACTTTCTTCAACATTGTTCAGCTTAACTGGCTTACAAGATGACTCACCTTTCGATTGAATACATACCTGCTTATCGGCAGAGTAACGAACGGTATCACCAGGCAAACCTACCACACGTTTAATGTAGTCAACGTTTGGCTGTGGTGGGTACTTGAATACCACGATGTCGCCACGCTCAGGCTTGCCAGTTTCCACTAGCTGCGTGCGCCATACCGGATCTTTCAATCCGTACGCGTATTTCTCCACCAAAATGAAGTCACCTACTAGTAGGGTTGGCATCATTGAGCCTGAAGGGATTTGGAACGGTTCATAGATAAAAGAACGTAATACCAATACGAATGCAATCACTGGGAAGATAGAAACGCTGTTCTCTACCCACCACGGTTGGCTTTCTACTTTTTGTAGCGTCACCGCATCCAGACCATTGGTTGTTTGCGCTTGGATCTCCGCTACTTTCGCTTGACGTTTTTTCGCAAACACCAGCTTTTCTAGTAGCCAAACTACGCCAGTTACCAAAGTCACGATAACTAGAATCAGTGAGAATGTATTCGCCATTAAATTCCCTTATCTAAAAATACGAAAGTGAAAGAGCCGAAACCCTTTCACTTATTTTACTATCTAACGTCTTATGACAGACAAGAGCACGAGATAGTTCAACTCTAGTCTTTACCAACGTGAAGAATTGCTAGGAACGCTTCTTGAGGCAGCTCTACGTTACCGATCTGCTTCATACGTTTCTTACCTTCTTTCTGTTTCTTCAGAAGTTTCTTCTTACGGCTCACGTCACCACCGTAACATTTCGCGATTACGTTCTTACGTAGCTGTTTCACTGTAGAACGTGCGATGATGTGGTTACCGATAGCCGCTTGGATCGCGATGTCGAACATCTGACGAGGAATGAACTCTTTCATTTTCTCAACAAGCTGACGACCACGAGTCTGAGACTGATCTTTGTGCGTAATCAGCGCTAGCGCATCCACTTTGTCGCCGTTCAGTAGTACGTCTACACGTACCATGTTCGATGCTTCAAAGCGTTGGAAGTTGTAATCCAGAGACGCGTAGCCACGTGATGTCGACTTCAAACGGTCGAAGAAGTCCAGTACCACTTCTGCCATTGGGATGTCGTAAGTGATCGCAACTTGGTTACCGTGGTAAACCATGTCCACCTGTACGCCACGCTTCTCAACACATAGTGTGATTACGTTACCTAGGTAGTCCGCTGGTACTAGGATGTTACAGCGCGCGATAGGCTCACGGATCTCTTCGATGTCGTTAACCGCTGGCAGTTTTGCAGGGCTATCAACGTACAGAGTCTCACCGTTAGTTTGTTCTACTTCGTAAACTACCGTTGGTGCCGTTGTAATCAGGTCGAGGTCGTATTCACGCTCTAGACGCTCTTGGATGATTTCCATGTGCAGCATGCCTAGGAAACCACAACGGAAACCAAAGCCTAGTGCTGCTGAGTTTTCTGGCTCGTAGAATAGCGATGCATCGTTTAGGCTAAGTTTACCTAGTGCGTCACGGAAGTTTTCGTAATCATCAGAAGATACTGGGAACAGACCCGCGTATACCTGAGGTTTTACTTTCTTAAAGCCTGGAAGTGGCTTCTCGCTGCCGTTTTTCGCTAGCGTCAGCGTATCACCTACTGGTGCGCCTAGGATGTCTTTGATACCACAAACTACCCAGCCTACTTCGCCAGTACGCAGAACATCAGTGTCCACTTGCTTAGGCGTGAAGATACCTAGACGATCCACACCCCAAGTTTGACCTGTGCTCATTACTTTGATCTTGTCGTTTTTCTTCAGTGAACCGTTTTTAATACGAACCAAAGAAACAACGCCAAGGTAGTTATCGAACCATGAGTCGATGATCAGCGCTTGAAGTGGCGCCTCTGGATCACCTTCTGGTGCTGGAATTGCTGATACGATGTTTTCTAGAACGTCGTCAACACCTAGACCTGTCTTCGCAGAACAGCGGGTTGCTTCCATTGCATCGATACCAACGATCTCTTCAATTTCTTCCGCTACACGCTCGGGATCGGCAGCTGGTAGGTCAATCTTGTTCAGGATTGGCACAACCTCTAGATCCATTTCGATTGCGGTGTAACAGTTAGCTAGGGTTTGAGCCTCTACACCCTGACCTGCGTCAACCACCAGTAGCGCGCCTTCACAAGCAGCTAGAGAACGTGATACTTCGTACGCAAAGTCAACGTGTCCCGGAGTATCGATGAAGTTCAACTGGTACGTTTCGCCGTCTTTAGCGGTGTAGTTCAGCGTCACACTCTGAGATTTGATGGTGATACCACGCTCACGTTCAAGATCCATAGAATCCAGAACCTGTGCGGCCATTTCACGATCGCTTAATCCACCACAAACTTGGATTAGACGGTCAGATAGGGTCGACTTACCATGGTCGATGTGGGCGATAATCGAAAAGTTACGAATGTGCTTCATAGATTTATGGGTGACTAACTCTTTACAAATAGGGACAGTAAGAAAGCCGTCTGTTGACGGCATTTCAATCAAGTTGGCAGATTCTACCCAATTTCGTTAACGGGCGCACCTTATTTAAAGTCTAGAACTTATTGAATAGGTTCACCGAGAACTCTAATGAGAGTGACTTGGCGTTTTGATTCATCTTCTAGTGGGCGTGACACACGTTTTGCGAGCCACATACCACCAGCTGCGAACAATACCGAAGCTAGGATGGTGATGACCTCACCGCCCGCGGTTAAAGGCACTAGCAGGAAGTTGCCAATTACAGCACCGAGAATCAAACCAAACAAAGGAAGAAGGTAGACCGCCATAGCTGATTTGATCAGGCTTGCTTCGGGGAAACCAATTTCCACGACCTGACCAACTTTGACGGATTTTGGGGTACGCAAATGCCACGACAGCGTTTTGTTACCGATCGCTTTGGTAACCACGCCTGTGCCGCAGCTTTTTTGCGATGAACAGCTGCTGCAACTGGTCTGTTGCTCGCAGCTGATATCGACATCATATTGCTGACCGTGACGGTGAACGCCCGTTACGGTAGCCAATGCAGTCATCATTGCACTTCACTCTTTGTTACATTAAAAGTGACCGATTGTGCGATACGCTGAGCCGTTGCCGGCGGAATATCACCAACAACTGAGATTTCATGGTTTCCGCTGACAAAGCTGTGCAATGTACGGCGACCTTGACGAACCAGTTGACCTTTCAACGAGTGCTCGTCTTTGTCAGCTACATACACTGAAAAGCTAAATAGTCCATCAGAGTAAAGTTGGCTTTCTACCATTTGGTCAGTCACTGCCATGCGGTAACGGTTCAGTTCATTGGGATGGAACCCTTCCGGTGTCCAACCCACGGTCCAGTTACTGGTACCGATATCGCCTTTTGGCATTGTCAGAACCGCGGGTAATTGAACCTCTTCTAAACCACTCATCAGTTCACCAATCTTAGGGTTCACTGAGTAAGAAATAGTACGGTACTGCTCAAGCATTTCACCATCACGATCAACGAGATCAGCACGCAGTGGCAGTTTACTCTTCTCATCAATCCACAATACGTAAGAGTAACGTAGCCCATCTTTGGGCACGATGCGTAGCACTTGTGTTGGAACACCCGCTTCACGGGCACGACCTACTTTTACGTAGTCGTAGTACAAGTTTAGCTCGTCGATGTTAGCGTTCAGCATCGGCATGATTGGAGCAACCATTTTACCCGATTCGATGGTAAACGGTTCTGCGCCAGTTTCGATATAGCTTACTTCTGTGCCGCGACGGATCACTTCACGTACAGGACCACTCAAATACACAAGATGTGCGTACTGGTCTTTGTCGTGAGTCGCGTGACGATACAGCAAAGGTTCAATGCTGTTCTTTTTGATAAGGATATAAGAGAGTTCGTAGCTTAAATTCTTGCTCGCCTCGCTCATTTGATGCAATAAAGCCTCCGCTGGCTTATCACCAGCAAAGGCTTGCGAAGACATCAGACTGAACAGAGCGCAAGCGCTGATCAGAAATTTTTTCATTCAATATCCGGTGTCAGATGTGCATCTTGTTGAGACGCATCACTGTTAATTCTTAGCTGCAGTTCGTAGTCACGAAGCATAGCATGAACGCGTTTGCGTTGCTCTTGCATATTTGCTTCACCAACGGAACGCTCTACGGATTCACGCGTCAAGCTTACTGGTTCAGCGCTGCCCGCAAATGGCACAGTCTGAAGCACAGGAAGTTGGTCAGCTTGCGGCGACATTGGGTCGCTACCGCCGTACTGTTGAACGCCTAATATCACAACAAGTGACACACACGCAGCAACGGCAACTTGACCAAACTGAGTCAACCATGCAGGCAACTGGCGTTTCGCTTTTTGTGGCTCTGGTTGCGACTCTTTTGGCGCGTCGTTAATTGAAATTACGTTAGCACTGCGCGAATCGATAGCACGATGCACAGGCTCGTCTTCTAACGCTAACGCTACGCTTTCAGCAATATTCCACTCAGGCTTTGCTGGCGCTTCGCCTCGCATCACATCACCAATCAGGTGATAGTTCTGCCAAGCATCACGGCTCTCTTGGTCTTGCTCTAATTCTTGAATTAAAGCCTTATCGACCAATTCTCCATCCATGAGAGCTGAAAGTTTTTCTTTGTCAGCCATTATTTTCACCATAGTTATCACTTGTACTAGCGCTGCAAAAGAGGTTTGATTTTCTTTTCCACCGCCTCACGAGCACGGAAGATACGCGATCGTACCGTTCCCACCGGGCAATCCATTACTTCAGCAATTTCCTCGTAGCTCAAGCCATCAAGCTCGCGCAGAGTCATTGCGGTTTTTAAATCTTCAGGTAAGGCTTCGATTGCACTGAACACTACCCGTTGCAATTCTTTGGACAACGTTAAGTTCTCAGGGTTCGAAATTTCTTTAAGTGCATTACCTGTTTCGTAAAATTCAGCTTCTTCAGCATCAACGTCTGTTGCAGGTGGTCTACGACCTTGAGCAACGATGTGATTTTTCGCAGTATTCACTGCAATGCGATACAGCCACGTGTAAAACGCACTCTCCCCACGAAAACTAGGGATAGCTCGGTAAGCCTTGATAAACGCTTCTTGTGCTACATCTGGAACATCGCCAGGATTACTTACGTATCTGGAGATAAGGTTACATACCTTGTTCTGGTACTTTGTTACCAGCAGGTTGAATGCTTGCTTATCGCCATTCTGAACTCGCTCAATCAATACTTGATCGGTCAGCTGCTCGTTCATTCGAGCGGATACTCCTATTTGTTATGCCCCTACTCTTCTCAGATATGGGTACTAATTATGCAAAACGTAGTATTGACACCACTGCTTACTTGAGCACTATTGTGACCCTGACGTGAATGAGAAAGTTCCATGGTTTCTCAAATTTTTTGTCATTGTTTTTTCACAGTGTGATGTCACTAGCCAAATCCCGCTCCTCGTCCGACTTAAGTCTCGTTTTGACAAGCGAGCATACTGGTGGGGAAATGGGTATAATGGATGATCTCTGTCCCAGATTGTGCTGGGTAGAGCATAGAAAAGCAATGGCATTGACAAACTATTACTTTTCATTTGCATGGCTAATGGCTATCAGAACATCGCGTTACAAACAAAACTCAGGAAGCATCTGCATGCCCAAGGCATGGCAAAATAAGAGTGGCTGAAGTCACCAAGGTAACGCCGATTTCGATACGTCTCCCAACTTAGCCCTTAGCGACGGATGTCGCGTTAATGGAATGCACATGGTGTGCAAAATATACACAAGGTAGCCTTGTTACCTTAGCTTGGGATTGTAAAAGTAATATGAACACAAATCGTGAACATGAATGTGATGTGTTAGTGGTAGGGAGTGGCGCCGCGGGCTTGTCGTTGGCTTTGCGTGTCGCAAACCACTGTAAGGTAATGGTTCTAAGTAAAGGACCGCGCAGCGAAGGCGCAACGTATTACGCGCAAGGTGGTATCGCTGCCGTATTTGATGAGTCGGACACCATTGAGTCTCACGTTGAAGATACGCAAATTGCTGGGGATGGAATCTGTGATGAAGAGACTGTTAAGTTCATCGCGGAAAACTCAAAAGAGTGTGTACAGTGGTTGATTGATGGTGGTGTACCATTCGATCGTGAAGATGATGATTCTGACGATGAGCCACGTTATCACTTAACTCGCGAAGGCGGTCACAGCCGTCGACGTATTTTGCACGCTGCTGATGCCACTGGCATGGCAATGCAAACCTCTCTACAAGACAATGCACACAGCCACCCAAACATTCATGTTCTTGAGCGCCATAATGCTCTGGATTTGATCACCGAAGATAAAATCGGCGGCGACAAAAACAAGATCATTGGCGCTTATATTTGGAACCGCAACGAAGAACAAGTTGAAACTGTTCGCGCTAAATTTGTTGTTCTCGCAACGGGCGGCGCTTCCAAAGTTTACCAATACACTTCTAACCCAGACGTGTCATCTGGTGATGGTATCGCAATCGCGTGGCGTGCAGGTTGTCGTGTTGCAAACCTAGAGTTCAACCAATTCCACCCAACCTGTCTTTACCACCCAGAAGCACGTAACTTCTTGTTGACTGAAGCATTGCGTGGTGAGGGGGCGTATTTACGTCGTCCAGACGGTTCACGTTTTATGCCGGATTTCGACGAGCGTAAAGAGCTTGCTCCACGTGATGTCGTGGCTCGCGCGATCGACTTCGAAATGAAGCGCTTAGGTGCTGATTGCATGTATCTCGATATCAGCCATAAGCCTGCGGATTTCATTACTAAGCATTTCCCAACTATCTACTCTCGTTTGATGGATTTGGGTATCGATATGACTAAAGAGCCGATCCCAATTGTACCTGCGGCGCACTACACATGCGGCGGCGTCATGGTCGATCAAAATGGTCATACCGACCTGAAGAACCTCTATGCGATTGGTGAAGTGAGCTATACAGGCTTGCACGGCGCGAACCGTATGGCATCGAACTCACTACTTGAGTGTGTGGTTTACGCATGGTCGGCAGCCAAAGACATTCTTAAACATCACAGCGAAGTAGAACTAGCATCGCAGGTTCCATGTTGGGATGAAAGCCAAGTGACCAACAGTGATGAAGAAGTGATCATCCAACATAACTGGCATGAGCTGCGCCTATTTATGTGGGATTACATGGGTATCGTTCGTACCGATAAACGTCTTGAACGCGCACTGCGTCGTATTCAGATGCTGCAACAAGAGACGCATGAGTACTACAGTCACTTCCGCGTATCAAACAACTTGCTAGAGCTACGTAACCTGCTGCAAGTCGCAGAGCTAATGGTGCGTTGCGCGATGCAGCGTAAAGAGAGTCGTGGTCTGCACTACACCTTGGATTATCCAAATCAGCTAGAAAATAGTGGTCCAACAATTCTTACGCCAAACAAATAGCACTGACACTAAAAAGTAAGAGTCAGATATAAGATCAAATGGGAGCTTCGGCTCCCATTTTCCATTGTCGTAATATCAAACACAGTTGACGATATGCCACGTCTTCACAACTGTCTCGCCAAATCGTGACTTTTTCACCCGACGTTAATTCAAACGTGACTTTGAACATCGCCGCCGACACATCAACGCTCGATAATGTAGAGGTTTGCTTGTCATTACGTACCGTGCCATCACGATGTAAATACCAGCCACCACGAGCAGAAGGCACGACAAAACCGCCCTGCATTTGGCAGCGAAGAATCAGTAATAACAGATAAGTTGATAAGACGAGTGGGATAGCAGAGCAGATAAGCGCCCAAACGCAACCTAGGAGAAGAAGTTGGTTGGCAATTTGGGCGTACAGAGAAGTGTTAACCTTGAGATTAACGAACCTTGCTGAGGTTGTGCGCGACAATTTTATCAACCATCGATGCATGACCTAGGTTTTCGCTGCGACCGTGACCCATCACCCAAGTAAACAGATCTGGGTCATCACATTCTAATAATGAGACAAAATCACGCTGCTCTTGTTCATTCAGTGCTTCAAAGCACTCTTCAAAAAACGGCATAATCACCACGTCAAGCTCAAGCATGCCACGACGACAAGCCCATTTAATACGCGCCTTTTCTTCCGCAGTGTACATTCAGTATTCCTTCATAGATGTCTTGTTCTTAGTGCGGAGTGTAACAAGGGATGTGCAACGTCACTAGTGTGCGGGTCACAATATGTAGCCAAGTCGCTGCAAATCCTGAACGCATTTAATAAACAAACGTTCAGCAAAGCCAAACACCTTAAAATTGCGTGGTTATACCCAAATGACTTCATGATGCAGGATTCAGAGCGTTGTCATTGATTTGAGGTCAAGGAAAACAACGCAGCGTAATAGCCAGCTCTTTCCAAGTTGTTTGACGTAGCAATCGAGTCAATGACACGCTCCCAAAGGGCGAACTGCCTTGGCTTGTATACTTTGTTGCCGATTCTTGATTTAGACCCACTAGACCTTTAAATCGCCGCCGCGTATACAAACCAAGTCATTCTCGCTGAACCTAGCATCTCGAGGTTATTTGGGTATATATTGAGTGCTGACAAATGCCAATTCTGCAATTAACATAGCTGAAAAATATCTTCAAAAGGCATTGTAATCATGGAATGGCAAACTCGCTTTTCACCGCTGAACCTATCGACACAAGACGCACTACCTGAGCTGTCTATCTCGCTATTGGATAATCTGGGCATGATCACCATGGTCGGGGACGACAAAAAGTCATACCTACACGGTCAAGTTACCTGCGATGTGGTTTCTCTTGAGAAAGACCAATCAATGTTGGGTGCCCATTGTGATGCAAAAGGTAAAGTATGGAGCGTCTTCCGCCTATTCCACCATAACGATGGCTACGCAATGGTTCAGCCGAAATCAGCGATTGAAGTAGAACTGAAAGAAATCAAAAAGTACGCGGTGTTCTCGAAAGTGACCATCGAAGAATCAAACGACATCGTGCTGGGTGTTGCAGGTGAGAATGCAGATGCGTTCATCTCAACATTAAATGCTGATTCTGGCGACGTACGTACAGTTGAAGGCGGCACGGCAGTCAAAGTGACTCCAAACCGCTGGTTGCTTGCGCTTACAGCAGAAGCAGCACAATCGTTATTAGAAGACAGCAAAGCAACGCTGACTACTCACGAGCTTTGGACTCGTTTCGATATTGAAGCAGCACTACCATACGTGGCAGCTGATGCGCAAAACGAGCACATTCCACAAGCACTAAACGTACAAGCGCTGGGGGGCATCAGCTTTACGAAAGGTTGCTACACAGGTCAAGAAACCGTAGCGCGCGCGAAATACCGCGGCACCAACAAACGTGCAATGTACATTGTTAAAGGTGCAACTGCTGAAGCCTTAGGTGAAGGTGCGATTGAACTGGAGCGTAGCGTTGGTGAAAACTGGCGTTCAGTAGGCGCATTGCTCACGCATTGCCAATTCAGCGACAACCAAGCGATAGGACTCATTGTATTGCCAAACAACCTAGACGATGACACTCGTCTGCGCTTGGTTGCTCAACCAGAGTGTGAATGGGAAATCGCAGCACTGCCGTACAGCCTTGACGATGAGTAATACCATTCATACCCCTTTGATGCAGTTTTTGGCGGACCAGAACATCGAGTTCCGTCTTCTTCCTCATCAAAGACCAGCAACAACTATTGAGGATGCCGCGCAACAACGCGGCATTCGCCCTTCTCAAATGGTCAAAGCGATTCTTTTGCGCGATATGGGGAATCAATATGCGCTTGCTTGTGCACCAGGTGATCGTAGTGTTGATCCAAAGAAGGTGCGCGCATTACTGCAGTGCCGTCGTATGACGTGTGTTGATCAAGCAGACGTAGAAGCGATTACCGGATACAAGATTGGAACTGTCACACCACTACTCTTAAAACGCTACATGCCGATCGTATTTGACCCAAGTTTGCTTGAAGAAAAAGAAATCACCATAAGCAGTGGAGATCGCATGGCAGGCTTAGCGCTATCCATCGATGATCTAATCCAATTGTGCCAACCAACCGTGGCTGATATCTGCCGCTAACATGTAATCAAGCGCAGGATTCTCACTCCTGCGTGATCTCACTCATATCTCTCCGATTACACTCAAGAATTTTTAATCATTTTTAAAACATAAATAGTCACAAATGAAAAACTCGTATATGCTGAATTCGTTGGTTAAGTTTTCAACAACGACTCAGCCAACGTAAAGTGAATCTGCTGACTTGTATGACAGCGTTCATTAAGTCAGTCGTCCACTTTTGTGTAATGCATCTGTGACTATTCGCCCGCCGAAGCGGGCTTTTTTTTTTGCGTGGAACTTTTTTCCTTTTCCTTCCTCTAACTCTATGAAAGCAATGCATTTGAGGTTTCAACCTCGTCAAAACGAACAAAATGCAACCCATTGAGTAAAAACATTTAGCAAACAATCATTTTCCTTCTATTCTTATTTCTGTAACAAAACTGTTGCTTAATGCACCACGTAAGAACAGGAGAGCTCAAGGACTGGTTCCTTCGACAATGATTTTTTGAGGTAATCCTCACGCTATTTGAGATATGACTCTGTCAATTTGTCTAAGGCAGCACAAATCTCTAAAGCCAAGTACCTCAACTGCACTTAATACTATTGCTGTCACAATAATTTTTACGCGAAAAACGTAGAATAACTGGGCTAGGTAAGAGATAAGGAAGAGTAAATATGAGACTGTTTAAGCGCTATACACCAGGTATGATTGCTAAACACATAAGTCGTCTTTTTAAAGGAAGAATCTATATTTACGGAGTCGGTAAGTTCGAGTTTGATAACGGAAAATTGATGTTGCCAGAGAAAGCTGAGAAACGTCACTTTCAGGCAGTAAAAGAGATTAACCAAGAGATTATGAAGCTCAGATGCGCATACGCTTAGCTTAAACATCGATGTAAAAAGAAAGGCTGGATTAACCAGCCTTTTTTGTATCTTTTGTTTGCGAAGCGAAGAACGTATTTATTGACGCGCTAGCTCCGGCAGGTTGCCTTTCAAACCTAATGCACGCTTCATGATTTCATCTTTCGCACCCGGCAGTTGTCCTGCTAGGCTCAAACCAATACCACGAACCAACTTCTTGGCAGGATTCTCACCAGAGAACAGATCACGGAAGCCTTGCATTGCCGCTATCATCTTCGCCGCTTCGGCTTTACGCCAACGCTCGTAACCACGTAGATTACGTTTGGTGCCAATGTCTTGCCCTTGCTTCCACAGTGCCAACACTTCTTGCGCTAAGCTTGCTGCATCTAATAAACCAAGATTCACACCCTGCCCTGCCAGCGGATGAATGGTATGGGCAGCATCGCCAACTAACGCCACGCGTTCAACCACAAAGTCACGCGCATAACGCATCTTAAGTGGGAATGCTGCACGTTCGCCAACTACTTCACACATGCCTAAACGTGCATCGAATTCGCTAGTCAGTGCTTTATTAAACTCTTGCTCGTTCATCGCCAGCAGTTGCTCTGCGCGATTTGGATCGGTAGACCAAACAATCGAACACATGTGAGGATCAGACATTGGAAGGAAAGCTAATGGACCTTGCGGTGTAAAGATCTGACGCGCAACACTGTTGTGTGGGTCAGCGGTTTTCACGTTCGCAACAAGCGCGCTATGACCGTAATCCCAATGCGTTAGTGGGATATCCATTTGGTTACGCAGCCAAGAATTTGCACCATCAGCGCCAACCACTAACTTCGCTGTCATAGCTTGACCATTATCGAGCGTTAGCCAGCTTTCTTGCTCACCCACCGCAAGCGTTGCACAACGAGCAGGCATAAACAGCGTCACGTTATCGAGCTTTTGAACTTGCTCTAGCAGCGCCAATTGAATTACGCGGTTTTCAACGATATGACCAAGATCCGGTTGAGCCATGCTCTGCGCATCAAATGCGATATTCGCGAAGCTGTCTTGCTCCCACACTTCCATCGCATGGTATGGTGAAGCGCGACGCCGCTCGATACCTTGCCAAGCACCAAGCTTGCGAAGGATGGTTTCACTTGAACGGCTCAACGCCGACACACGTACATCTGGCAGTTCATTTAGGGTGTCGTTTGGCACTGCACCTTCGATAACGGCTACTCGCAGGTCACTGTCCTTAAAAGCGGCAGCTAATGCTAAACCCACCATTCCACCACCGATGATGGCGATATCTACACTTTGCATCATTGCTTTTGTTACCTAATTCGTTGCCGTTTATCGTTTCACTAGACCAAGTGTATGGCGTAGCAGCGGCTGCTTAAAAGTAGAAAGGTTATCCATCGTTGCGAGAGCAAGGTTACGCCCAATTCGCATCGCCGGTAAATCATTTGAGAAAATATGCACGAGAGAGCTAGTTAACCAAATCGTTTCGCTGCGATCATCTTCACGGCGCTGGCTAAATCGCATCAAACCTTGGTAGCGACCGGCATCTTCAGCTTGCTTAACCACCTCTTCCGCTAATGATGCCACATCACGAATACCAAGGTTGAAGCCTTGCCCAGCAATCGGGTGAAGCGTTTGTGCAGCATTGCCGACAATAGCAAAGCGGTGCGAAATGTTCTGCTTACGATGACGCAGAAGAAGCGGATAGCTCGCGCGTTGTCCGACTTTCTGCATCGCACCTAGTCGCCAACCAAAATCGTTCTGCAAGCGCTCAAGAAACTCTGCGTCAGACAAGTTCACGACGCTTTGCGCTTCTTCAGGACGCAGACACCATACTAACGACATACGGTTATCACTCATCGGCAACAGTGCGACTGGACCATTCTCTGTAAAGCGTTCAAAAGCGCGACCTTGATGAGGCTCTTGCGTCACAATATTCGCGATCACTGCCACTTGGTCGAAATCATGCTCAGACAGCTCTAAACCGATTTGCTGGCAACATTGCGACACAGCGCCATCAGCAGCCACTAGCAACTTAGCTTCCAGCTTCTCACCGCTGCTCAACTCAATGTGTGCTTTGTCTTGCTCACGCTCGATGTTCGCAACCGAATCAGGGCAAAACAGAGTGATTGCTTTGCTCTTATCCAAGAGCTCTTGGTAGACACGACCTACATCGGCAAGTTCCACTACGTAGCCAAGGGCTTCAACGCCAACTTCGTGCTTGGTAATCTCAGTCATGCCCGCATGAGAGCGGTCAGAAACATGAATATGTTCAATTGGAGTTGCACAAGGCTCGATAGCAGACCACAACTGCAAGTGACGCAGAATGTTAACGGTACCGTAGGACAAAGCAATCGAGCGCGAATCAAAGCCCGGATGTTGATCCGATTGAGCTTTAAAAGGCTCAACAACCGCAATTTGCAGCGCGCCTTTAGATAAACGGTCGATTGCCAACGCAAGTGTGGCACCTGCCATGGCTCCACCAGCAATTACAACGTCATATTGCCTCATGCTAACCTCTAGAAGCTATTCGATAATGGGAAACAAGTGATTAATGAATCGTTGGTTTGTTTTCGTTGCTTTCAGGACGAGCACCAAACTCTGCATGAATAGTTAATACGCAGGCTTTAACGTGTTCGATTACTTGCTCTAACAATAGTGCTTGCTCGCCTAGATCATCATCTTCATCAATGCCCAGTTTGGCAATTTCTTCTAGATCCGCTAAGGCTTCTTTTGCATCGTCTGACGCTTTATCAATCGCAATACCCGCTAAACCCATTCCTGAGATAAAGTGGTTCACAAAATCAGACACACCATCAGCTAGTGCGAACAAACCTTCTTCACCCGTTTCATCAGGAAGCAGCAAAGATAACTCCATAGAAGTGCCAGTTAGCTCGTTAACGGTTACTTGGTACACGCTTTGTGCCAGTGCTAATGCGCTTGATGGCCAGCCCATACCTTCGTTGGTGTAATCAAACAGAATTAGTTGCCAGGTTTGGTCGTTAATCGCCAATCCACCACTGAGCATGCCAACAAGTAGACCATGCAACTCTGCTGGTGTCACAGCAAGGCTTGCAGATTTCAATTCGGCAGCAATAGATTGGTATTCAGGAAGGGTGATTTCACTCATAATCTTGGCTCATTCTTGCGTAATAATGTATCGACATATCCTACCATCAAGCCTAGTCGGCTGAAACGGCTATCAAATTCAATTTTGGACACCATTTGAGCAATTTGCCCAATTCCTGTGTGATCACTTCACCATTTTTCTTTCTGTGAAGGGAAATGCTTGAATCTTAATAGCGGTTTTCCTATAGTTTCCTCCTCGGTAGTTGTATAACGCAACGCCTTAGATAGCGCGAATATAGAGTTTATTCATCATGAGCAATCAAGCGATCGACGTTGAAATCCTTGGCAAAATGACACGAGTGAATTGTCCTGCGGGGCAAGAAGAGTCACTAATTACAGCGGCTAAAGATCTTGATCGTCGATTGAAAGAGATGAGCGAGCGTACTAAGGTAACCAATGAAATTCAGCTACTGACCTTTGCTGCATTGAACATTTGCTATGAATTGCATACCAAATCATACGAATCTAACGGTCAGCAACAAGAAATTACTGAGCGAATGGAAAAGCTCACCGCGTCTTTAGAAAGCGCGCTTAGTAAAGTGAAGCAAGGATAGCAGTAGATACCAAATTTACCCTGGGGTGTGCGTCAGTTGGATTTAAGTCCCTGAGCCGATAAGCAATACCAAAGGGTTAGTACTTGATAGCTATTGAGCAAGCTTGGCATGCACCGAGAAGCCTACGGTTATCATTGCTGATCCGCCTTGAACCAGCTGGTTCAAGGGCCACAATCCTCAACGGCACCCTGGGGTATCCTCTCTATGTCTGACCTATCTCGACAAGAATTCCGCAAACTTATCCGCGAAAAACGCAACGCACTTTGCAGCGATACTCAGTTTCAAGCTGGACGTGATCTCGTTCACCAGTTTTCGCAGTTACCAGAAATAAAAAGCGCACAGCACATTGCTATCTATTTGTCTGCCGATGGCGAGTTAGACACCAAACCTCTGATTGAATCACTATGGCAGCAAGGTAAGTCGATTTACCTGCCCGTCATTCATCCTTTCTCTAAAGGTCAATTGCTCTTCTTGCAGTACATCAATGATGAACAGTTGATATACAACAAATACGGAATCTTAGAACCTGCGCTTGATATCCGTTTCCTCAAACCAGTTCGTGAGCTTGATGTCATTTGCACGCCACTAGTCGGATTTGACAGTGTTGGGCATCGCCTAGGAATGGGCGGAGGCTACTACGACCGGACGCTTTCACGTTGGTTTAGTACTGGAGAAGGCGCAAAACCTATCGGCATCGCCCATGATTGTCAGCATGTCGAGCATCTTCCCGTCGAAAGTTGGGATATTCCATTACCTAAGATCGTGACTCCAAGCCAAATCTGGCAATGGGAAAAGTAACGCTTAACCGCTATAATCACGCCGCAAACGTTAACGAACATCTATTCAGGAGATTGGCATGACTCAAGATGAAATGAAGAAAGCGGCTGGTTGGGCAGCACTTAAATATGTTGAGAAAGGCAGCATTGTCGGTGTTGGTACTGGCTCTACCGTGAATCACTTCATCGATGCCCTAGGCAGTATCAAAGATGATATCAAAGGCGCAGTGTCTAGCTCTGTTGCTTCTACTGAGCGTCTAAAAGAGCTTGGTATCGAGGTTTACGAGTGTAACGACGTAGCAATGCTAGATATCTACGTTGATGGTGCAGATGAAATCAACGCAGCGCGTGAAATGATCAAAGGTGGCGGTGCTGCACTGACTCGTGAAAAAATCGTTGCGGCTATTTCAGAAAAATTCGTATGTATCGTTGACGGCACAAAAGCCGTTGACGTACTTGGTCAGTTCCCACTTCCTGTAGAAGTTATCCCAATGGCACGCTCTTACGTGGCTCGTGAATTGGTAAAACTAGGTGGTGACCCTGCATACCGTGAAGGTGTAACAACGGACAACGGCAACGTGATCCTAGACGTACACAACATGCAAATCACTAACCCGAAAGAACTTGAAGACAAGATCAACGGCATTGCAGGCGTAGTAACGGTGGGTCTATTCGCTCACCGCGGTGCAGACGTGGTTATCACTGGCACACCAGAAGGTGCGAAAATAGAAGAATAAATCATTAGATGATTTAAATTTTCTGTTATTTCATTACAGACGGCGCCCTAGGGCGCCGTTTTTTCTTCCTTTTTCTAAGAAAAGCATGCCTTATTCCGTAATTTTCTTACCCAAAGCAAAAATTTTTTGTTACTTTATTGAACAGAAGACGCACAAGGAAACGTTTGTCTTCCGACAAAACTGTTAATTATCCCCTTTTTAATGGTTTTGCTTTATGTGCGCCACATTAGCCCACCTTTCCATTTTAAGGACGAGAAAAATGGCCAAAGTTTCACTGGAAAAAGAAAAGATTAAGATCCTCTTGCTAGAGGGACTCCACCCTTCTTCAGTTGAAGTTCTTCAAGCAGCTGGCTACAGCAACATTGAATATCACAAAGGTTCCCTTCCGGAAGAAGAACTGATTGAAGCAGTAAAAGACGTGCACTTCATCGGTATCCGTTCCCGAACGAACTTATCAGAAGAAGTGATCAATGCAGCGAACAAGCTAGTTGCAATTGGCTGTTTTTGTATTGGTACCAACCAAGTTGATTTAGGCGCGGCAGCAAGCCGTGGTATTCCTGTTTTTAATGCACCATTCTCAAACACGCGCAGTGTTGCTGAACTAGTATTAGGTCAGATCCTACTCCTTCTTCGTGGTATTCCGGAAAAGAACGCGCTAGCGCACCGTGGTATTTGGAAGAAGAGTGCAGACAGTTCTTACGAAGCACGTGGTAAGCGTCTGGGCATCATCGGTTACGGTCACATCGGTACTCAGTTGGGTATCATTGCAGAAAACTTGGGGATGCGCGTTTACTACTACGACATTGAAAACAAATTGTCGCTAGGTAACGCTACGCAAGTGTTCACTATGAGTGAGCTTTTGAACAAGTGTGACGTGATTTCTCTACATGTACCAGAAACACCAGAAACCAAGAACATGATGGGCGAAGAAGAGTTTGCTCGCATGAAGCCGGGCGCTATCTTTATCAACGCCGCGCGCGGTACCGTGGTAGACATCCCTGCTCTATGTCATAGCTTAGAATCTGGTCATATCTCAGGAGCAGCGATTGACGTGTTCCCTGTAGAGCCGAAAACTAACGCCGATGCGTTTGAGTCTCCACTGCAGAAGTTCGACAACGTAATCTTAACTCCGCACGTCGGTGGTTCAACGCAAGAAGCGCAAGAAAACATTGGCGTTGAAGTTGCTGGTAAACTAGCGAAATACTCTGACAACGGTTCAACCTTATCAAGTGTGAACTTCCCAGAGGTATCATTGCCTGAGCATCGTGAATGTTCACGTCTATTACACATCCACAAAAACCGCCCTGGTATCCTGACGCAAATCAACACCATCTTTGCTGAAGACGGCATCAACATCGCAGGTCAGTACCTACAAACTGCCGCTGAGATCGGTTACGTAGTTATCGACGTTGAGACTTCTCGCGCAGAAGAAGCACTAGTGAAACTAAAAGGCATCGAAGGCACAATCCGTGCTCGTATCCTTCACTAATCTATTTGAACAAACACAAAAGGCAGGGATTCCCTGCCTTTTTTCGTTTTATTCGTCCGTATTTACTTAAGCATTATTTCAGCCTGTAAACCACATCCACTTGGTCACGAATCACGAGTGTAGAGTCTTGGTAACTGTTTGTACTTTCTCTTGCATCCATTGCCATTGAACGCATCAATACCGGGCGAGCATGCATTTGGTTATAGTTGATCTGCCAAACGTCTCCTAACTTCTTATCAAATCCGGTCGCTAATGAGGCAGCTTTACTCTGCGCGTCTTTAATCGCTGCCATGCGTGCCTTTTGCTGATATTCAGACTGGTTGCTCACTTTTAACTGAATATTGTCGACTTGGTTGATGCCGGCTTTCAGCGCCATGTCCAAGTACTCATTCAAGTTCGCAAGATCATTGACCGTCACGTCAATGCTACGTGATGCACGGTAACCCACAAGTTCCGCCTTGCCCGATTTTGGGTAGTGATATTGTGGAGCCAAGTATAAGTTTGAGCTAGTAATGTTATCTTTTGATAAACCTGCATCTGCAAGGCTCTTAAGAAACGCATCAACTGTATTGTCGACCGATTGCTTCGCTTGCTCTGCTGTCATTGTCGTATCAACTACCTTCACAGAAAAAGTAGCCATATTTGGTGTTGCAACTACCTCACCGTAACCAGTGGTTGATACATGGGCAAAACTTGGTACATCGCTCGCAAACACAGAAATACTGGTAAGGCTTAATGCAGACGCCAATAAACATGAAGACAGTTTCATTCGACAAATCCATCCGTTTTGAAAGATTGAGGTCACTCCAGTGCCAGATTTCATCTCAAGAGACTCGGTGAACACTGTAGCAACTGAGTTGGTATCCTAGCTTCAACGAGGAGAGACACCAATGAACTGGAGTGTATATAGACTCATCATAGAAACTTCTGCCAATTATCCAAGCGCCCTAAGCGACTTCTAACACAACTTTGACTGTGTTACTTCGCAGTGATTTCAACTTAAAACGCGAGCCAACTGGGAACTTATTGCGGTAAATGTTGTTGAGCGTAACCAATAATCGCTTGTGAGATTTCTTGAAGAACCCCCGTTTCTAACTGCCAGTGGTGCCAGTAAATTCGATAGGACATCAAAAAACCCGGCGTAATATCAATCAACTTACCATTTTCTAATTCATCGGTGATCTGTAATCGAGGAATCAAACAATAAGCCACACCTGCTAACGCCATCTTGAGGAAAGCTTCTGAGCTACTAATGTTGTGATGAATGACACTGTCAGGTCTTACGTTGAAATGTTCAGTCAAAAACTTCTTATGCAGATCATCATATTGGTCGTAAGACACCGCCGGCGCTTTCGCGAGTGTTTGATTGTTAACCCCTTCAGAAAAATAGCGTTGATAAAATTCTGGGTTGGCGACACAGACATAATCGATGCGACCGAGATAGTCTGCACGACAGCCCGGGATGGCTTGAGATTCCAAACTGATAGCCCCTGCAACCTCACCACTTCTTAGCTTTTCAATTGAGCGCGATTCACCGTAGATGGTTAACTTAAGCTCCACTTGGCGATGCTTCATTACATCCTGCAGCGCAGGTAACAACCATGTTGCGAGGCTATCTGCATTCGTCGCCAAGGAGAGTTGTACAGGGCGAGTGGTAGTGTCGTTCTTCAGTTCAGGGAGGATTTCATGCTCAAGAAGTCTAACGCGGCGATATAGTCCAAGTAACTTCTTACCAATCGGGGTCGGCTTTGGTGGTTGCTCACGGATAAGCACAGGTTGAGCAAGATACTTTTCGAGCTGTTTAATTCGCTGGGAAATAGCTGATTGTGAAACAAATAAGTGTTCTGCTGCTCTGTCAAAACTGCCTTGATGCACGACGGCATCTAAAGCTTCTATCCATTTATAATCCAATCCTCGCACGTGCTTTTCCTCCCTAACAAACGCCAAACACACAAGATAATTAACACTAATAATATATTAAAATCATTAATTATACTTATTTCAATAAAAGCTATATCTTCCATTTCTCTGTTGTTCTATTGCTAATTTTTGAGGTGTGTTGTGAGCTTTTGGGTGTTATTACAAGGATTCGGTTTAGGTGCGACGATGATCATTCCAATCGGTGCGCAGAATGCGTACGTCCTTAACCAAGGTATTAAGCGTCAACATCACCTGACAACTGCGACTATCTGTAGCATCCTAGATATGATCTTCATTTCGCTCGGTATTTTCGGCGGCGGTGCGATCCTGTCGCAAAATGAAATCCTACTGACATCGGTGACATTAGGTGGTATCGCTTTCTTGAGCGTTTACGGTTTGCTGTCACTAAAGAGCGCATTCAAACCATCTGATGCATCGGAGTCAAAAAGTGAAGTAGTCGCACGCGGTCGTCGCACTGTAATTCTTGGCGCACTTGCCGTCACCGTTTTGAACCCACACCTATACTTGGATACTGTGGTGATCTTGGGATCCATCGGTGGTCAGTTCGAAGGCAACGATCGCATCGCATTTGCAATGGGAACCATCATGGCATCATTTGCGTGGTTCTACACGCTGTCATTAGGTGCGGCGAAATTAGGTCCGACGCTCTCAAAACCAAAAGTGAAAAAAGGCATCGATATTGCGGTTGCCGTTATGATGTTTACTATCGCTTTTGCTCTCGCAAATGAGCTAATCACCCAATACTGGTAAAGAAAAAATAGGAAAGAAATACGACATGGAGTCACTGCAGAAAATCTACCAACTCAATCGAGAGCGGTTTAGTGCGCTCTCCATCCCCTTTCGAGAATGGCAGCATGAAGCCATTCTCGACTTTGAAACCGATATCAAAGTTGCCGCTGAACTCGGCTGGACAGGCACTCACACAAAGAGCCTTTTTCTCAAACTGAAAGGGTTAGGTTACGCCATATACTTGACCGACAAAGACTCGCGTTTAGACTCTAAACAAATCAAAACCATTACCGGCAAACGACCTTCAATTTGTAGTGATGATGAAATGATCGAACAACTAGGCTGCGTACCCGGTGCGGTTTGTCCGATAGGGTTACCAGAGCATGTCACTATCATTGTGGATACTGCACTTTATCAACATGAAGAATTGCTCTATACCCCGGGTTTACCCGAATCGACTTTCGGTTTTGCAGGCAAAGAACTCAAGCGACTACTCCTAGCCGGCAGTAATACTTTATTAGAAATATAAAAGCCCTAGAGATAAAAAAAGCGAGGCAAACGCCTCGCTTTTTATGTTCTCAATCGAAGTGATTAAGCTTCTACTTTGTTCAAGTGAACATCCATTTGTGGGAATGGAATTTCGATGCCTGCTTCGTCTAACGCTTCTTTGATTGCTTGAGTAGAATCGAAGTAAACGTCCCAGTAATCCGCTGTTTTACACCATGGGCGAACCACAAAGTTTACTGAAGAGTCAGCTAGAGCCAGCACACCAATTTGGATTGCTGGATCTTTAAGGATACGCTCATCTTTTTCTAGCACATCACGGATAACTTGCTTAGTTTGTTTAAGGTCAGCGCTGTAAGAAACACCGATAACTAGGTCTACACGACGCGTAGCGTGGCGAGAGTAGTTAGTGATTGCACCACCGATAACTGATGAGTTCGGTACAACAACCATCTTGTTGTCAGGTGTTTTTAGTACAGTTTGGAAGATTTGAATTGCTTCAACACTACCCGCTACACCGCCAATTTCTACGTAGTCACCAGACTTGAATGGACGGAATGCAACAATCAGTACGCCCGCAGCGAAGTTAGATAGTGAACCTTGTAGAGCAAGACCAACAGCAAGACCTGCCGCACCGATTACCGCAACTACAGATGCAGTTTGAACACCGACACGACCTAGTGCCGCGATAAGTACGATAACGAATAGAAGGTAACGAACTAAACCATTGACGAATTCAACAACAGCTTTGTCCATCTTTTTCTTTTCAAGCACTTTTGAAACGCTGTTTGCTACCGCTTTAACGATAATGTTACCGATAAATAGGATCAGCAATGCAGAAATGATGTTCACACCGTATTGAATAAGAAGATCTGAGTTGTTATTTAGCCATGTTTCAGCTTTGCTCAAACCATCTGTTAAAGAGGTATCGATACCCATCGATTCACCTGCCATAATTCGTATCCTCAAAATAAAGATATTAAATCTAATTGCCGTTAATTTATGAACCTTGTTTTTTATAGGTTCTTATTCACAACAACATCCCTATTGTTTTCCTGAACAGTGTCAGATTTTTGGCACAATATCTCAAAACTGAAATTTTGCAAAGTCAGAGTTTAGCAAAGACCTACAAAACAAAGCTTTATCAGAATTTTCTGATACCGGCATGTTACAGAGTACGCAATGGATTTACATTCCGCCACACTTTTTACTTGGTTTTCTGCCACTTGATGCGGAAATGCGCTGAGTTTCGAAATTTGTACCAACATGAAGAGATATGAAGTGAGGCGATCATATAGCAGCTGACTAAGTTATCAATTGCACGCAGAGGAAGAATAGGATTTGTCTCATTGTTTAGACATAAAAAAACCCGCTCTAAGAGCGGGTTTTTAGAAACTCAGTTGAGACGAATTATAGTACGTCTACTGCGTTTAGGTCAGCAAATGCTTTCTCTAGGCGAGCTACCATTGAAGCTTGACCAGCACGTAGCCATACGCGTGGATCGTAGTACTTCTTGTTTGGAGCGTCTTCGCCAGTTGGGTTACCGATTTGACCTTGTAGGTAATCGTGGTTGTCAGCTTCGTACTGACGGATACCATCCCAAGTTGCCCACTGTGTATCAGTATCGATGTTCATTTTGATAACACCGTAGCCGATAGACTCTTGGATTTCTGCTTCAGTAGAACCAGAACCACCGTGGAATACGAAGTTTAGAGCGTTTGGTGCGATACCGAACTTCTCTGCACAGTATGCTTGAGAGTCACGTAGGATAGTTGGAGTTAGAACAACGTTACCTGGCTTGTAAACGCCGTGTACGTTACCGAAAGAAGCTGCGATAGTGAAGCGGTGTGAAACAGCGCTTAGTTTCTCGTATGCGTAAGCAACGTCTTCTGGAGAAGTGTATAGCTCAGATGCGTCCATGTGAGAGTTATCAACGCCATCTTCTTCACCACCAGTACAACCAAGTTCGATCTCGATTGTCATGTTCATCTTAGCCATGCGCTCTAGGTACTTAGCACATGTTTCGATGTTTTCTTCTAGAGACTCTTCAGAAAGGTCTAGCATGTGAGAAGAGAATAGAGGTTTACCAGTTTGAGCGAAGAACTCTTCACCAGCGTCTAGTAGACCGTCGATCCATGGAAGAAGTTTCTTAGCAGCGTGGTCAGTGTGTAGGATTACTGGCACACCGTAAGCTTCAGCTACAGTGTGAACGTATTTAGCACCAGCTACAGCACCAAGGATTTGAGCACCTTGACCTTCAAGTTTCACGCCTTTACCAGCGAAGAAACCAGCACCGCCGTTAGAGAACTGAACAACAACTGGAGCTTTAACTTTTGCAGCTGCTTCTAGTACTGCGTTTACAGAATCAGTACCAACAACGTTTACTGCAGGAAGAGCAAATTTGTTTTCTTTTGCTACTTCAAATACTTTCTGAACGTCATCGCCAGAGATAACACCTGGTTTTACGAAGTCGAAGATCTTAGACATGGATGTAATCCTATTTATCTGTCGTTTTTTAAACAAAACTTGTTAAATTGAAAAATCTTGCAAACGTTTGCTCACAACTGAGGCTATTCTAGCAGAGTTCCACTCTCGTTGCAGCAAACAAGAAAGCGGGAGATGACTCCCCCGCTTTGCGATTATTACTTAGCGCGTGCTTCTAGCATTTCAACTGCTGGAAGTACTTTACCTTCTACAAACTCAAGGAAAGCGCCGCCGCCAGTAGAGATGTAAGATACGTCAGCTTTGATACCGAACTTGTCGATAGCTGCTAGCGTGTCACCACCACCTGCAACAGAGAAACCTTCAGAAGCTGCGATAGCTTCAGAGATACCTTTAGTACCTGCTTCGAAGTTCTTGAATTCGAATACGCCTACTGGACCGTTCCAAAGGATAGTCTTAGCGTTCTTAAGGATTTCTGCTAGTTCAGCAGTTGAATCTGGACCAAGGTCGAAGATCATGTCGTCGTCTTGTACTTCAGAAACGTGCTTGATTTCAGCTTCTGCGTTCTCATCGAATGCTTTCGCACATGCAACGTCAGTTGCTACTGGAATTGCACACTCGTCCATTAGCTTCTTCGCTGTTTCAACTAGGTCTGCTTCGTATAGCGACTTACCAACGTTGTGACCAGCAGCTGCGATGAATGTGTTAGCAATACCACCGCCAACAACTAGTTGGTCAGCGATTTTAGATAGAGACTCAAGAACAGTTAGCTTAGTAGAAACTTTTGAACCACCTACGATAGCAACCATTGGACGAGCAGGCTTGTCCATTGCTTTACCTAGTGCTTCTAGTTCGTTTGCTAGTAGAGGACCAGCACATGCTACGTCTGCGTGCATACCAACACCGTGAGTAGATGCTTGTGCACGGTGAGCTGTACCGAATGCGTCCATTACGAAGATGTCACATAGAGAAGCGTACTGCTTAGATAGTTCTTCTTCGTTTTTCTTCTCGCCTTTGTTAAAGCGAACGTTTTCAAGAACGACTAGTTCACCAGCGTTTAGCTCTAGACCGTTTAGGTAGTCTTTCGCTAGTTTAACTTCGCAGTCTAGTGCGTCGTTTAGGTAGTTAACTACTGGTTGTAGAGAGAACTCTTCTGCGTATTCACCTTCAGTTGGGCGACCTAGGTGAGAAGTAACCATAACTTTAGCACCAGCTTCTAGACAGTGCTTGATAGTTGGAAGAGATGCGATGATACGTGCATCTGAAGTTACTTTACCGTCTTTTACTGGCACGTTTAGGTCAGCACGGATAAATACACGTTTACCTGCAAGATCCAGGTCAGTCATCTTGATTACAGACATGATGTGTCCTCTCAAATATTAAATAATTAAAGTTTTTAAAAACTCGGCAATCCTGCCAAGCCCGTTAATTCTTCAAACTGGTTATTGATATGGAGATACGTCAGATTTATTTCAAGGCTTGAAATAAAAATTTTCTCCATCGCTTATTCACTCTTATTGCTCCACCTGTGAAGAAGCTTGCATTGCTAAAGCGGTATCCAGCATCCGGTTAGCAAAGCCCCATTCGTTATCGCACCAAACGAGCATTTTTACGAGTTGCCCGTTACTCACTCTTGTCTGAGTTCCATCCACAATTGCACTATGGGGATCGTGATTAAAGTCGATGGAAACGAGTGGCGATTCAGTATAGTCAACAATGTCACGTAATGTACACTGAGATGCGTTAACAATGGTTTGATTTACGTCATTAACTTTCACATTTGTACTAATTGTGACACTTAAATCCATCGCAGTGACGTTAACTGTTGGAACTCGAACCGAAATTGCTTCAAATTTGTTAGAAAATTTCGGGAAGATTCTTTCAATTCCTTTATGCAACTTAGTGTCCACCGGAATAATCGATTGGCTGGCAGCACGAGTGCGACGTAAATCATTGTGATAAGCGTCGATAACCTGCTGATCGTTCATTGAAGAGTGAATCGTTGTGATAGTACCCGACTCTATGCCGAACGCCTCATCCAAAACTTTGATGATAGGGACAATACAGTTGGTGGTGCATGAGCCGTTCGACACCACGCGGTGTTCGTCTTTGAGAGTTTCGTGGTTCACACCATAGATAATGGTGTTATCGAGATCGCTTGCGCCAGGGTGTGAGAACAGAACTTTATGAGCCCCCGCTTCAATATGGGCTTGTCCGTCAGCTTGTGAGCCGAAGACGCCAGTACAATCCAGTACGATATCGACTTCTAAGTCACGCCATGGCAAAAGTTCGATTTCAGCAAGGTGGAGGATTCTAATTGGATCGTATTCGCCACTGTCGTGGTGAACGTAGAGGTGTTCTTGGTCATGCGAGATTTTCTTTCCGAAGCGACCATGACTAGTATCATACTGAAGAAGATGTGCCATCGCTTCTGGTTGAGCCAGTTCATTAACTGCAACAACCTTGATCTGCTGGTGCTTACCGCTCTCGTATACTGCTCGCAGTACATTACGACCGATACGTCCAAATCCATTGATCGCAACTTTTAGCATTTATCCTTCGCCTCACCAAAAATTCGTGTCACAGATAGTACCTGATACGAAGACTGAACGCATTAAGTAAGTGATCTCCCTCGCGGTAAACTATCTTTTCACTTCCCGAAATATTCATTTCACTAATATATTGATTTCTGACATCGCATGTTTCGCTTGGCATTTTAACTCCTTGTTTGACCACCAAAAGGAAATGCGTATGTCAGGTTTTCCCACTGCTCACTTTTGCAAGCGATGCAATAGAGAAACACCACACTCAGAGGTGCTGGTCCGTAAACCAAGCAGTTACGATACGGATAAATCGATTCTTGGAACCTTAAAACTTTGGGCTCATACACTGATAAACGGCGGTCACTATTACGATATGGATCGTTATGTCACTTGTAAGGAATGTGGACACAAAGAGAAGGATAACTGGGGAAACGAATTTGAATAGGCACAAAAAAACCGAGCACTAATGCTCGGTTTTTCATTTCTAGCGCTAAATTACGCTAACAGTTCTTTTGCTGTGTTCACTACGTTTTCTACAGTGAAACCAAACATTTCGAACAGTTGGTCAGCCGGTGCTGATTCACCGAATGTTGTCATACCGATGATACGACCGTCGAAACCAACGTACTTGTACCAGAAGTCTGCAATGCCAGCTTCTACAGCGATACGTGCAGTTACGTCTGATGGCAGTACTGATTCACGGTAAGCTGCGTCTTGCTTGTCGAATGCATCTGTTGATGGCATTGAAACAACGCGCACTTTCTTACCTTCAGCGGTTAGTTGCTCAGCCGCTTTCACTGCTAGTTCAACTTCAGAACCAGTTGCGATTAGGATTAGCTCAGGCTTGCCATCACTGTCTTTCAGGATGTAAGCACCTTTCGCGATGTCCGCTACTTGCTCAGCCGTACGCTCTTGTTGTGCAAGGTTTTGACGAGAGAAGATAAGTGCAGATGGTGCATCTTTACGTTCAATCGCCAGTTTCCATGCTACTGCAGACTCAACTTGGTCACATGGACGCCATGTGCTCATGTTTGGAGTCAGGCGTAGAGACGCGATTTGCTCAACTGGTTGGTGAGTTGGACCATCTTCGCCAAGACCGATAGAGTCGTGCGTGTAAACTTGGATGTTCTGAACTTTCATCAAAGCAGCCATACGCATAGCGTTACGAGCGTATTCCATGAACATTAGGAATGTTGCACCGTAAGGAACAAAACCGCCGTGTAGTGCGATACCGTTCATGATCGCTGTCATACCAAATTCACGTACACCGTAGTGGATGTAGTTACCAGAGAAGTCGTTCGCTTCTAGAGACTTAGAACCAGACCACATAGTTAGGTTAGAAGGCGCTAGGTCAGCAGAGCCGCCCATGAATTCTGGAAGCATTTGACCAAACGCTTCTAGTGCGTTTTGAGATGCTTTGCGTGATGCGATGTTCGCAGGGTTTGCTTGAAGGTCTGCAATGATTTGATTTGCTTTCTCTTCCCACTGCGCAGGAAGTTCGCCATTTAGACGACGCTTAAGCTCTGCTGCTTCTGCAGGGTAAGCCGCTGCATATGCTTCGAACTTCGCGTTCCAAGCCGCTTCTTTCTCAGAACCTGCCGCTTTAGCATCCCACTCAGCGTATACGTCCGCAGGGATTTCAAATGCTGGGTGTTCCCAACCTAGGAATTCACGCGCTGCTGCGATTTCTTCAGCACCTAGTGGCGCACCGTGACAGTCGTGAGAACCAGATTTGTTTGGAGAACCAAAACCGATGATAGTTTTAGTACAGATAAGTGTAGGGCGTGGATCTGCTTTCGCAGCGATGATTGCTGCGTTAATCGCTTCAGAGTCATGACCATCTACAGCAGGGATTACGTGCCAGCCGTAAGATTCAAAACGCTTAGGCGTGTCGTCAGAGAACCAACCTTCAACGTGACCATCGATAGAGATGCCGTTGTCATCCCAGAATGCGATCAGTTTGCCAAGACCTAGCGTACCAGCAAGAGAACATGCCTCGTGCGAGATACCTTCCATCAGACAGCCATCGCCCATAAACACGTAAGTGAAGTGGTCAACGATGTCGTGGCCTTCTTTGTTGAACTGAGCCGCTAGTGCTTTCTCAGCCATCGCCATACCAACAGCGTTAGTGATGCCTTGACCTAGAGGACCCGTTGTAGTCTCGATACCAGGTGCGTAGCCGTACTCTGGGTGACCAGGAGTCTTAGAGTGAAGCTGACGGAAGTTCTTAAGATCGTCGATAGATAGCTCGTAACCGCTCAGGTGCAGTAGAGAGTAAATCAGCATAGAGCCGTGACCGTTAGACAGTACGAAACGGTCGCGGTCAGCCCACTCTGGGTTAGCTGGGTTGTGGTTTAGGTGAGAACGCCAAAGAACTTCAGCGATATCAGCCATACCCATAGGTGCGCCTGGGTGGCCAGAGTTAGCTTGTTGAACACCATCCATGCTAAGAGCGCGGATTGCATTTGCGAGCTCTTTGTTTGAAAGAACGTTACGAGAAGACATGTCTGCTCCTGAGTGCATTAAGCGAATTGATAAAGGAATGTGGGCACATTAACCGAGTAAACTGGGCATAAAAAGTGCGGACAACATTCTCTCAAAGCCAAAATCCGACTGCAAACGTTTTACTCACCATTTTTGCGGTTTTAACTCAATCTTTTCGCACTTAATAGGTAATTTATTAGAAATTCACCCCATCAAAAGCAAACGATTGGGAAATAAGCTAGGCGAATTCAAATCGAAAAAGAGCTTGTAATTCGACTGTGGGAAATTAAAATAGACGTCTAGATGTAGAAACACCTACAAACTGTATTGTATTTTTCGTGGCAAGCTTGCGTTAGTTAGCCATGAGTAAACCTTAAGATTGGAGCTATCATGGCTAAGCACCTGTTCACTTCTGAGTCGGTATCAGAAGGTCATCCAGATAAAATCGCAGACCAAATCTCTGACGCAGTTCTTGATGCAATTCTTGAGCAAGACCCGAAAGCACGTGTTGCTTGTGAGACTTACGTTAAAACCGGCATGGTTATGGTTGGTGGTGAAGTAACGACTTCTGCATGGGTTGATATCGAAGAAATCACTCGTGAAACTGTTCGTGAAATTGGTTACGTTCACTCTGATATGGGCTTTGATGCGAACTCGTGTGCGGTTCTAAACACCATCGGTAAGCAGTCTCCAGACATCAACCAAGGTGTTGATAAAGCAGACCCTAAAGAGCAAGGCGCAGGCGACCAAGGCATCATGTTTGGTTACGCTACAAACGAAACTGAAATTCTAATGCCAGCTCCAATTACTTACTCTCACCGCCTTGTTCAAAAACAAGCTGAAGTTCGTAAGAGCGGTAAACTAGATTTCCTTCGCCCAGATGCGAAATCTCAAGTAACTTTCCAATACGACCAAGGTAAGATTGTTGGTATCGATGCTGTTGTTCTTTCAACTCAACACTGTGATTCAGTAACAACACCTGACCTACGTGAAGCGGTAATGGAAGAGATTATCAAGCCAGTATTGCCTTCAGAGTGGATCACTAAAGACACGAACTTCTTCATCAACCCAACCGGTCGTTTCGTTATCGGTGGCCCAATGGGTGACTGTGGTCTAACTGGTCGTAAAATCATCGTAGATACTTACGGCGGCGCAGCTCGTCACGGTGGTGGTGCGTTCTCTGGTAAAGATCCATCGAAAGTAGACCGCAGCGCAGCTTACGCAGCACGTTATGTAGCGAAAAACATCGTAGCAGCTGGCATGGCTGACCGTTGTGAAATCCAACTTTCATACGCTATCGGTGTTGCTGATCCAACGTCTATCATGGTTGAAACGTTCGGTACTGAGAAAGTATCACACGAAATCATTATTGAAGCGGTTCGTCAACACTTCGACCTACGTCCATACGGTCTACAAGAAATGCTTAACCTGCTTCAACCTATCTACAAGCAGACGGCAGCATACGGTCACTTCGGTCGCGAAGAGTTCCCATGGGAAGCAACGGATAAAGCAGCTATCCTACGCGATTTCGCAGGCATCAAGTAATCGAGCCACGCAAGAATCGATAAAGCCCTCGCCTCTGGCGGGGGCTTTTTGTTTCTGCCCCTTCTTCTCCTTCTCATGTCTTCTCTTGAACAAAAATTCAGCAATTATTTGTAAATTGCCCCATCTCTGCCAATAGTTAACATAATGTTAAATTCACTTTTCGATGTATATAACGTAAAGAACTATGATGCAGGCTCACGTGGCTAATAGAGTCATGAAAAACGTCAGCCAAACATCTTTATATGGCCTAGGTGCCACCGTGGGAATAAATCAAGGAGGAGTTATGCCTCGTACCGTGAACCCATCTGACTTCCAAGGTAAACGAAAGGAAGTTCCAGATAATGAATACGCCAGAACCATTCCGTGCAATACCGTTAGCTTATCGGCACCATTCCATTGGCTCGCGTTGGGTCTGCATGACTTTGTCCGCATGCCGCTCATCAGCGCCTTCTACGGCATCTGCTTTATGGCAGCTGCGATTGGTATCGTGCTTCTGGTTCAATGGCAAGGCACGCATCTTGTCGTGATGCCAAGCCTGATTGTTTACATGTTAATCGGGCCATTCTTAGCCCTCGGCTTATATGATGCAAGTTGGGAGAGAGAACGCGGACACAAACCAAGCTTATTCCATTCAATGAAAGCCATTGGACGCAACTCTAGCTCTCAGTGGGCATTTGCTGTGATGCTCGCGGTATGTATGATTTTCTGGATGCGAATTGCTGCCCTGCTCCATGCTCTATACCCTTCTGTACAAGGCGCTCCACTGACTGAGTTCTTGCCTTTCTTAGTTATTGGTTCGCTAGTAGGTTTTGTCTTGGCTTGCGTGGTATTTAGCATTTCAGCTTTCTCAATTCCACTCATGATGGAACGTCGCGTCGATATGATGACTGCCGTTTTCACCAGCTTTAACGCCGTGAAATCCAACATCCCTGCGATGATCGTATGGGCAGCCATAATTTGTGGTGGTATCTTAATCGGCTTCGCGACGTACGGTATTGGTATGCTCTTCACCATGCCAATCCTAGGTTACGGCACATGGCATGCGTACCACGCGACAATTAAGAAAAAACACACGCCTTAGAAAACTGATGCTATGATCCAGCCCTCGCAAACGCGGGGGCTTTTTTATTGAATAAACGGAGTGAGTTGTGGATATAGAACTGAGCTACAAAGCCAAACAAGTGATGGCAGATTGCATCGCGATGGCAGAGCAAGCATTCAAACGTTCTTTTATCATCCCTTCTCTGACTTTCAATGTTCGTGGTAAAGCAGCCGGCAAAGCCTACTTGCAGTCGAATGAAGTTAGATTGAATCCGAAGCTCTTTAAAGAAAATCCTCAAGCTTTTCTTGAAGAAGTGATTCCACATGAAGTCGCGCATCTCATTACTTATCAAGTGTACGGTCGCGTTCGACCTCACGGAAAAGAGTGGCAAGGCGTGATGGAAGCGGTATTTAAAGTTCCAGCTAAAACCACTCACAGCTTTGATGTGGCTTCTGTACAAGGTAAAACTTTTGAATACCACTGTGCTTGTATGACTTACCCACTTTCAATTCGTCGTCACAACAAAGTGCAGCGCAAAGAAGCGATGTATTCTTGCCAAAAATGTCGCCAACCGCTGAACTTTACTGGTATTCAGCTCTCGTAACACCCATCCTTTTCCTCCCTTAGCCTTCAAAAAATAGAGACATACGCACTCAAATTGCTGCTTTTTACTCACTATTGTCAGGTTACTCATCACTAAAGCTCATTTATGCGTGTTAGAATGAATAAAGTCATACTTTATAAAGACTTTAATCATGAAATACCTGTTCTCTCTATTCCTATTTGCGCTTTCTAGTACAGCGATTGCTGCGCCTCCAAGCTCTTTTTCCGCCGCTAAGCGTGAAGCGGTAAAAATCTACGCCGATCACCCAACCAGCTTCTACTGTGGTTGTGACATTAAATGGCAAGGCAAAAAGGGCGTGCCGGATCTCTCTTCTTGTGGCTATCAAGTTCGCAAGCAAGAAAAACGCGCATCTCGCATCGAGTGGGAGCATGTGGTTCCTGCATGGCAGTTCGGCCACCAGCGTCAATGTTGGCAAAATGGTGGGCGCAAAAACTGCACAAGAAACGACAAAGTCTTCAAATCTATGGAAGCCGATCTCCACAACCTAACTCCGGCTATCGGAGAGGTAAACGGTGACCGCTCTAACTACAACTTCAGTCAGTGGAATGGCATGGATGGCGTCAGCTACGGTCGTTGTGAAATGCAAGTGAACTTTAAGCAGCGTAAAGTCATGCCACCCGATCGCGCACGAGGTTCGATTGCCCGCACTTACTTGTACATGAGCAAAGAATACGGTTTTAAACTTTCGAAGCAGCAGACTCAATTGATGAGTGCTTGGAACAAAACCTACCCTGTAGATAAGTGGGAATGTGAGCGTGATGAACGCATTGCTAAGATTCAAGGCAACCACAACCCATTCGTTCAAGAGGCTTGTCGCGCACTGTAATTCTTCCCGTAATTACCGCAGTACACCTCCACTATTCGAGGCGTTGTCATTTACTGGAATGGAAACGCCTCTTGCCCCTTGTTTTTTCGGTAGAAAGCATCCATGTTAGTGTCTAAACACTCGCGTATGCAGGAAATCGAAACACTATGCGTATCCCTCGAATTTATCATCCAGAAACCATTCAACAACTTGGCATCATTGCTCTAAGCGACGATGCAGCAGGTCACATTGGTCGTGTGCTTCGCATGAAAGAAGGTCAAGAAGTCCTATTATTTGACGGCAGCGGTGCTGAATTCCCAGCTGTCATCAGCGAAGTCAGCAAAAAGAATGTGATGGTTGAGATCTCTGAACGCGTAGAAAGCAGCATTGAGTCACCGCTTGACCTTCACCTTGGTCAGGTCATTTCGCGTGGCGATAAGATGGAGTTCACCATCCAAAAATCAGTAGAACTTGGCGTGAATACAATTACACCGCTGATCTCTGAGCGTTGTGGCGTGAAATTAGACCAAAAACGTTTCGAGAAGAAGCTAGCTCAGTGGCAGAAGATTGCGATCAGTGCGTGTGAACAGTGCGGTCGCAACGTAGTACCTGAAATTCGCCCTATCATGAGCTTAGAAGAGTGGTGCCAAGAAGAGTACGACGGCTTGAAGCTTAACCTGCATCCACGTGCGAAGTACTCAATCAACACCTTGCCAACACCTGTTGAAAAAGTTCGTCTATTAATTGGTCCTGAAGGCGGTCTATCTTCTGACGAGATCGACATGACTCGCGAATATCAATTTGAAGAGACGCTACTCGGCCCTCGTGTTCTGCGTACCGAAACAGCGGCTCTGACAGCAATTACAGCCTTACAAGTTCGTTTCGGCGATCTTGGTTAAAACGGAGAAAAATAATGATCAAACTCGGTATCGTAATGGACCCAATCTCGTCCATTAACATCAAGAAAGACTCTAGCTTTGCCATGATGCTTGAAGCGCAACGCCGCGGCTACGAAATCCACTACATGGAAATGAATGATCTGCACCTAGACCAAGGTAAAGCAATCGCAGACACCAAAGTGGTTGAGTTAAAAGAAGATCCAACGGGTTGGTACGAATTCAAATCAGAGCAGACCATTGAACTGTCTGAACTTGATGCTGTGCTAATGCGTAAGGATCCTCCGTTCGACACAGAGTACATCTACGCAACTTACATCCTTGAGCGCGCTGAAGAGCAAGGCGCACTGATCGTTAACAAGCCACAAAGCCTACGTGACTGTAACGAGAAACTGTTCACAGCTTGGTTCCCAGAGCTAACACCAACCACTATTGTGACGCGTAAAGCTGAGAAGATTAAAGCCTTCCGTGAAGAACACGGTGATGTGATCCTAAAACCACTTGATGGCATGGGCGGCGCATCTATCTTCCGCGTGAAAGAGAACGATCCAAACGTATCAGTTATCATCGAGACACTAACAAACCATGGTCAAAACTACGCGATGGCGCAAACCTTCGTGCCAGATATCAGCAATGGTGACAAGCGCATCCTAGTGGTTGATGGTGAGCCAATGCCTTACTGCCTTGCTCGTATCCCTGCAAAAGGTGAAACACGTGGTAACCTAGCGGCAGGCGGCACAGGTGAAGCTCGCCCACTTAGCGAAACTGATATGAAGATCGCTCAAGCGGTTGCACCGACCCTAAAAGAAAAAGGTCTTATCTTTGTGGGTCTTGATGTGATTGGCGACAAGCTAACGGAAATCAACGTAACGAGCCCAACCTGTATTCGTGAAATTGAAGCGGCTTTTGATATTTCAATCACAGGCAAGCTAATGGACGCGATTGAGCGCCGAGTGAAAGGCGAATAACTCAAACTGTATTACAGTTAAATAAGAGCGTTGTGGATTAACTTAAGCAAACTCATGCACATACCCGTACAGGTGAAAACATGGGGTTTGCTTAAGTATTTTTAATAGCCTTATAAGGTCGAGATGAGAATGAACCTCACAAACCATTTCTTAGTTGCCATGCCGGGAATGAAAGATCCCTACTTCCAGAATAGCGTTATCTACGTCTGTGAACACAACGAAGAAGGCGCTATGGGGTTGATGATCAACGCACCTGTCGATATCACGGTTGGTAGTATGCTCAATCAAGTCGAAGTGCAACCTGTGCACCCTCGCCTGTTTGAAGCAAGCTTAGATAGACCAGTGTACAACGGCGGTCCTGTTTCTGAAGATCGTGGTTTTATCTTGCACAAACCAAAAGACTACTACGAATCAAGCATTCAAATGACTGACGAACTGGCAGTTACCACGTCTAAAGACATCTTGTCAGTACTTGGTACAGAAGCGGAACCAAGCGACTATTTAGTGGCACTTGGATATTCCGGCTGGAGTGCAGGTCAATTAGAAACTGAGTTGGCAGAGAATTCTTGGCTGACCATCGAAGCGACGCCAGAGATCATTTTCGATACTCCAATTATCGATCGTTGGAAAAAAGCAGTCGAGAAATTAGGTATCGATCCAAGCCAGCTATCTTCGGATGCAGGGCACGCTTAACGCGCTTCCACACTCAACCTATTTTATTTAGTTAGATTCGAGACACATTATGTCACGCACAATCATGGCCTTCGATTTCGGTACCAAGAGCATTGGTAGTGCTATCGGGCAAGAAATCACCGGCACGGCTTCCCCACTTAAAGCATTCAAAGCGAATGACGGCATTCCAAACTGGGACGACATCGAGAAACAAATTAAAGAGTGGCAACCAGACCTATTGGTGGTGGGTTTGCCAACAGACTTGCACGGTAAAGACTTAGAAACCATCACGCCACGAGCGAAGAAGTTCGCCAATCGCCTGCACGGTCGTTACGGCTTACCCGTTGAATTGCATGATGAACGCCTATCAACCGCAGAAGCACGCGCAGAGTTGTTCAGTATGGGTGGCTACAAAGCGCTATCGAAAGGCAATATCGACTGCCAATCAGCGGTCGTGATTCTTGAGAGTTGGTTTGAAAACCTTTGGGGTGAGTAAACGCTTCAAGCACAATGAAAAAGGTTGGTTTCGCCAACCTTTTTCGTTTCTGAATTGGATTAATCCATATCGATCTTAACGTTCGCCAAACTGCCCGTAGAGAATGCTTCACCACGTTGCGTCTTCAACATCAAACGCAGATCGTTGGCAGAGTCCGCACTGTGCAATGCATCTTCTTCACTGATCTTACCTTGCATCACTAACTTGTAGAGCGATTGGTCGAAGGTCAACATCCCAAATTCATTGGATCGAGCCATGGTTGCTTTCAACTCATGAAGATCGCCTCGACGGATCAGATCGGATACACGCGGGCTATTTAATAAGATCTCAAACACGCCATGACGCCCCTGACCGTTCTTATCACGGATCAACTGCTGACCTACTACGCCTTTTAAGTTCATCGACAGATCAAACAAGAACTGATCTTTCTGGTCTTTCGGCACCAAGTGCAAAATACGTTCAAGCGCTTGGTTTGCGTTGTTGGCGTGCAATGTAGCCATGCACAAGTGACCAGTTTCAGCAAAGGTCATTGCGTATTCCATCGTTTCTCGGCTTCGGATCTCACCAATCAAAATCATGTCTGGTGCCTGACGCAACGAGTTCTTCAACGCCACTTCATAGCTGTCAGTATCCAAGCCCACTTCACGCTGAGTCACAATACAACGTTTATGCTCATGCACAAATTCAATTGGGTCTTCTACCGTAAGAATATGACCAGTCTTGTTGTTGTTGCGATAACCCGTCATCGCAGCCATGGTGGTCGACTTACCAGAGCCTGTCGCACCAACCACCAGCACCAAACCACGCTTGGCAATTGCAAGATCTTGCAGCACCAAAGGCAACTTAAGCTGCTCAAACGTTGGAATATTGGTTTCAATACGACGAATGACGGCTCCCGGTAATTCACGTTGGAAGAAGGCACTGACACGGAAGCGACCGCAATCACGGACAATGGCAAAGTTCGACTCGCGGCTTTTGCGAAACTCTTGTCGTCGCTCCGGGTCCATCGCACTATCAAGCAACAAGGCTACGTCATTTTCGCTCAGCTTATCGCCTTGCGGACGCAATTCGCCATCCACACGAAACAAGATCGGGGCACCGACAGTGATGTATAGATCCGACGCTTTTAACGCCAGCATGCCTTCGAGAAATTTATTCAGATCCATCGTCCGTATTCGCTATTTCCTAAGTAATTCGTTACGAGAATTGCTGCGCTTCAATTTCAACTTTCTTATCCACTTCTTCACGCGATACCATGCCTTGTGCCATCAATTGACGAGCATTCTGCTCCATGGTCTGCATGCCATGCGCCGCACCGGTCTGAATGATCGAATACATCTGCGCGACTTTGTCTTCACGAATAAGGTTACGGATCGCAGGTGTCGCCATCATGATTTCATGACAAGCAATACGACCACCACCATTACGTTTTAACAGTTTTTGTGCAATAACCGAACGCAGCGACTCCGACAGCATCGAACGCACCATGTCTTTGTCACTACCTGGGAATACGTCGATAATACGGTCGATGGTTTTCGCTGCTGAGCTAGTGTGCAGCGTACCGAAAACAAGGTGACCCGTTTCAGCAGCCGTCAGCGCCAAACTGATGGTTTCTTTATCACGCATCTCACCAACTAGAATCACATCCGGGTCTTCACGTAATGCGCTGCGCAGTGCGTTTTGGAAGCTGTGTGTATCACGGTGTACTTCACGTTGGTTGATCAGACACTTATTGTTGGTGTGAACAAATTCAATCGGATCTTCAATTGTTAGGACGTGCTTATTGTGATTACGGTTAATGTAGTCAACAATGGCTGCCAAGGTAGTCGATTTACCAGAACCCGTTGGACCGGTAACCAGTACCAGGCCTTTTTCAGCATTGGCAATCTTTCTGAAGATCTCTGGGGCTTCTAGCTCTTCCAGTGTTGGAATGCTACTTGGGATGGTACGGAACACAGCCGCACAACCGCGAGATTGGTTGAAAGCGTTGACACGAAAACGGCCAACGTTATGCAATTCAAATGAAAAATCGACTTCGAGTTTTTCTTCGAACTCACTGCGCTGCGCATCGTTCATGATTTCAAAAACCAAACGATGCACTTCTTGGTGTGTAAACGCTGGAATGCCCAGCTTTCTTACATCACCATCAATACGAACCATTGGTGGTACACCTGCAGAAAGATGTAGATCCGAAGCATTATGTTTTACACTAAAATCCAGTAACTCAGTGATATCCATTTAAAATCCTTAAGTCTAAAGTACAGCTATGAGTAGTATTCAACAAAACATTGAACATATCACCTCTCAAATTCGACACGACGAACAAAAATGCGGTCGTGCTCCAGAGTCAGTGCAACTTCTAGCAGTAAGCAAAACTAAACCTGTCGAGGCAATTCTCGAAGCTTACCAAGCTGGCCAAGAGGCGTTTGGTGAAAACTACGTCCAAGAGGGCGTCAGTAAAGTTCAGCACTTTGCCGAGCATTATCCAGATAATCGAATCGAATGGCACTTCATTGGTCCAATTCAATCCAATAAATCACGCCCTGTTGCTGAACATTTCGATTGGGTTCACACCATTGATCGCGCTAAGATCGCTCAACGCCTCAATGACCAGCGTCCAAGCGAGCTAAAACCACTGCAAGTTCTGATTCAAGTTAACACCAGTGGTGAAGAGTCAAAATCTGGCGTTGCTGATGCAGAAATATTCGAACTGGCTGAGTTGATTTCTCGCCTTCCAAACCTCACGTTAAGAGGGTTGATGTCGATTCCTGCCAACGTGCCAGATTACGAATCACAACTTCGCGCATTTAAGCAACTTGAAGAGCTAAAGCAAAAGCTAGCCCAGCAGTACCCGGATGTCGACACGCTATCCATGGGTATGAGCGGAGACATGGATGCGGCAATCGAAGCAGGTAGCACTATGGTGCGAATTGGCACAGCGATTTTTGGCGCGCGCGACTACAGCAAACAGCAATAAAAGCGACTCGTTGTTAGACACTGCGAATTTGAGTCTGAGTGCCTTCTATTTCGGCACTCAGAGCAAAGTGGTGCAATTATACACCTGAGCGCACAACAAATTGTAAGAATTTATATTTGGAAATCAGACATATGGAACATAAAAAGATTGCCTTTATCGGCGCGGGAAACATGGTGCGTGCGATTGTTTCTGGTCTCGTAGCAAATGGCTACCCAGCACAGAACATCATTGCGACCGCCCCATCGGAGACACGTCGCCAACCTCTTGAGCAAAACTTTGGTATCCGTACCACCAGCGATAACATCGCAGCCGCGACAGAAGCGGATGTTGTGGTATTGTCTGTGAAGCCACAAATGATGGAAGAAGTGTGTAAACCACTGCAATCTATCGACTTCAGCAATAAACTGGTTATCTCTATTGCGGCTGGCATCAACTGTTCACGCTTGGATGACATGCTAGCAACTAAGCTCAACTTGGTTCGCGTGATGCCAAATACACCATCACAACTTGGTTTGGGCATGAGTGGTCTTTACGCGCCTGAACATGTGCAAGAACAAGATAAAGCCTTCGCGGCAGAGCTAATGCAAGCCTGCGGTAAGGTATGCTGGGTCGAACAAGAATCTGGCATCAACAATGTGATTGCCGCGGCAGGCAGCGCACCAGCTTACTTCTTCCTGTTTATGGAAGCGATGCAAGCAGAAGCAATTGCTCAAGGTTTCGATAAAGACACGGCTCGCACGTTAGTTCAACAATCCGCACTTGGTGCTGCAAGTATGGTGGTAGAAAACCCACAAACTGAGCTTTCAACACTGCGCGAGAACGTGACATCAAAAGGTGGCACAACGGCAGAAGCACTACGTACGTTCAACGAGCACCAACTGTCTGATATTGTGGCGAAAGCAATGCAAGCTGCGGTTGCTCGCGCTGAAGAAATGGAAAAACTGTTTTAATGACTTGAGTGATACCCACTCTGTGTCACTCACTTACTTGTTAAGGGTACCTTATGAATTCAATGAGTTTTCTCATCTCAACCCTATTTGACCTGTACATCATGGTCGTGATTTTGCGTATATGGTTGCAAGCTGCTCGTGCAGATTTCTACAACCCATTCTCGCAGTTCATCGTCAAAGCAACCCAACCGGTTGTGGGTCCACTGCGCCGCGTGATCCCATCCATTGGTAGCATCGACCTAGCGACAGTGCTGTTTGCTTACGTGTTGTGTGTGCTTAAGTTTGTTGCGCTGATCCTGATCGCTTCTAGCGGGTCAGTTTCATTTAGTATGGACTTCCTATTCCTAGGCTTATTGTCTCTGATTAAAGCCGCTGGCGGCTTGTTGTTCTGGGTACTATTGATCCGTGCAATCCTGAGCTGGGTTAGCCAAGGTCGCAGCCCTATCGAGTACGTATTCCACCAGCTAACTGAGCCAATGCTAGCGCCAATCCGTCGCATCATCCCAGCAATGGGTGGCTTCGACTTGAGCGTGCTTGTGCTGTTCATTGGTCTACAATTTGCCAACTTCCTGATGGGCGACATGATTGGTCCTATCTGGTACCAACTATAATGTCAGAAGCAGTTTGGCATGACGGCGAGGATGTGGTGCTTCGGCTCTACATCCAACCAAAAGCAAGCCGCGATAAGATCGTCGGCTTGCATGGTGAAGAGCTCAAAATTGCCATCACCGCACCGCCTGTCGATGGTAAAGCGAATGCGCACCTAACCAAGTTTTTAGCCAAACAATTTAAAGTTGCTAAAGGTTTGGTTCACATAGAAAAAGGTGAACTGGGACGTCATAAACAAATTCGGATAGAATCCCCAGTACAAATACCAACAGAAATTAAAGCCATCATTTGATGGCTTTTTATTTAGACTAAGCACCTAATTTAAAAGAAAAAAACAAAAAACACTCCCACAAAAAGACCACAACAAAAAAAGACCGCTGTAAAATAGCGGTCTTTTATCTAAATGGCTCCTATACTCAACATATTGTTTATGCTTGATTAAAACGATACAAAAATAGGAGACTTAATGAATCTGAATTTTTATCAAATAGACCCAGACGTTTGTGACGAGTGGGACACTACATTAAACGAACCATTGCTAGTAGTGAGAGATGCAAATTCCACTGACATTCCCTCTTTAGGTGAGTTTTTTGTCCTTCCTGTCGGTTCTTTTCTTTACAAAACAACCAAAATTATTCGACGAGTTGAAGAAAGTCGACCAGATATTTTTACCACAACCGATGTCGATATTATCTTAACGCCAGCACTGATTGATTGAGCGTGACATTTGCCAATTTAATACCGAGCGAGACTCAAGGCTCGCTCACTACAATACAAACATCATAACCCCAGCAGCGCTAACCATTAACGAACAGACACCAACTAAAATAATATTGTCTTTGTATGTGTGTAGCTCTAACAAACGCCTTTCAGCAATTAGTAAATTAGATTTTGCACTATCCACTTCACTCCAATTCTCTGATAAATCTAATGGTTGAGAATTTAAATACTCACCCAATAGCTTTACTTTCATTTCGAGCTCCGATAAAGAGTCATCAGCCCAGATAGACTTAAAACCAACCTTTACCTCTTCTGCATGCGTTGCTAGATTTGAAGAAAACTCAATCAAGTTGTTTTTAGTGATAACTTCCATGCTTGCTCCTGAAAAAGCACTTTCCATTGACTATATTCTAGCGCACTAAATACAACTAAATGACTTTTCTCAATTAGCCTTGTTCTCTAACCGCGTAATCCGTTCATCCATCTTTTCCATCATCAGACGCAGCCACTTAACATCAGTTTTAAGCGTAACGCCTACGCCAATTCCACTGAACAACGCACTTACTGCAGCAACGATAATCGTCTGGTACTCAGCCATTAAACTCATCTCGGATTGTTTCCCACAAGCCAAGCAGCATTGGCGCAGCCACACCAATCAAACCACCCATTTGTACACCTTCCGGCGTCACGCTTGCGGTTAATAGTTCAGGGTGCCCCGTTGCCAATGCAATACCCGCACCGAGTAAAGCAATCCCTTTCTTCGTTGATGGTTGTTTCAAATCTATTTTCATGATGCTGGCTCCTAACCGTTGATGCGCTTCCAGATATAAGCGCTGATTAAAGCGGTCAGAATCCCAACCACTAACTTTTGCATTACTTCTTGTTTGGTCATGCGAGTGCTACCCCTTCGGCGGCATCACTCAGTGAGTAATAACGCCCCACTTCCATAATGGACATGGTATGAACAAGGCGAGCCATAAAGGCATCGTCATACAGGTTCAAAGGTGCATTTCGGTTTACGTTCAACTTGCCGGCCACAAACTGAATGTAGTTATCCGTGTCGTTGTTATCGCTAGCTGGCGCCCATCGGTGAATGATGCCTGACAGCGTATTTAGCCCATACAGGTTCTGATAGTTGCGGATGAGTTTCGCCGCCGCACGAAAGCCGTATTTTGAATCCGAGAAGGTTTCAAATGCCTTATCTTTCGAAGGCGTTACCTTCCCCGTCCAAGCGTTACCACTAATGCGAATGTTGAGCGGGTTGTTATTGCGAATACCGCGATTGAGTTGTGATTTCATAATCTTTTGCCCCTGATACAGAGAGAAAATTAAGATGACAGCAATGATGGTGATAATGAGCTTGCGAGCCATAACACCTCCCTGTTAGTTGGGTACTGGTGAACCCGACTCTGAGCTCGGCTCGCGCGGCACGAACGTCAGGTCTATTGATGACACACCCAAGCCAATAATCACGACATCGCCACTGTGAAGGTATAAATCACTCACAACGCCTTTATTGGTTCTGCCACTGTCAGCGGCGTACACGGGGTCGGCTTGAATTAACAAGTGAGGAAAGACCTTTTGCTTATCTTTGATGGTATCTTTGCCAATCTGCAAAATGCCCGTTTCGTTAACGGTGACACGCTGCCCCAGTTCTGACGCTTTGCCGTGAACGGTTGTACTTTTTAGCTCAAGCTTTCTTAGGTAGCCGTCATTCTCTTTGATGACGTTGCCCTGCTCATCTGCCAGCACAATGTAAAAACCCAATTCGCCTTGGAAGCCTGATAGGCGAGCCATTGCGGAGATATTGAAGAACACTCTTACTAGCTCCCCGTCACTTTCAAGCTTGGGACGGATGAGAGGCATAATGTCCATATCCCCATCTTCAACATAACTCGGCGCATCGTATTTAATGAAAAAGCCGTCTAGGTCAGCATTCCACCCAGTATCATTGTTAGGCACAAATCGCCCTTGAATAATCGGCAATGCGCTACCAGAGCCGGATTCACCTGAGTTCATGTGCTTATACAAAAATTCGATTTTATTTCGGCTGCTACCCGTTGGTAGCGGTGGTAGTGCCATGGTTAATACTCCAATAGTTGCGCGGTATCTGGCGCTTTTCCTGATAACTTGAACGCCGCCGTCGTTTCGATGGTGACCGTTTCGCCTGCTGCAAGCTCAAAGCCCTCGATACTCACAAAACCTGTATTGCTCGATGGCGCTTTGATAATCACCCCTTTGCGGTTGGCATTAGCGGGAATAGGCAATGGCAATTCGCCACGACGCCCAATAAGGTTGTCACCCACGTGAACGCGAACGGTTTGATTATCCGCAAACTCCATCTTAGGAATTTTGGATACCACTACCTGTTGGTTGTCTTCTAACTCAACTTTCGGCATGGCTGTAACTTCGAGCTTTTGCCCTTCGACTGGCGGGGTAAAATCACCGCTACCATGTTCAAATGACAGCTCACCTTCGCCACTGAGTAAGATGCGCCCCATTGGCTTGCCATAGCGAAGCACTGAGCCACTAGGTAGCGTGAACTCTTCGCCCGTCGCATCTAATCGCACCGACAATTTGCCCTGATAGGACTCGATGAATAGCCAGCTCGATTCGACATTGAGCGGCACTTCTTGCCCTTTAATAAGTGTCAGGTTCATTTCTGCACCGCCTTAAACAGGACAAAACCAAGTACGAGCACAATGATTGCCATCAGAATCAACTGCTGTTTGTTTAGCGCGCTTTGTCCGTTGTCTTGTTTGAACTTTGCAAGCTCGGTCAGCTTGTCTAAGTTCTGTGTGTTTTGAGCCGCTTGGTTACCCGCAAGTCCCGCTATCATTTGAAGGTTTTCGCTATTGCTTGAGCTGTACTCTTTGAGTGCGCCATTGGCGAGCTTGAGAGATTCATCAAGCGCGTCACCTGCAAAGTTAAACGACTTTTCAATGCTGCCATGGTCGGTGACCGTGGCATTAATCGTTGAGCCTTCAATACCACTTAGTGCAACCCCAAGGTTGTCGCCGCTAATGGCATTCTGGCTACTGGTATTTTTGGTACTGGTTTTATTGCTTGAACTGGATTTACCACCCATGCGCTAAACCTCCCATCGCAATAATTGGTGGTCGCCTTGCGCCATGGTCGAGACATTGCCAAGGCGTTTGAGCAAACGTGCCACCAATGGAAAATACGTTTTGGTGGTAATCGCATCTAAGCCGCTGTTTTTCACGTAGGCAGCCAGTTCCCGAGAGGCATTCACTGCCCCTTTTCCCTCGACCGCCCACACAAAGTAATCATTGCCGACTACTTCACCCGCAACCGCTAAACGATAGTCATCACCATGAATGAGGTAGATACTGACAAACCCATCTTCAATGGCTTGCTCCATCACCTCGAAGTCATCAGGGCAAGCGCGAAACGCTTCGCGCAGTTGCTCTTTTATGCCTTCGTCATGCGTTACCACCTGAATCATTTGAGTACCTTTAGGGCAACGATGACCAGTATGGCAATAGCAAGGATGAGCCAAGGACTCACGCCACCACCCATGTTGATACCGCCGATAGATTGCCCTGACTGGTTACTGCTTTTCGCTGCCGATGGTCCAGCCGCACCGCCTTGCAGACCACCACCACCCGTTAAACTGGTTAATGAACCCAGCATATCAACCCCTTTTAAGCCAGATAATCAGCGCAAGCACCACCACAATGAGCCACGCTGATTTGTTGATTTCCTTGGCAGTCAAAAAGCCAAGGGTTAATCCAACAATTCCCAGATAGACGATTGGCATCACTTGCCCCCTTTAAGCGCAAATGCCAATCCACCGAACACAACCAGCAGCAGCACCACCACAATGGCAATGGTCTGCCATTGAACACCGTTACCGCCTGTATTCACTGGCTGTCCGTTTGGTTGCTGATAGTTGTTATTGTTGGCGCGGTTTTCGTCTGGACTGGCTGACTTAGCACGTTCTAGCTCGTTACCCATCTTGATACCGAGCCAGTCATTACCGAAGTCGCCCACGACATCGACCGCACCACCAACAAGCTCGCCCGCACCTTCTAAGATGCTGTCAAACCAGTTGCCAGAACTGGCAGCCGCTTTTGCTTGGTCAGGTAAGGACATTGCTCACCCCCTTAATTCGCTGAGATAGTGCCCACTTGCTCAATGGCTTCAATCAGCACTGGCACACTGCCCGTTTGAGACTTATCAAGCTCGAATTGAAGCTGCTTCATGGCATTGGTAGGCAGACGACCTTCCACACCAAAGCCAGTACGAACAAAATCAAGGCTGAACCAGCCGTTATTTTGCTCTAAGCCAACAATGGCAAGGTCAAAAGCGTTATCAGCTTTGTTGACGTTGATTTCTTCGACGCTGTCGCGAAGAACGCGAACACGGTCAATGGATGCGTCTTTGAAGTGAATGCGCTTCAATGACAGCAAAGGTGAGCGCTCAGCAAAATCAAACGGCGTACGACCTGTTGCACTTGCAAACCAAGACAGTGAGTAAATGCGTGGCAAGTAAATACGTTGTGATTGAGCTTGAGTCGTGTGAGAACGTGCGCGGATACTTGGCGCAGCTGTGCCACCCGCTTTTGATGCAAGCTGGATGTAAACAAACCAGATTTCACCTTGCAGAGTCACTAGCTCACCAGTACGCACACCACCTTTTGTACGCAGCGTTAGATCTGCAAAAGGAATAACGTAACGTCCCGCCTGAGTGAACTGTTTGCGGTGCTCTTGAAGGTCAACCAAGTCTTGACCTGTTAGGTTGTAGACTTCTTTGCCGTTTAGCGTGATGCGTACACGCTCAATATCGGCTGGATTAAGGATGTCAGTTACCAACTCGATGGATTGGTAAGTTGGACCACTAACCAAGCGTAAGCTTGCTTGGTTGCCCCAATTCACCCCTTCTACAGGGTCTAAATCGAGTGGACGAGGGTTAAATGGTGTGTTGAGTAGTTCCATAATTAAAACCACCCTGCATTGCCGTTAAGCTGTTCTTTAACTGGCTTAAGTGCGCCAATGTTGTTGATTGCCGCTAACACCAATAGCGCAACGACAACCGTCATCAGCATAGTTTTATGACTTGCTTTCATTTTCATGTTTTCCCCTGATTCGCATCGTTGGAAAGAGTTAAAAGAGCCATTATCAAATCAGACAACCACACGGCGGTCACTGACTTTAAACCTATAGGTTAAACGAATAACCTATAGGTTTAGATGTGAAGTAAATCACTGTCATTTAGCGATAATTTAAACTGAGCTTTGCCCCTGTCGCGCAGTTAAACGCCTTGTGTTGAACGTTACCAATGCCATCGCACACCAATAAATATTCTGCGATAGGCTTATTGATTCGCAGTTTGTTTATCTTGGCAGATTTCAATTGGGCAATGGTGTTCACGTCCAACCCTCGTCTATCCGCTAACCATTGCGCATCTGCCATTGAGTTAACCGCACCAATCCACCAAACGCTTGATTGCTCAGTGACGGTTTTCGGCACTTCTTGCCCCCGTTGAAAAACCGTGTGCACAACCAACCCATATTGACGACCACCGCGAAGCAGCTCACCCGCTCGCCCTTTAAGCTTGCCATTGGTTTCAACACAAGAAGCCAACTCTTCAATGATGATGTGTAGCTTATCAGCGCGACCATTACCCATTGACCACACCACCGATGAAAAGAACTCCAGCTCTTCCGCTGTCGCGCCTTTACTCGGTACGTAAGCCAACTTAAACGGTTTACCACGTCTACGTGCCATCACTAACGCCTTGAGAAAACCGAGACGCGTACTTACCCCAAGGCATCGCTGACCGCGAAATTTCGCCCCTGCATAGTTTCGATACGGGTCAAAAAACACCGCTTGAGCCGATTTGGGAACCAGCCCTAGGTGTTTAACGGCTGAGGTTTTCCCGCCTCCCGTTCCCGCCACATAAATCGTATGCTCAGCATCGTGTGACGGGTTCGAGTTTACAGGGTTAGGCAGTGCCAGAGGTTGAGGCTTTTTCGCCATGCTCCGCCTCCATCTTGCTACGTTGAAGCGCTTCAAGCTGTTTTCGTGATGCGTAGACCAAACCCAAGATAGCAAGAACAAGCGTTGCCTCTTCGATGTAGTCCCCAAACACTGCCATCAGCGTTGAGCCGTGCTTTTCAAACACTGGAATAGCCGCATCAATAACCGCTTGCTTGCTTTTGGCGTCAAACTCAAATTCAACACCAGAAATAACCGTTTCATTTTCGACTTCGATTTTAGGCTCGCTAACCTGTACTGGCGCGGCTTCAAGCGGTTTAAGGTCGCTTAATTCCGCGACCATATTTGCGCTAATAAACTCGCTCCCGCGCTTACTGATTGAGCTGTTACCACACTCAGGACAGCGGTAATACAAAATACCGATATTGCGCCCGTTTTTTGGTGTTTCACCAGTTGCAATCAATTTGCCTTCACCGCATTGGTGAACGGTTGAGGCAGATTGGCAAACCGGACAAGACACATAACCGCGAACTGGGTTTTCGACCTTAGCCATGGCTCACCTCTGCCTCTTCAATACCGTTTAGCGCATGTAAATCAGCAGTGATGCGAGCGCGAAGCTTAGCGCGTCCAACACTGTTGATTTGCTCTAGTTGCTCGATTTGCTCAAACAGGTTTACAGGCAAGCCCAAACCTTCTAGGGAAATGTTGCCGCTCATCAGCATTGGCATGGCGGTTTTCATAATCGACTTTGAGTCCATCCCTTTTAAGCTGGCAATCTGCTTTTTCAGTGATGCCGTTAACTGGTCAGCCGCATCCAGCGCGGCAAGGTCACGCTGACAATCATCAATAGATAGTGTTTTCATAATATTCCCCTGTCTCTCGACGTTAGTTGTTAGTTAAAGATGCCCCTGATTCACATCGTTGGCAGAAGTTAATGAGTCGCCTCTGATTCGCATCGTTGACGAACTTGGTAGGAAGCCTCCAAGTAGGCATATTTGTTTGCCATTGCTAGGTTTATTTCATCCTCATCAGGCTCAGGTATCGGCGGCAAACTATCCAAAACGCTTCGCCAGTAAGCTCGACGCTCTAAAAAGCGCTCACGTTCACTTTCGTATTGCTCCCGAGCAGATTCGCGTAAATCACTCAGGTCTATTTCGTGAGATTTCCCGTAAATCTCTCGCCTTAGAATCTCGTCATGCTGTCCCATCGCACCGATAAGCTCCATTGACCATCCGCGCGCCCCTGTTGCCCACATAAGAAACTTATCCATTCGAGCCTTGGCGTCCTCACCATCAAAGGTGATAGAGAAAGCATTCTTGGTGGACACATTCATCTCACGAGCTTTCATATCTTGCGCTACATTCTTTGCCGCTCTCTCTAAGCGGATAATGCGCGCTTTCAGCTTGTTCAAATGCTCATCAGGCTTGCTTTGCTGCTCAGCAATACCAACCGCCTTCACCGTTTGTGCTTTTTGCTTATTGATGCGAGCGATTGAGCGCTGCATTGGTTTTTTCCATTGCTCCAGCTTGTAGCCAAGCTCTTTGATGACTGCCGTAATGTTATCGGTGTCAAACGTGGCGAGCGTCTCCCAAGCTGGCGCGCGTGAACAACGTGCAATGTTGTAGCGATTACCTCGAATTAACCCTTGGTCTGCATTCTCACCTTTTGCGGCATAACCAAGCGCTTTGATTAAATAGGTGCTGGCTGCCTTGGGCTGTTTTATCCATTCGATGTGCGCCATCCCTTTACCCCAAAGTCCCTCAAGACGTTTAGCCCAATCACGAAAATAAACAGGCTCCACCGACCATCGCATAATGAGGTGAATATGGGGGTTAGGCTCGCCAATGATTTCATTGGTTTGAGGGTCTTTGCTTGGTGGACACTCAGCAACCCAAACATAATGAAAATCAGCTTTTTCCCTGTCTGGACCAAATGGCGAAGGCTTGGCTTTATAGTGTGGATTTATCTTTTCACCCGCCTCAGTTTCCCAACCGCGCTGGTACATCTTTTTGCACCCATCAAGAAAGCGAGAAACCTCTCGCCCCATGGTGGTCTCTGCCGTTTTCACAATGGTGAAAGGCTTTTTCGGTAGTAAGGTGTATTGCCCATCTTTACCGTGAACAATCGTTCCTTTGTCTCGAATAAATTCGATAGGAGTAAATGGTCTGCCTTCGGCTTCCGCTTGTGCGCCAAATAGTGCAAGTCGCTGCTCTTTAGTAAACGTCAGCGTGATAAACGTTGTGAATCCGTCATGACATTGGGCAACGTACGCTCCCGACTCAAATATTTTTGACACGCTACGTTTGGTTAACTGTTCGGTGAAGCGCTCACCTGTATTTGCATCCGGCGCCGAACTAGGTGGCGTTTGTGCCACAACTTGCGCTCGATATTGCCCTGACCATTTCCGGTGCTGGATATGCAAGCTTGAAGGGGCTAATTGTTTCTCAAATTCATAGCAAGGCTTACCAACTGACGGTAACACCCTTGCTTTGTTTCGCTCTGTGGTCGAATACAACGCATCAATGTTGTCATGCCCTAAACGGCTATCAAGCTCCGTCTTTTGCCCCGTAGGGTGCTGTAGCGTTCGCAGACGCTTAGTGATTCGGTGTATTTTTTGGCTCTTTTTCTTGTGTCGGACTTTTGCGCCCTTGGACAAGCCTATTGTCTCCGCGCTATCGCGCGCCGCTTCGCGGATGTGTTTCGTGCGGATGAAATGCAGTTGCTGCGCTTCACGGATTTTTTGGTTCTCAATCTCAGCCCATTCGGAAAAATTCGAATGTTGGTAAAATTTGGAACCTAAAAAACCCGCTTGATAGCAGGCTTCGGCTTCTTTGATTTTATCCAGTGGGCGAATGGCTCCACCCACATGTAGCAACTCTTCAATTTTCATTCTGTCACCAGTGACGGGCTATAAATTCTCTAGAGAAACGTACTTACCTGACTTGGTATCTCGCAGGGTGTTAAAGGTTAAATGGCGATGTTCACAACAAGCTTTTGCCAACATGTGAAACTCACTCTCTCTGTCTTGGGGAACCCATAGAGTGACCTTCTTTAAGCCTTGCGCTTTCTTGGCTGCTTCATACTTGGCATTGCGACTCATACAAAACACATCCCTGAATCGCAAAACCCCGAAAACATATCTATCTGACCATCGAAGAAAATTACTTCGCCAATCGGCACACCTGATTTATGCAACCAAAGGTGCGGATATTCCTTTTGCAAATCCTTTTCGAACTGGACAGCCTTTTCAAAATCCATTGGACAATGGTCTTTCATGTATTGCCATTCTGTATCGTTCCTATTTGGACACATCCAACAAGCGGAGCGGGGAGGCGTAGGCAATCCAGCTTTTTCGACAATGCGAATTGCATCCGAACGAGATAATCTCATCTCGACAAGTGGGTAGCGCTTTTGCCATTTTCCAACGGTGACTTTGACGCGACGCAGTTCATCCGTAGTCATTCCAAGCCACATGTCGAACTGTGATTTAGGGAAGCGCTCATTACATAGCCTACGGACAACCTCACCTTTCCATTTATCACTGCAAAAGCCCGGCTGTTTGTTGCACTGTCCGTTTTTATCCCTACCGTTCCACTCGGTAAAAAATGGCGGTAGCACATTCTTTCCTTTTGGGTCTGTTAGGTCGTATTTGGTGTAATCGCTTTTTGGGACAATGAGGTATTCCACACCCATCTGTTCGCAAAGTGGCGCAATGTGCTCTCTCTGATAATCAAAGACCTCTGACATTTCTCGCTCCGTGTCAGACATGATAATTAGGTCAGGCTTAGGTAGTTTTCCTTGAGAAATAAGCACTATCATGGCATTGGACTGGGTTCCGCCCCCACTAGATAGAATGTTGATTCGCTTGGGGTTGTATTTGAATTGGTTCATTCAATTAGCCTTCTATGTTTGATTGCTTGCAGTTTCGCCGCTTTCCTAAACTCAGCTTGCCCCTTTCTGCTAAAGCGATAATCCTGACCACTGCGCGGTTTTGGCTTCCCAAAATTAGGGAAATACTTGGCTTTGATGCCTTCTATCGTTTCAATCCCTTTTTCAGTTGGCATACTCACCTCAATAATTTTTGAGACGGCTAAGTTGCCCCGTGCGCTTAAAATGTCTTAAGCGCAACTCTATTGCTCCAAAGTTACGAAGCTCTAGATTTCTATCGCTCAAGCAGCAACGCACCAAAGAGACTATGTGTACTTGGTGTACTTCTTTAACTTGGTATTTGCTGAATACTTCGTAATAGCCAAGGAAGCGAGCCGCCCCTTCCATAGTTCGCTCTACGCTATATATTTCGCGAAATGCTTTTTGGGTATCTGACCTATTGCTCATACTTCCCCCTTAAAAAGCTCTAAAAAAGTTATCTTTTGCTTGTTCATCGGCGTCCGCCTTGGCGTGTTCCCACAGAACAAGCATATTGATGTAAACCTTTTTCTCTCCACGCTTTTTCTTTTTGATTGGCAGCCTTCCTTCGTGAACCATATTGCGGACAGATTGAGGTGTAACTCCCCAACGGCGCGCAAATTCATCGACAGGCAAATAAGGCATATCTGGTTGCACTGGTATGTTCATGGTATCTTTCCCTTACATCTAAACGCATCCAAACGCTTCATTGGATTTAAATAAATACAGAATGCCTCCAATTAGAGACACTGTAAACTAGTAAAGGCAAAGTCATGGCGGGTAACATTACTTTTTCTAATCGATTAAAAGAATTAAAAGGTGAAACTTCAGGTAGAAAGTTTGCTGAAAAATGTGGAATATCTCATGCTGTCATGGGTAAATACCTTAACGGCACAACCTCCCCTACACTTGATTCATTAATAAAAATTTCTCAAGCGACCAATGTAAATATCGATTGGCTATCAGGTGCAGGCAATGTCTCTTTTGAAAATGCCCGCTTCTTGGGTGCATCTGATTTTGAAACTATCCCCCTATATTCGGCGGAGGCTAGTGCTGGTTGTGGTAGTTTTCAGCATGACGACTCCATTATTGGTGAGCATTTGATTCTGGTTGAAGACTTAAAGCGCTTAGGAATCAAGAAAGAGGATGCTTGTGCCATAAAGGCGAGAGGCGATTCGATGAGCCCCACCCTAATGGATGGTGACTTGTTGGTAGTAGACACTCAAGAGCATGTCGGCGTCTACGATGGTGTCTATGCCATTTCCATTGACAACCAACTGCTAGTTAAGCGTTTACGTTATGACATTGCGAGCCAAGGCTATCACATAATTAGCGACAACCCCGAGCACAGCAATTTTTTACTAACCAAAGACGAACTAAGCAGACTAAGAGTTAATGGGCGTATTCGTCAGGTGGTGAAAAACCTATGAGCATCAAAAAACAAGGTGATAAATACCTTGTCGATGTTCGCCCGCAAGGTAGAGATGGGAAGCGGTATAGGCGAAAGTTTGAGACTAAATACGAAGCCAGCCAGTACGAAAAACATATACTTGCTACCGCTCACAACAAGGATTGGCTCGAAAAACCAGCAGACCGCAGAACGCTAAAAGAGTTGATTGATTTATGGTGGAAATATGAAGGGCAAAGTAAAAAAACTGCTACTACATACCACCGTATACTGAAGCAAATCGATGTCGAACTAGACAGTCCTAAAGCCTACCAAATAAACCACAAGATGCTTGCAGACTATCGAGTCCATCATCTAGACAATAACAAAGCAATGACTACATTTAATCGCAAGATTATGTGTCTAAGTAATGTTTTTACTGTTTTGATGGAGGCTCAGGAATATAGCGGAACCCATCCAGTTAAAGGCTTTAAGTTAAGAAGACCAAGAGCAAGAGAAATGCAATTTCTGTCTCAAAATGAGATGGATATATTGCTTACTTCTTTGTCTGGCGACGCCCTAAAAGTTGCCAAGCTATGCTTAGCCACCGGAGCACGATGGGGGGAGGCGGAGGGGTTGAAAGGCAGCCAACTTGTTAATGGTCGTGTCACCTTTGTGGATACAAAAAATGGAAGAAACAGAACAGTTCCAATAGATAAGAAGCTCGAACTGGAAATTCAAACAGGCAACAGCGGAAGGTTATTTTCTGATTGCTACAATGAGTTTTATGCAATCCAAAAACGCTGTGATTTTGGATTACCCAGAGGTCAAGCATCCCATGTATTGAGGCATACATTCGCAAGTCATTTTATGATGAATGGAGGCAACATACTTGCCCTACAAAAGATACTCGGACACTCCACCATTCAGCAAACTATGACCTATGCGCACCTTGCCCCTGATTACTTGCAGGACGCTGTTAAATTCAACCCCTTAAGAAGCCCACAAAATGACCACAATTAGTATTAACAACCAAACACATGTAAATATAAACAGTATAAAGAAGCCTTTAAAATAAAGGAATCACCTTATTTTAATAGGATTTAAAAGCCTTCATTTGATGGCTTTTTATTTACGAAATTCGTACCAATAATAAAACGCCCGATTCGAGGAAGTGATAATGAGCAAATGGATTACCGCCCTACTGATCAGCCTGTTGTCTTTACCAAGCATGGCAGGTCAGTTCAAAACCATGAAAGACATCGAGGTCCACTACATCGCGTTTAACTCGACCTTTTTAACTCCCAAGATCGCCCGTAGCTACGACATCAAGCGTAATGGCTACAATGCCGTACTGAACATCAGCGTGCTCGACAGTGCCTCTTTAGGTAAACCTGCCGTTGAAGCTAAAATCAGTGGTCAGGCAAAGAACCTTATCGGTCAAACGCAAAAGCTCACCTTCCGTGAAGTGAAAGAAGGCGATGCGATTTACTACCTAGCAGAGCTCGGTATTACTAACGAAGAAACTTTTACCTTCGATATTGACGTTAAAGCTGGAAACAAAGGCTCAGGTAAGCTTAAATTCACCCAGAAATTTTATGTCGAAGAGTAATTAGGTTGTGATGATCTAAAAGCTTTTAGAACATCATAACCCCAGAACCAATTTAATCAGGGAGAACACTGCGTTCTCCCTTTATCGCTACAGAAAGAGACGACCATGAAAAAGATAGTGCTAGCAACAGGCAACCAAGGCAAAGTTCGTGAGATGGCAGATCTGCTGTCTGACTTCGGTTTTGAAGTATTGGCGCAAAGTGAATTCAACGTATCTGAAGTAGCAGAAACTGGCACGACTTTCATCGAAAACGCGATCATCAAAGCTCGCCATGCCGCACAAGAAACGGGTCTTCCTGCGATTGCGGACGACTCAGGCTTAGAAGTCGATTTCTTGAAAGGTGCTCCGGGCATTTACTCTGCACGTTACGCAGGTGAAAAAGCCTCTGACCAAGAGAACTTAGAGAAGCTACTTAAAGCAATGGAAGGCGTACCAGAAGCAGAGCGCACCGCTCGTTTCCACTGCGTATTGGTTTTGATGCGTCACGAGAACGATCCAACCCCTATCGTTTGTCACGGTAAATGGGAAGGTCGCATTCTAACTGAAGCACACGGTGAAAATGGCTTTGGCTACGACCCAGTCTTCTTCGTTCCTGAAGACAACTGTGCGTCTGCCGAACTTGAGCCAGCACGTAAGAAGCAACTGTCTCACCGCGGTAAAGCACTCAAGTCGTTGTTTGCTCAATTGTCTGAGCAAGTGTCTCAGTAATCTCGAGCGAATTAGACCATGTTAACGCCCCCAGCACTGAGCTTGTATGTACACATCCCGTGGTGTGTACAAAAGTGCCCATATTGCGACTTTAACTCTCACGCGCTTAAAGCCGAGATCCCAGAAGAAGAGTACATCAATGCTCTTCTTGAAGATTTGGATACCGACATTGAGAAATACCGTCTTAACGAAGCGCCACGTCCACTGCATTCAATCTTCATTGGTGGTGGTACGCCGAGTTTGATTTCGGCAGAAGGCATCGAGCGCCTACTTAAGGGCATTGAAGCGCGTATTCCGTTCAAGCCTGAAATCGAAATCACCATGGAAGCTAACCCAGGCACCATTGAAGCTGAGCGTTTTGTTGGCTACCGCAAGGCTGGTGTAACGCGCATCTCTATCGGTGTGCAAAGCTTTGAGCAACAGAAGCTTGAGCGTTTGGGGCGCATTCACGGTCAAGACGAAGCCGTCAATGCCGCTAAGCTGGCGCACCAAATCGGCTTGAATAGCTTTAACCTCGATCTCATGCACGGCTTACCAGATCAAAGCATCGAACAAGCCTTGGCTGATTTGGACAAAGCGATTGAGTTGGCGCCACCGCACCTGTCTTGGTATCAGCTGACCATCGAACCAAATACCATGTTCTACTACAAGCCACCGACTCTGCCAGATGACGATGACTTGTGGGATATCTTCGAACAAGGACATGAGAAACTCGCAGCGGCGGGTTATGTTCAATACGAGATTTCTGGTTACAGCAAGCCGGGCTATCAGTGTCAGCATAACCTGAACTACTGGCGCTTTGGTGACTACCTTGGCATTGGCTGCGGCTCACACGGCAAGCTGAGCTTTGCTGATGGTCGCATTGTTCGTACCACTAAGGTCAAGCACCCACGTGGCTACCTGATGGCATATCAAAACATGGTGAAGCCATATCTGGATAGTGAACAGCTTGTGGCTGATGAAGATCGCCCGTTTGAGTTCTTTATGAACCGTTTCCGCTTAATGGAAGCGTGCCCGAAACAAGACTACATCGATACAACAGGTCTGCCGTTGAGCTCAATTCAAGAGACTATCGATTGGGCACTTGAGATGGGTTATCTGAGTGAAACAGAGACTCACTGGCAAATTACCGAGAAAGGTAAGCTGTTCCTCAATGATTTGCTTGAAGCCTTTATGGTGGAAGAGGAATAAGAAAGAGAATCGAGATTCGGGAACGGGCTGGGTCCTTCGAGAAACGAAATGTATGACTACATTTACCTAGACAGAAACAAAAAGGGTTGGCGCTCAAACGCCAACCTTTTCTTTTATTCGTAACAACACTTATCTAAAGCGAAGCGTTCCTAAGTCCCTAATCCACAAGGACGAAGTCCGTTCTCACTTCTCGTCTCTTTTCCTTAGAAAATCGAACGACCAATACGCTCGGCAAGTAGTTCAAGTGCTTTAGTACCAGCGAGTGAGTTACCAGATGCATCAAGCTCTGGAGACCAAACAGCAATCGTCATTTCACCCGGTACGACAGCGATGATACCGCCACCAACACCTGATTTACCCGGCATACCAACGCGGTAAGCAAATTCTCCAGCACCATCATACAAACCACATGTTGCTAGTAGTGCATTCAACTGTTTGGTTTGCGTTGGTGATACCACAGGCTTACCCGTTTGCACCGACGTACCTTTATTGGCTAAGTAGCTAAAGGTCTTTGCGAGATCGACACAGCTCATCTTCAATGCACACGCATGGAAGTAGTTTTGCAGAACAGGGATAACCTCGTTCTCGAAGTTACCAAATGAACGCATCAAGTACGCAATCGCAGCGTTACGGTCACCATGCATCATTTCAGACGCTGCAACCACTTTGTCGTATACGATATGAGTATCACCAGATAGCTGACGAGCAAATTCCAACAGACGCTGACGAGGCGCAGAGAGACGGCTTTGCAGCAAATCAGCAACCACAATAGCACCGGCGTTAATGAACGGGTTACGTGGAATGCCCTGCTCCATCTCTAACTGGATCATCGAGTTAAACGCTTGACCAGAAGGCTCTTTACCTACACGACACCAGATCTCTTCTTGCTTGTACAAGCACATTGCCAGAGTCAGGCTCAACGCTTTTGAGATCGACTGAATCGAAAATGACTCTTCTGCATCGCCCGCTTTAATCACTTCACCCTCATTGGTGTATACCGCAATACCCAGTTTGGTATTAGGTACTTTTGCCAATGCGGGAATGTAGTCGGCGACTTTGCCTTGACCAATTAGAGGGCGAACTTCCGCTAGAATGTCTGTCAAAATTTGCGCTGTAGGTTTCATCTTCTACCTTCTTGTCACAAGAACCCAAATGGCTGAGTTCAGAGGTAAAAAAAGCCAACGCGGACGTTGGCTTTTCCATGGAATTGATTCGACTCAAGTCGATTATGGTTTTATTGCCACAATGATGTTGCGGTTGATGGATTGATCAACACGGTGAAGATAACCGATGTAAGGCTCTTCTGAAAGTACCTTCCACCCTTGCTCTTCAAATAATGCCGCCACGTCTTTCCACTTCAAGGTGAATTCGTTGAAAGACAGCACCACAGAGCCTTGCTTCTTCAGAACCACTTTCCATGCAGGCAGAGCCTCTTTTAGAAGCTCCAGTGGGCTGCGGTTCAGTTTGCTGTCTTTGGCATTTTTGCTGCCGTGCTGCACGCCGTAAGGCAAGTCAGACACCATCACATCTACCGAGTTCTTCTTCACAACTTGGTCAGCAATACGCGTATCTGCTGAGTACAGCTTCATCGTTTGAAGATTACCTTTGTTGTAATCATCTTTGTCTGCTGCAGCCTCAACCACGAAGCCATCTGCCACTTTTTTACCACCAGAAGTGCGCTTTTCTTTGCTCACTTTGTGCTTAAAGCGACCGTTCTTCATGAACTTAACAATGAAGGTTTGGATCTCTTGAACCCATTTCTGGTTGATCTCAACACCCACAACATTCAAGCCGTGGATCAAACCTTCAAACAGTGTTGTACCTTTACCACACATAGGATCCATCAGCGTTAATTGCGCACTGCCCGTGTTGGCAGCACTGACGCCTAGGTTCACCATCAAACGCGTAAACTGCTCGTTTGTTTTACCTGTGTAACGCAGGATCTGACTCATGCTCTCAGGGAAAGTATTGAATGCAGGCGCCTGAATTGGACGTAATAAGCCATCTTCACGCACTTCAAATAGCGCGTAGTAGATAGATGACGCAGCAATCTTGCCTGCCTGTGCTTCACTTAGTTCGGTTTCGCAAGAGAACACAAGTGCAGCAGGCAGACCCACGTCTTTGTTGCCAATTTCAGTTACTTCAACACCTTCCGACGCCAAAATCGCTTTCAGCTCAGAACATGCAATCGTCATTGCGCTATCAAAGTAAATACGGTTATGACCCGGATTCGCTAATATCGCGTAGTGGTACATCTACTGGCTCCTTAAGCAGTACGCTTGAATTTGATATCCCACACACCGTGACCTAGACGGTGACCGCGAGCTTCAAATTTAGTCAGTGGACGTTCTTCTGGGCGAGGAATGAAGTCGCCTTCTTCAGCGATGTTTTCGAAACCAGGTGCTTGGTTCATGATTTCAATCATGTGCTCAGCGTAGTTTTCCCAGTCTGTCGCCATGTGGAAGATACCTTCATTAAGAATAAGCTTCTGACGAACCATTTCAGCGAACTCAAGCTGTACGATACGGCGCTTGTGGTGACGCTTTTTGTGCCATGGGTCTGGGAAGAACAGTTGTAGCGTTGCTAGGCTGCCATTTGGGATCATGTGTTCGAATACTTCTACCGCATCGTGACACATTACACGTAGGTTCGTGATACCGGCTTCGCGAGCATCTGCAAGACAAGCACCAACGCCTGGACTATGAACTTCGATACCGATGAAGTTTTTCTCTGGCGCGTTCTTTGCCATTTCAACCAATGAAGCACCCATACCAAAACCGATTTCAAGCACTACTGGGTTATCGTTGCCAAACACTTCTTTCCAATCAAGAAGTTCTGCTTTGTAGTCGATACCCATTGTTGGCCAGCACTCGTTCATCGCATTCTCTTGGCCCTTGGTTAGACGACCTTCGCGACGCACGAAACTGCGGATTTTACGGATCATTTTACCGTCTTCGTTGTATTCGTTAGTGGTTACTTCACTCATTGATTTTGCCTGCACATTGATTAATCAAAGCGGGGATTATCCAAAGAATTCACTTAGGTGCAAGTATTTGTTGAGCTATCGGACTATGGCAGCCCAAAAGCATACAAACCAAACACAATATCCCCACAGTTTATCTGTTGTACTTACACCACAATCTGTGGTGCAATTTTGCTCTTAACCAATAATAGAATACAGAGCAAGTCGTGACACCTTTCGCCAGTGCCATCTTAGAATGGTATGACGCATATGGAAGAAAAGATCTTCCGTGGCAACAAAACAAGACCGCTTATAGTGTCTGGTTGTCTGAAATCATGCTTCAGCAAACCCAGGTCACTACGGTTATTCCTTATTACCAACGCTTTTTGGAGCGCTTCCCGACCGTGGTCGATCTTGCCAATGCCGAGCAAGATGAAGTGCTGCATCTTTGGACCGGCTTAGGCTATTACGCGCGAGCTCGTAACCTTCATAAAGCTGCGAAAGAGGTCGCCCATAAATACAATGGTGAGTTCCCTCTAGACCTAGAGCAAATGAATGCCCTACCGGGGATTGGTCGCTCCACCGCAGCTGCGGTACTGTCGTCTGTCTATAAACAGCCGCATGCAATATTGGACGGCAACGTAAAGCGCACACTCTCGCGCTGTTTTGCCGTGGATGGATGGCCAGGACAAAAGAAAGTCGAGAATCAATTATGGGAAATCGCAGAAACGCACACACCACAAACGGATGTCGACAAATATAACCAAGCCATGATGGATATGGGTGCCATGATGTGTACCCGCAGTAAGCCTAAGTGCACCTTGTGTCCGGTCAACGAACTTTGTATAGCAAAAAAACAAGGTAATGTGCTTGATTACCCTGGTAAGAAGCCGAAGAAAGACAAGCCGGTTAAGCAGACACGTTTCGTCATGCTGCACCACAAAAATGGTGATAGTCACGAAGTGTGGCTAGAACAAAGACCGCAGACAGGTATTTGGGGTGGGCTCTTTTGTTTCCCACAAACCGAACATATTGATGTAGAGAGCGATATTGAATTACTACTGGAACAACGTGGTATTCAAGCCGACGATATTAAACGTCAAGAAACTCTGATTACGTTTCGTCATACATTCAGCCATTACCATCTCGATATCACACCGATTTTGATTGACCTGTCAAAGCAACCTAATGTGGTGATGGAAGGTAACAAAGGTCTTTGGTATAACTTATCTAAACCTGAAGAAGTCGGTTTGGCAGCCCCAGTAAAACTCTTACTGGAAGCTCTGCCCCACGAGCTTCGTTAATTAATTGCAAGGAGTCATTATGAGCCGCACTGTTTTTTGTGCTCGACTAAAGAAAGAAGGCGAAGGTCTAGACTTTCAACTTTACCCAGGTGAACTAGGTAAACGTATTTTCGATAATATCTCGAAAGAAGCTTGGGCTCAGTGGCAACACAAACAAACGATGTTGATCAATGAGAAGAAGCTTAACATGATGGATCCTGAGCATCGTAAACAACTTGAAACAGAGATGGTGAATTTCCTGTTTGAAGGTAAAGATGTACACATCGAAGGCTACACGCCACCAAGCGAATAAAGCAAACTTGTTTTAAAACAATGACATCACAACCAACCTTGTGGTGTCATTTTTGTATTAACGTCTAACAACCCTAATAACTATGAAAAAGATTGCCTTTATCGCTACTGCACTTTTAATGGCTGGTTGTAGCCGTGAATTCGTCGAAAAAATTTACGACGTCGATTACGAGCCAACCAACCGTTTTGCTAACAACCTTGCAGAATTGCCGGGACAGTTTGAAAAAGATACCGATGCACTCGACGCACTGATCAACAGCTTCTCAGGCAACATTAAGAAACGTTGGGGGCAACGTGAAGTGAAGTTTGCCGGTAAAAGCAATTACGTAAAATACATCGATAATTATTTGAGTCGTGCTGAAGTCGACTTCCAAAAAGGTGTTATTACCATCGAAACGGTTTCTCCCACCGAACCGCAAAAACACCTAAAGAACGCCATTATCACCACGTTGTTAACGCCAGATGACCCGGCTAATGTCGACTTATTCTCTTCTAAAGAGATCAAACTTGAGGGGCAACCTTTCCTGTATAAGCAGGTTGTCGACCAAGACAAAAAGCCAATTCAGTGGTCATGGCGAGCAAATCGCTTTGCCGATTACTTGATCGCCAACCAAGTCAAAACTAAAGATGTCGACTTTAAGAAAGCGTATTACGTTGAAATCCCGATGGTAGAAGATCACTTCTCGCAGCGCAGTTACCAATATGCGGACATCGTACGTCGTGCATCAAAGAGATACGATATTCCTGAAGATTTGATTTACGCCATCATCAAAACCGAAAGTAGCTTTAACCCATACGCAGTAAGTTGGGCAAATGCATATGGCTTGATGCAAGTCGTACCTAAAACAGCAGGTCGAGACGTATTTAAGCTAGTGAAGAATCGTTCTGGGCAGCCAAGTCCTGAATACTTATTTAACCCAGAAAACAATATTGATACTGGAACGGCTTACTTTTACATCCTTAAGAACCGTTATTTAAAAGACGTACAGCATCCAACTTCATTAGAATACAGCATGATTTCTGCCTATAATGGCGGAACTGGTGGTGTTTTGAACACTTTCCATCGCACTGATCGCAAACGCGCGATGAGAGATTTAAATTCTTTGCAACCAAACCAAGTTTATTGGGCACTTACCAAGAAACACCCGAACGCAGAAGCGCGTCGTTACCTAGAAAAAGTTACAAATTTCAAAAAGGAATTTAACTCCGGACACACTTTGTAGTGACAGTTGAATAAAAAGCGTTCGAACAACCACTTTTTTGAAATTATTTAAAAAAAGTGGTTGACGCAAAGCGGGAAAATCCGTTTAATAGCGCTCCGTCGCCCGGATAGCTCAGTCGGTAGAGCAGAGGATTGAAAATCCTCGTGTCGGTGGTTCGATTCCGCCTCCGGGCACCACAATTTAAAATTGTTGGTGCTTAGCACGAACAGTTAAAAAAGAAAACGGTACGCCGACTTAGCTCAGTAGGTAGAGCAACTGACTTGTAATCAGTAGGTCACCAGTTCGATTCCGGTAGTCGGCACCATTCTTTTGCCTCGATAGCTCAGTCGGTAGAGCAGAGGATTGAAAATCCTCGTGTCGGTGGTTCGATTCCGCCTCGAGGCACCATATTTGGTGCGCTTGCTTAAAGTAAGACACAAAACAGAATAGTTCCTCCTTAGCTCAGTTGGTAGAGCGACGGACTGTTAATCCGCAGGTCACTGGTTCAAGTCCAGTAGGAGGAGCCAATTTCTAGAGTTTCATGTAAATGAGATTCTAAAAAATGGAGAGTTTACTCTTCAAAAAAGAAAACGGTACGCCGACTTAGCTCAGTAGGTAGAGCAACTGACTTGTAATCAGTAGGTCACCAGTTCGATTCCGGTAGTCGGCACCATTCTTTTGCCTCGATAGCTCAGTCGGTAGAGCAGAGGATTGAAAATCCTCGTGTCGGTGGTTCGATTCCGCCTCGAGGCACCATATTTGGTGCATTTGCTTAAAGCAAGACACAAAACAGAATAGTTCCTCCTTAGCTCAGTTGGTAGAGCGACGGACTGTTAATCCGCAGGTCACTGGTTCAAGTCCAGTAGGAGGAGCCAACTTTGAAAGCCAAGTCTTCGGACTTGGCTTTTTTCTTATCTGCATTATAAAAACACTTATCTACTTTCAGTATCTCCATTTAGCTTTAAGGCTCCTCCCCTTCAAAAACCCTTATAAACTCAAGATTCATTTGATAAAACACACTTATTTCACGCTAAAAATTTAATCCAAATCATAGTTTCAACATTGATGCATAGGCGCGTGTATACATCTTCAATATGATGAATTTATTATTACGCCCCCTAATAAGCTATGCATTGCATAGTATTAAATACGTCTCGTGAGCTAACTATGAAATTAAAAACTCAAGCCTATTTATTATCTGCAATCATCTTGATTGCGTTACTTGCTCTTACTGCAACAGGTCTTTGGACACTACGCGTCGCAAGTAACCTTGATAACAAAGCTCGAGTGACTGAGCTATTTAAGAGTGCATACAGCATTCTAACTGAAGTTGAGAAAATGGCAGTGGAAGGCAAGATGCCTGAAGATGAAGCCAAAGCATTGGCTACTCGCCTACTTCGCAACAATATCTACAAAGACAACGAATACGTTTATGTTGCCGACGAAAACATGATTTTTGTGGCAGCACCGCTCGACCCTCAATTGCATGGCACCAGTTTCCATGATTTCCGCGATGGCGACGGCAACAGTGTTGGTCAATTAATCTTAGATGTCCTAGGTCGTAAAACAGGTCAAATCGTTGAATACACTTGGACACAAAAACTCCCTGACGGCACAATCGAAGAAAAACACTCCATTGCAGAGAAAACGCCCCATTGGAACTGGGTGGTAGGCACTGGCATCGGGTTTAATGAGGTCAATGCTCGCTTCTGGTCAACAGCTCAATGGCAACTAGCACTGTGTCTAGCAATTGCGGGGGCGATACTAGGTGGGTTGATTATCTCCATCCGTAAGATGCTTAATCTACTCGGCGGTGAGCCAAATGACGTACGTGAAGCGGTTCAAGCCGTTGCTCAAGGAGATATCCAAACCAGCTTTGAATATACCGCACCAAAAGACAGCATCTATGGTGCTGTACAAGAGATGAGTCAATCTCTGGCTAAGATGGTAACTAACCTGGACGAATCAATGCACGCCTTGCGTTCAGAGCTATCAGCGGTAGAGTCTCGCTCTAATTCGATCGCTGATCTAACCATGTCTCAGCAACAATCGACGGCAATGATCGCAACAGCAATGACAGAAATGGCTTCTTCGGCTAACCATGTAGCAAGTTCGGCAAGCGATACAGCACAAAACACCGATGAAGCAGATAAACAGAGTCAGCACACGCAATCATTAATCCATAGCACTGTAGACAACATCCAAGGGTTGGCGACTCAGTTGAATACGGCAAGTAAAGCGGTTGCGGACCTTGATCAAGATGTAAACAGTATCGTAAAAGTTCTCGACGTGATCGGCGATATTGCAGAGCAAACTAACCTACTGGCGCTAAATGCCGCGATTGAAGCAGCCCGTGCAGGAGAACAAGGTCGAGGCTTTGCAGTTGTTGCCGATGAGGTACGCAACCTAGCAGGTCGCACGCAAGACAGTACAAAAGAGATTCAACAGATGATCTCTAACCTTCAAGAGGGTTCGCGCAATGCTATCCATACAATGGAGATCTGTGCCGAGACCAGCGAAAGCACAGTAACTGAATCAATGAACGCCTCAGAGGCACTTCAACAGATAGTAACCGCGTTAGAGTCTATTACTGCGATGAGCCAACAAATTGCAACAGCAGCGGCTGAACAAACGCAAGTGAGTGATGACATTGCACACCGCATCAACCTAATTGAAGAAAGCGGCAGCCAGCTAAATACGGTGGTAACAGAAAGCCAATCAAGCACCCAAACATTGGCATCTTTAGCTGATGAACTTGAAGGTTGGGTGAACAAGTTCTCAGTAAAGCACTAGTTTAAAGTCAATTGTTCAATAAAAAGCACGTTTTCAGACGTGCTTTTTTGTTTTTATCGCCTTTATTTTGCGACAGAACGCCCTACTTTTCTTAAAACAGCGCTTAAAGCATGGTGCATTGCTGCTCAAAATGCATAAAAACAGCCCACTCCGAGCACAAATCCATCAAACGATAATTTATTTTAATTTTATTGTTGACCTGAAAGCCGAAAAGCCTTTTAATACACCTCGTCGCCCGGATAGCTCAGTCGGTAGAGCAGAGGATTGAAAATCCTCGTGTCGGTGGTTCGATTCCGCCTCCGGGCACCACAATTTAAAATTGTTGGTGTCTAACACGAACAATAGAAAGAATAACGGTACGCCGACTTAGCTCAGTAGGTAGAGCAACTGACTTGTAATCAGTAGGTCACCAGTTCGATTCCGGTAGTCGGCACCATTTATTCTTAAACAAGATAATTCCTCCTTAGCTCAGTTGGTAGAGCGACGGACTGTTAATCCGCAGGTCACTGGTTCAAGTCCAGTAGGAGGAGCCATCTTTCGGTTAGTAAGTCGATTACTTATTAACGAAAATGTGCCGACTTAGCTCAGTAGGTAGAGCAACTGACTTGTAATCAGTAGGTCACCAGTTCGATTCCGGTAGTCGGCACCACTTATTAAAATTTGTTCCTCCTTAGCTCAGTTGGTAGAGCGACGGACTGTTAATCCGCAGGTCACTGGTTCAAGTCCAGTAGGAGGAGCCATATTAGAAAAGCCGCATCACTTGATGCGGCTTTTTTGCATCTGAAGAAAACGCACCGCTCCCTCTCTTCACCCAACTTTATCTCAATAAACAAAAAGCCAGGCGATGTACCTAGCTTTCTCTTTTTGTATCGTATCAATGAGTGTCTAAGCGGAAGGCTAGCTCAAACCGCCAAGGCAGATGTACTTCGTCTCTAGATACTCATCCATGCCTTGCTTAGCCCCTTCACGACCAATGCCTGATTCTTTGATCCCACCAAACGGTGCCACTTCCGTAGAGATAATTCCTTCATTTACCCCCACCATGCCATATTCCAAACCTTCACTAAATTTGATGATGCGCTTCAAGCTATCGGTGTAGAAGTAACAAGCTAAACCATATTCAGTGTCATTCGCCATCGAGAGCACTTGCTCATCATCATCAAAACTAATGACTGGCAGAACCGGGCCAAACAGCTCTTGTTGCACTATCGCCATACCTTGTTCCACATTATCTAAGATAACAGGCTCCATAAAGCGCCCAGAGCGTTTTTGAGGCAGATTAAGCATCGCTGCCCCTTCTTGTACTGCCTGATCGATCACTGCTTCTAGACGATGCTTAGAAGCCATTGTAATCACAGGACCAAGAGTTGTATTTTTCTCAAGACCATTACCGACCGTCAGGCTTGTTACCTTATCTAGAAGCTTAGTTAAGAACGCCTCTTTTACGTTCTGATGCACATACAAGCGGTTGGTACACACACAGGTTTGTCCGGCATTACGAAACTTAGAGGCAATCAAGCCATTCGCCGCAGCTTCTAAATCTGCATCGTCAAAAACAATAAAAGGCGCATTGCCACCTAATTCCATAGAAGCGGCTTTAACCGTATCACTTGCCTGCTTCATCAAGATCTTGCCGACACGTGTCGAACCCGTGAAAGAGATCTTCTTAATTCGCGGATCGGTACTTAATACCAAACCAAACTCTGCCGCTTGCTCAGAAACAACGGTAGACAATAGAGCTTTAGGGATGCCAGCCTGGTGAGCAAGCTCAACCACAGCCAGAGCAGTCAAAGGCGTTAATTCAGAAGGTTTAATGATCATCCCACATCCCGCAGCCAAAGCAGGAGCCGCTTTTCGAGTGATCATTGCAATAGGGAAATTCCATGGTGTAATCGCAGCACACACGCCGACAGGCTGTTTAATGGTAGAGAGTCGTCTATCTACCGCTGGTGCAGGTATAACCTCACCATAGGCGCGCTTAGCCTCTTCTGCGAACCATTCAACAAAAGATGCTCCATATGCGACTTCTCCACGACTTTCAGAAAGCGGTTTGCCTTGTTCTAAGGTAATGATGTTAGCAATATCTTCCGTGTGCTCTACAAGCAATTGAAACCACTTTTTCAGCGAAGCGGAACGTACTTTAGCACTGAGTTTTTCCCACTCAACTTGAGCCGCTTTACACGTTTCTATTTGCACATCTAGCTCGTCCAAAGAGCTAGGTTTTAAGCGAATCAGTTCTTGCTCAGTCGCAGGGTTAATAACTGCAATCCCATCTTGAGAAGACAGGCTTTCGAATAAGACTCTTAGTGTTTCACTTTGTATCTGCTGCATCATTAGGTTGTACTCCCAAAAGAACCTTTACTAGGTTAATCCTTCTGACAAATAAGAGTAAAGCAAACAAAGTTTTCTTCAGCGTAAATATGAGAAGTGATGACCAAGTACAGTTAACCAGTGATACAGAGAAGGGAACACAAACAGAGATTGCTATGATTGAAGAAGATAAGTATTTGGTGGGTCATAAACTTGGTTTTATTAGATAAACCCTGTCTTTGATGTAAGAGAGCAAATAGAGGGTATCTCAGACGTAACCAAATGATAGGTTAGATTTATCAATACTCGTGGAAAGACTGGGGTGCGAATGTAGAGCTTTATCTGAATAAGTGGTTGAGCTTGTAGGCTACAGATAAAACCTTGCGAGACTTATTTTCCCATAAGAGAAAATCATGTTCCCTAAAACGACAAAACCCACTCCGGAGACTGGACTTCTAAATAAATGGCGGACGGCCGGGGTTGCGGGCAACCGGGACTCATTCCCTGAAAAGGAAATTATTCTGTTCAAAAACGATAAAACCCAGTCCGGAGACTGGGTTTCTAAATAAGTGGCGGACGGCCGGGGTTGCGGGCAACCGGGACTCATTCCCTGAAAAGGAAATTATTCTGTTCAAAAACGACAAAACCCAGTCCGGAGACTGGGTTTCTAAATAAGTGGCGGAGCGGACGGGACTCGAACCCGCGACCCCCGGCGTGACAGGCCGGTATTCTAACCAACTGAACTACCGCTCCGCACTGGTTAGACCTAAAGTCTAAATAAGAACCTGGCGATGTTCTACTCTCACATGGGGAAGCCCCACACTACCATCGACGCTACTTCGTTTCACTTCTGAGTTCGGAATGGAAGTCAGGTGGGTCCAAAGCGCTATGGTCGCCAAGTAAAATTCTGATTGTAATGGTGCTGATACCCAGACTCGAACTGGGGACCTCATCCTTACCAAGGATGCGCTCTACCACCTGAGCTATATCAGCATCAAGATGTCCCTTTAGGACTAAAAAAGCCCGCTTTTTCAAACGGGCTCTCTTAACTTTTGTCTTCACCTTTTTTAAAAAGGCAAACACTAAATTTA